>JBLIMP010000029.1:0-22782 GCA_047638855.1 Cellvibrionaceae bacterium | reverse complement strand
TAAAACGGTGGAGAAATATTGTTCAACGTGGAATACGCTTGTCGCTGTCCTAGCTAAAATGGAAACAGATCGGTGTCTTTATAACCTGGCGGAACTGCCGGGTGAGCCTGTTGAAAATGATCAAAGCCAAAAATGAGTTTTTGCAAAAACTGGGGCATAAAGCGGAAACGGTTTGTTCCACCGCCCTGAGAAGCATGCTCTGCGCTGGCTAACCGTTTAGTATTCCAATATTGGCGATAACTCAATCGTACATGGATTTGGTCTGCTTCTTGACCCAATATCGTCATATCAATGTCTTTATTGCGCCCCACGGCTGTAGGGTCTTTGCCAGAAAGACGCATCATGGTGGTAAAGAACTTGATCCACCCTTTCGGCCGCACTGTATAAAAAAGCCGGTCTGGAGCCCAAGCTGGTAGTCCAAATTCAGCAAACTGAAAATCATCTCCGGCCGCATGGTAAGCGGCCGTCGTAATTCTCCAGCATTGGATATGGTCGGGGTGAAAATAGCCGCCGGTTTCATCATGTGTAATCACCACATGCGGCTGAAGTTGTCGAATCAGTTTAACAACCTTCCCAATCGTTGAAAAAGTGTCCGCATTAATAAATGCATCTGAGTGTTGGTTCGCAACATCCCCTTTCATGCCAGAATCACGGTAGTCTAGTTTGTGCAACGTGGCACCTAAAATTGAAATCGCTTTATCTAATTCTATTGTCCGTACGGCGGCTAACTTGTCACGTGCCTCTTCATACCCCTCGGCTACAGATCCGGCCGCCCCATCTGTGGCGATAGCGATATGAACATCGATCCCTTCGGCCGCTAATTTTGCTAATGTCCCGCCAATACCAAACGACTCATCATCGGGGTGTGCAAGAATAGCCAATAGTATTTTTTTCATAAATTAATACAGCCTCTATGTTTTACTAAACTAATGCTAATCTTTGTCTAAGTGACCAAATGCCCGCTGTCATTAAAAATTAATCGTCGGCTACTTGCGCCAATGCAACTGCTAGCCCAATCGCATGCGTTTCAGTATGCGAAATGCTAATCGACCAACTCATTATTCCATGTTCTTTAGACATTCTGGCCGCATTTCCGTGTAAAACCACATGTGGCGCATTACGTCCATCCTGAACCACTTCAATTTCAATCCACTTCATATCGCCAATCCCAGTACCAAACGCTTTGCTAACCGCTTCTTTGACCGCATATCGACCCGCTAAACTGGGAATCCTGCCATCACACGCCTCAATTTCAGCCAATGTAAAAATACGGGTTAAGAAAAGAATACCATGCCGATCAATCGCCTCTTCAATACGACTGTTCTCAATTAAATCTACCCCTGTACGTAATATCATCAGCTATTATGTCTCCTATCCCTTGCTTTAAAAGTGGCCTTGTTGATTCATTCGGCCGAATCTTTATTATCGTTAGAATCAAAAGAATCAGCGTCCGACTGTTGATTTTTCGCGACTATCTCATCAGACGGTGACGCACTTGGGATGGTTTCAGCCGGTGGCAGGGGTTCATCCCCTTCGGCCGCCTGCACTAACTTTTTCAAATCCTCATCTTTGCCTAGCACGACTAAGATATCTTGGCTTTGCAGTTGCAAATGGGCATCTGCACTTAACCGCACGTGGGGCAAGCCATCGGCCGCTTCATATTCTAACCAACCAATGACATTGACATTAAAACGACGCCGCATGTTTAAGCTGGCTAAGGTTTCGCCACCCCATTTTTCAGGGATGGGTAAGCGATGGACAGAATATCCTGGCAAAATTTGCCGTTGAGTATTTCCCTCACGTTGGGTACGATAGATTGATATGTTGAAGGCGAAAATATTAGAGACGACCATCGCAATCAGAGCCGGGATAATCCAAATGCTGCCAAAGGCCTCAATGACAAACAGAATAGCTGCCAATGGGACATTAACAATGGCTACCAAGCTGGCGGCCATTGCCGGAATAATAATTTGACTCGCTTCGAATTGAAATTCAGATAGCCCCAATGCCACAGGAGCCTGGACAAATACGGTTGCGATCATTGTTCCAAAAAAGAGAGATGGGACGAGCAAACCGGCCGAACCGCCAGATCCAATCGTTGATAATGTAGCCAATACCCTAGCAACTAGCGCAATGAGAGCAACCGCTAAAATCAGCTCTCCATTTAACGCGCTGTCTATTGCCCCCTCACCGGTACCTAGCACAAGGGGCAACGCATGAGCCACTTCATGCTCACCAATCCCAAACAGCTCAAATGCTGCGGCCGCTCGCAGTCCAAAAAACACAGACAAAGCGATGAGACCGGTCACAGAGGCTCCTGTAACGTGGCGAAGAAAAATATTTTCCTGTCGTTTATGAAACCATTCGTCTACTATCGAGCGCAAGCGGGCAAATTGGGTTGCAATCAAGGCGATGACAATACACATCAACCCCACAAGAAGGATGTAACGCCAGTTGGTTAATGGGGGAACAGATACGGTTTCGATATGAAAAATCGGTTTGTTTTCAAAATGGATGCCGAACTGGGTTGCTAGAGGAGTTTGATTGAGTAGATGCGGAGCGGTGGTATTAAGAAAGAAGGCAACCAAAGCGGAGATAAGTGAGTAAACAAGTTTCTCAATAATCGGCCGCCGCCGATACATCACTTCAGTTGCGAAAAATGCCGCCATAAATGGGGCACCCAAGAGTGTTGCAACCGCAGCCGCAATGCCGCTAAGCTGTGCCGTTTGCAGGTCGTCAGGATCAGATCGTCCCAAGTCGCCAAATATACCACTGTATTTACTACCCTTTTTAAAACGAGGCTTAAAAATACCGGCCGCTAGGCTCTCCCCAATCAAAGTAACACTGGCTTCTAATCCACCACTGCCACCACTGCCTAACGTCGCTAATGTAGCCACAAATTTGCGAGCGGCCAAAGAGAAAGATGGCATCTTCCAACGTACATCGACCCCTTCGGCCCCCAAAAGCGACTGCTCAAACGTGGGTTCAGATGCGTAGTAAAGTGAAATAGCCCGTTCTAAACCATCTCCCTCTACGTCAATTAACTCATGAATATGCCCGCTATCGTCTCGATAATGAATGATAGTAGAGCCAAATCGAGAAATAAGAGCAACAATTAGCGCCCCAGCGATCAAAAATCCAATCAGATAAGGGGCCAATAAAACAACACTGGTTTCTTCTAGAAAATTTAAGGTGAAGTGTTCAAGCTCGTGTACGGCCGTCTTCAATGTGAAAACGACAGCCCAAACCACCGCTCCTACAAGAGCAGAACGTAAGACCAGCCGGCGTTCATGGCGGTCGAAGTGATTTGATAATCCCCGGGTCATTTGAGTTAGTAACCAGCTATCAGCAGTTAGTATCAAACTAATCGCTGATAGCTAATTGCAATTTGCTTAAAGCAGGTCTTTGACGATTTCTTTTTCGCCAATAAGCTCTGCTTCAGTTGCAGTAACTTTTTCTTTAGCAAAATCGCTAAATTCAAGCCCTTGAACCACTTCGTATCCACCGTTGCCGTCTGAACGTAATGGGAATGAGAAAATGAGTCCTTCACGAATGCCATAGTCGCCTTTCGAGCAAACTGCGGCCGAGAACCAGTCTCCATCGGAAGTTTTGGCATCAAAGCTCATTACGTGGTCAATCGCAGCATTGGCCGCTGACGTCGCAGATGATTTACCACGGGCCGCAATAATCGCTGCCCCGCGTTTCTGTACCGTTGTAATAAAGTCGCCATGTAGCCACTCGTGGTCAGTGATAACGTCCATGACCGGTTTGCCGCCAATCATCGCATTTTCAAAGTCAGGGTACTGGGTAGCACTATGGTTGCCCCAAATGGTGACGTTGCTCACTTCAGTAATCGGGACGCCTGCTTTTTCAGCCAATTGTGAATAAGCTCGGTTTTGATCCAGTCGGGTCATAGCGCTAAAACGCTCATTTGGAATGTCGGGTGAGTTATTCATGGCGATTAAACAGTTGGTATTTGCGGGGTTGCCTACCACTGCAATCCGAATGTCAGAAGCGCCTCTTTGTAAAGCTTGTCCTTGTCCCACAAAAATTGGGCCGTTATCACGAATCAGGTCACCACGTTCCATGCCTGGACCCCGTGGTTTTGAACCGACAAGTAACGCCCAGTTGACGCCGTCAAAAGCGACGTTGGGATCGTCGGTCATCACGATCTCTTTGAGGTTTGGAAATGCACAGTCGTTCAATTCCATAGCAACCCCTTCAAGGGAACCCAATGCTGGGGTAATTTCCAACATTTTCAGGGTCACCATCGTATCAGGGCCAAAGGTTTCGCCAGAAACGAGGCGGGGTAATAGCGAATAGCAAATTTGTCCGGCGCCGCCGGTTACAGCAACAGTTACATGTTTAGTCATTTAAAAACTCCTTAAAAAAAGAAAAGAAAGGTAGGTGTGTATCGATCATCATCGCTCTTTGTTAAAAAGAGCGGTCAGGTGAAAATATTGTTAATCAACCGTGGGGCTATTATCTCACGGATATACTCAAGCGCACATCACCATCAAGCCGGTCAGACTGGAAAAGCCAGGTTAAGTTAATCGGCCGCTGCCACAGCTAGGTCAGCATCACGGACACGGTTAAATGAAGTGATCGCCACTTCAAGCATGTCTAGCTCTGGCTCACGCGTTGTGAGCCGCTGCAAGGCCATATTCGGCCGGGTGATCGCCCGAATAAAACCATTGTCTTGGTGTTTGGCCGTAAAGCGCAAAAACTCATACGCGATACCGGCAATCACTGGAATCAAAATCACACGGGACAAAACCCGAATAAGAATATTGTCAAAAATCGTCGAGGGGAATGGGTCTGGCAAAGGAATCAGCGTGAAGATGATAATTGAAATGAGTACAACCGTGAGTAGAAATCCTGTACCACAACGAGGATGTTCTAATGGGAAGCGTTGGACAGACTTTGGTGTAAGTTCAGCCCCAGCTTCGTACGCATTGATTGTTTTATGCTCTGCCCCATGATAAGAAAAGACCCGTTTGATATCAGGAATAAAACCGATGCCCCAAATGTAGCCAATCAGGAGTGTCAATTTAACAACCCCCTCCAAAACGTTGCTTAGCAAATGTTGTTCATTTGCTTGAATGAAGAATTCAGCAATGGCGGCCGGTAAAGCGATAAAAATACCAACTGAAAAACAGAGCGACAGGGCTACAGCCCCGATCATCATCGGCTGAGAAAAGATGTCGTCAGCCTGACGGTTAATCGTTTCGCTTGCCATCTTAGAAGATAATTCCATGTCAGGCTGGTGATCTCGCTGATTCATTTCAGAATTATCTTCTTCCTCTGGAACAGCGATATCGGCCGAAAACATCAGGGCTTTCATCCCAATTCCAAGTGCATCCCAAAGCATGGTGATACCGCGCAAAAACGGAGTTCGGCTAATAAAGCTATTGTAAATTGCTGGATTTAAAGGCTGGGTATGTACCACAATCCGATTCTCAGGATCACGCACGGCAACCGCATACGCGTTTTTACCCCGCATCATTACCCCTTCCATAACAGCTTGGCCGCCATAAAGCGGTTTTTCGTTTGGTTTTTCCATAGTAGATTCATTTTACCAGACATGATTATCGGGAACAGCCACCCGAGTGAAATTATTTCATTCATCACATTCATCACATTCATCATAGGAAGCGATAGAAAGGTAGCCGCTTGGCGTTACTAGCTCATGTTATGCGGGCTGTAGCAGGTCTCGGTGGGGCACCGGCCGGAGCGGGTGGGGAACGCCGGTAATTAACCGTTCGACAATTTTTAATTTTTTGGCTCGCCAAGAGACAGCGTTTACATGAATAAGGGTGACGATTCCGTCCCCAACAAAACAGCTCTACCCAAAATCATTGTTTTAAGTAGAGCTGTTTGTTTTGCTTGCTTATGTTTTACCAATTAGAGCACGGCATTAATAACCATGCTTTTCGAGGGTAGCATTCACTTGGGCCTCCATCGAATTGACATCAAGTGGTCCAAACCATGTTTGTATCACGGTACCATCCGATGCCAGCAAAACATACTGACTGCGATTGTTGATTTTGTTGGCTTGACGCAATTGGTTTAGCGATGCATCGTCAATATTAAGATCAAAAAAGTCTACTCGACCTGCGAACGAATCCTTTAGCCCATCAACGATGGGCGCATTAGCGCGTCAGGTGGTTCACCAATCAGCGTATGAGTTTAAGAATTGCGGCCGGCCGGTTTGCCCAATCATTTGATAATCGGCTGGGCCAACAGCCTCAGCCATTACTACGGCCGGTTCAGCTTCTTCGACAATAGCTTCTTCAGGAAGGGTTTCTACAACCTCTTCTTCTATCATCTCTTCTACTACTTCTACTGCCTCTACTTCTACTACTTCTTCCGCAACTATCTCTTCAATAATCACCGGAATCACCGGTTCAGGTAATACGACTTCGACTTCAGAAATAATTTCTGGTTCAGAAGCGGTTTCTACAGGGCTTTCAGCCTGCGATTCTACGGCCGCTGGTTCAGCAGAACCTCCACATGCAACCAGCAAGAAAAGCGTGAGCAACAGGCCACTTATCAATATTAAGCGTTTCATATCTATATTCACCTCACTTTACGTCTATATATCAACTAAATTAAACAAAATAACAGCTTTGGATCAATATATAGGCAGACAGTAATAAAGCCTATTTAAAACAAGTCTTCTCTCAGTTTTCTTAACAGTTCTGTAACAAACAGATTGGCCGCCTAAAGAAAACAAGCATTCCTTATAGCAGTTCACGAGATTGAGATATTGTTATTAAAGAAGCTATTTTCTTCCTAATTCGTAATTGTTCAGCAGCCTAAGAAAATCGAGTTTGTGGGTATGACTTTAGTCGCTTTAGTTGGAAAAACAACGGCTGAAGCCATTACCACGAACAGGTGCTGAATAGTTACCCTAATTCTTACCTTTCTGGAAGCAAATGCCTGTAGTCAAAGCCGATACTTTTTAAAAAGCAACTCAAAGTTGCAAGTTGAAGTTGCAAGTTGAAGGTAAAGCTTGGAAAATGTCTACTCATTCTGTTTGCGAAATTCATGGCAAAAAGTAGCTTACTAGAATTGATTCATCAAAATGTCAACGGAACCTAATAAGAGCCGAAAAACAGATAGTGCCTAAGAATGAACATGAATACAAAAATATGGCGAGTTACACTTTTAGTTTTAACAACGATCACTTCAATTGTTTTTTTATTGAATCCCTTTGCGTCTTCGCTAGGCGCAAGCTTTTCGGCCGAAGCCGCCCCTTTGCTTGCAGTCAACGCATGTTCGGCCGATGTGTTTATTAATGAAATCCATTATGACAATGCTGGGGCCGATGCTGGAGAATTTGTTGAAGTGGCTGGCCCTGCAGGTACCGATCTATCCGGCTGGTCATTGGTTTTCTATAATGGTAGCGGTGGCGCAAGTTACGGCTCACCTGACCCTCTCTCTTTATCGGGCATTATTGATAATGAGGCAAACGGTTTTGGAGCTGTATCTTTCTCACGTAGCGGTATCCAAAATGGTGGTCCAGATGGGGTCGCTCTAACAGATGGCACAAACCTATGCCAGTTTTTAAGTTATGAAGGGGCTTTTATCGCTACAAATGGGATTGCGAACGGGGTGTCGAGTACTGATATAGGTGTAAAGGAGAGTAATGCTACCACGCAAGCTGGTCATTCATTGCAATTAGAGGGAAACGGGACTTCGTCAAGTGATTTCACATGGGCAGCCCCATCGGCCGAGTCACCAGGCGATTTGAATACCGGCCAAAGCTTTAATCTACTGCCAACTCTGACCCTATCAAAATCAGCTGACCCCGTGGCCAATATTGAAGCCAATGACACCGTCACCTACACCATCGTTTTAATGAGCAACTCGGCCGCCAGCAGCGCTACCCTCACAGATACATTACCGGCCGAAAATGACTTCGCTTACTGGATTTCGCAACCGGCCGGGGCAACCCACAACGCAGATCAAATTGAATGGACCGGTACAGTCAGCAGTACACAGCCCGTCACATTTACCTTTGCCGTCATCCACACCGTCGGTAATGGCACCGTGATGAACACAGCCACCTACAGCGGAATTTCCAGCGGATCGGCCGAAGCAACTTACTCAATTAAGTCGGATTTAATCCTTAATGAAATCCACCTCGCCCCCGCTAGTGATATTTCCGGTGACGCCAATGGAGATGGCACACGGGACGCCTTTGACGACGAATTTATCGAACTCGTCAATCCCTCAACTCTACAAATTGACCTGTCCGGGTGGATCATCTCTGACGGGTTTGGTGAACGCCATATTTTTCCAGCTAACACCATCATACAGCCCCGCTGCGCTCTTGTGGTATTCGGAGGCGACACCCCTACGGGTAAATTTGGAAATGCCCTTGTTCAAACAGCAAGCACCGGCAGTCTCAGGTTAAATAATGAAAATGAGACGGTAACAATCAACGACGGTTTAACCAATGTCATAAATATCACTTTTGGAACCGAAGGGAATAATAATCAATCTATCGTACGTGACCCAGATATAACGGGTGGTACATTTGTCGAGCACACTGGCGCAACCGGCTCAAACGGCTCATTGTTTTCGCCGGGCACTCAAATCGATGGCACTCGCTTTGCCGGATGTCCCGCAGATGTTTTGACGCTCAACAAAACTGTTTTTCCGATTGCGGATGTCATGGCCAATGACTTGGTCACTTACACACTTGTCTTAGCGAGTAATTCGGCCGCCAGCAGCGCCACCCTCACAGATACATTACCGGCCGAAAATGACTTCGCTTACTGGATTTCGCAACCGGCCGGAGCAACCCACAACGCAGATCAAATTGAATGGACCGGCACAGTCAGCAGCACACAACCTGTCACATTCACCTTTGCCACCACCCACACCGCCGGTAATGGCACTGTGATAAACACGGCTACATACAGTGGAAATTCCAGCGGATCGGCCGAAGCAACTTACTCAATCAAGTCGGATTTAATCCTTAATGAAATCCACCTCGCCCCCGCTAGTGATATTTCCGGTGACGCCAATGGAGATGGCACACGAGACGCCAGTGAGGACGAATTTATCGAACTCGTCAATCCCTCAGCTCTACAAATTGACCTGTCCGGGTGGATCATTTCTGACGGGTTTGGTGAACGCCATATTTTTCCAGCTAACACCATCATACAGCCCGGCTGCGCTCTTGTGGTATTCGGAGGCGACACCCCTACGGGTAAATTTGGAAATGCCCTTGTTCAAACAGCAAGCACCGGGAGTCTTAGCTTAAATAATGAAAATGAGACGGTAACAATCAACGACGGTTTAACCAATGTCATAAATATCACTTTTGGAACTGAAGGGAATAATAATCAATCTATCGTACGTGACCCAGATATAACCGGCGGCACATTTGTCGAGCACACTGGCGCAACCGGCTCAAACGGCGCATTGTTTTCGCCGGGCACTCAAATCGATGGCACTCGCTTTGCCGGATGTCCCGCAGATGTTTTGACGCTCAACAAAACTGTTTTTCCGATTGCGGATGTCATGGCCAATGACTTGGTTACTTACACACTTGTCTTAGCGAGTCATTCGGCCGCCAGCAGCGCCACCCTCACAGATACATTACCGGCCGAAAATGACTTCGCTTACTGGATTTCGCAACCGGCCGGAGCAACCCACAACGCAGATCAAATTGAATGGACCGGCACAGTCAGCAGCACACAACCTGTCACATTCACCTTTGCCACCACCCACATCGCCGGTAGTGGCACTGTGATAAACACGGCTACATACAGTGGAAATTCCAGCGGATCGGCCGAAGCCAGCTACACCTCTCCAGCCCCAATTGAATTCAAACGAATCTACACCATTCAGGGAAATGGCCCAGCTTCTGCATTTGATGGCATGACGGTCAAAACAACCGGCGTGGTCGTCGCAGATTTTCAAGAGGATGGGTTGAACGGCTTTAATCTACAAGATGAAACCGGTGATGGCGACCCTACAACTTCAGACGGCATCTTTGTTTTTGAGGGCGGCAACCTGATCAACGTCAATATAGGTGACCGGGTCACGATTACGGCCGAGGTTGTTGAATTCTTTGGGCTAACAGAGCTGACGAATATCACCGCAATCGAGGTCGGCCCGAACAGTCCAATCGCCCCTACAAAAATAACCCTGCCACTTGATGAAACACAACGTGAGCAATTGGAAGGAATGTGGGTTGAGATTGATGAAGCATTAACTGTTACTGAGGTGTTCCAGCTAGGTCGATTTGGTCAGGTCTTGCTTTCGGCCGACGGCCGTAGCTATCAATATACCCATGCAAATGCGCCCGATGCAATTGGCTATGCGGCACATCAAACGGCGTTTGCCAATAACACCATCAAGCTAGATGATACACAAACGAGTCAAAACCCTGACCCGCTGATTTTCCCAGCTCCAGGGCTGAGCGCGGCCAACAGCTTACGGGGTGGGGACACAGTCCAGCAACTTACGGGCGTACTGCACTACTCGTTTGGCGAATATCTATTAGAACCGGTTGGAGTTGTTGATTTCGAGCCAGCCAATCCACGTCCGGCCGCGCCTTCGAAACAAGCGGGGACGCTAACAGTAGCGACAATGAATGTGCTGAACTTCTTCATAACACTCGATAATGCTGGCAAGATTTGCGGACCGGCCGCCAATCAAGGTTGTCGGGGTGCAGAAAGCGCAAGCGAATTTAACCGTCAGCGGGACAAGATTTTAGCCGCCCTGTTGGCGATAGACGCAGATGTGGTTGGGTTGGTAGAGCTGGAAAATTCGGCCGACAATGCGCCATTGCAATCATTGATCGATGGCTTAAACGCAGTTAGCTCTGAACCCTATGCCTTTATCGCCACCGGGGCCATCGGCACAGACGCCATTCGTGTCGGCTTCATCTATAAAACAGACACCGTCGAGCCGCTTGGGTCTTTTGCCATACTTGACAGCAGTGTAAATGCCAGCTTTATCGACACCAAGAATC
Organism: Cellvibrionaceae bacterium; assembly: GCA_047638855.1. GTDB lineage: Bacteria > Chloroflexota > Anaerolineae > Promineifilales > Promineifilaceae > WTJY01. Next base: position 11,786 of record JBLIMP010000029.1, on the reverse strand, counting down.
GTCCCGCTTTGGCTCAAACTTTCAAAGAAAAAGCAACCAACGAAACATTTACAGCCGCTATCAACCACTTTAAATCCAAAGGGTCTGACTGTGATGATTTGAGCGACCCTGATTTGAATGATGGGGCAGGCAACTGCAACGGCACACGTGAAAACGCAGCGCAAGCGGTTGCTACCTGGCTAGCAACTGACCCAACCAGCAGCGGAGATCCTGACTATCTGATTTTGGGCGACCTCAATTCCTATCGCAATGAAACCCCTATCACAACACTTGAAAATGCAGGCTATACTGACCTCGCCGAGCAGTTTGTAGGCAACGATGCTTACTCATATGTCTTTGGTGGCGAGTGGGGCTATCTTGACTATGCCTTGGCCAACGGCCCACTGGTGACACAAGTGTTAGGGGCGGCCGAATGGCACATCAATTCTGATGAACCAGTTGCGCTCGACTATAACGAGAATTTTAAATCGGCCGGGCAGATCACCTCTTTCTACAATACTGGCCCCTATCGATCTTCTGACCACGATCCAATGGTTGTTACCCTTCGCTTAGGTTCAGGTTATTCTGTCTTCCTACCGCTTATCAACAAGGTGGGTTATCCTGATTTAGTCGTTGATTCGGTCTCTGTCACTGGCGACGCCGCTGTTGAGATTGTCATTCGCAATAGCGGGCAAGCACCGGTTACATCTCTGTTTTGGGTCGATTTATATATCGGCTTAACAGATAGCAGCCAGCCCCCCACTCAATTGAATGACATTTGGAACAATTTCAGCCCTCACGGTGGCGTTTGGGCTGTTAAGGCCGATCAACTGCCGATCGCTGTCGGGCAAACAGTCACATTGCGAGTCAATGACAACAGCTTCAATGCCGGTTTAAGCGATATTGGCGCACTCATTGGCGCAAACACACCCCTCTATGTTCAAGTTGATTCGGCCGATATCAGCAATCCAAACGGCGGCGTGCTTGAAAATCACGAGCAGAACAACGGTCTATACAACAATCTAATCGGCCCCGTCACTCGTTAAAAAAACCAGGGGGAGAGAAAAACATTGAATCATTCACGTTTTTCTCTTTCTCATAAAAGGACCACTATGAAATTTGTCGACAATCAAAATCAAACCGATCCCCGTACGAACTTGGCGGTAGAAGAGTTCTTATTGCGGGAAGTAACAGACGAACCGGAACTATTGCTCTTCTATATTAACGAGCCAGCGGTCATTATCGGCCGAAACCAAAATTCAATAGAAGAGATTGATCCTGAATACATCGAGACAAATGGCGTGCATGTTGTCCGGCGTCTTTCGGGTGGCGGAGCCGTTTATCACGACTTCGGCAATCTCAACTTTAGCTATATTTCTGGCTCGGCCGGAAACCTGCATAACTACGAGCATTTTATCCAGCCAGTCATCAATGTTTTGAATAATCTTGGGGTTCCGGCTGAGCTCAAAGGGAAAAGCGACGTCTTTGTTGACGGCAAGAAAATATCTGGCAACGCCCAATATGCATCGCGCGGCCGTATGGTCAGCCACGGCACGATTTTGTTTGATACGAACATTCAACACATGATGCAGTCGCTTAACCCACGCCAAACAAAAATCGAATCGCCCGCCGTTCAGTCAGTACGCAATTTTGTCACCAATGTCAAAGATCACTTAGATGCTGAATTTACAATTGAAATGCTTAGGCAAAAGATCATCGAAGGAGTTTTTGAAACCTCAACCCCGCCTCAGTACCAGCTAACCCCGGCCGATTGGACCAAAATCGACTTCATCCGGTCTCAACGATTTGGCACGTGGGATTGGAACATCGGCCGTTCTCCACAATTCAACATTCAAAGAACAGAGGTATTCCCGGCCGGAAAGCTCGATGTCCGGATCAATGTCAAGAAAGGGATCATTGATGATATTCGCTTTTTTGGCACCTATACCTTTTCAAAAGAGATTGATGAATTGCAGAATCACCTCATCGGAAAACGCTATGAGACAAAATCAATTGAGGACGCACTTGAAAACATCAACTTGTCAGAATATTTCGGTGGCATTCCAACTATAGATATCAGAAACCTGCTTTATTAAAAGACGCTGGCTATTTTAGTCTCATACTCAAAATTGAGATACGCTGAGCCTAACTGTCGATCAACCTTCAAAGCAACCTTCAAGAGGATAATATGAACAAAATCGGAACGATTCACGCGATTTGGATATACCCAATCAAATCAATGAAAGGCATATCGGTCGAGTCGGCCGACATGTATTGGTACGGGCTAGGCGGTGACCGCCGCTACGCCTTTGTCCAAAGCGAAAATCACTCAACATTCCCGTGGCTCACCGGCCGTGAAGTGCCTAAGATTGTGCAGTATCAACCAGCATTTGCAAACTCAAGCGATCTGTTTACCTCATCGATTCAAGTCACAACGCCCGAAGGAGCCAGCCATGCCACAACTTCGGCCGAACTGCGCCAAGAACTTGCCACCCAGCTAAAAAACCCGGTACATCTGATGCAACTTAATCGCGGTGCATTCGATGCCGCCCCCATGTCACTTGTTTCACTAGCCACCGCCAAACGCTTAGAAGATGTACACGGGGCAAACCTTGACTACCGCCGTTTTCGCATCAACATCATTATCGATAGCGATGATCAAACCCCGTATTGTGAAGACAATTGGATCGATGGCTCGCTCACTTTTGGAGATCGCACCGATTCGGCCGCTATTTTGCCCGTTCGGCCGATTAAACGTTGCGTCATGGTCAATATCGATCCAGACACGGCCGAAAAAGATGCCACCGTACTTAAAAATGTGATTAAAAGTCGTGACAATTATGTGGGTGTCTATGCTTGGCCTCGTCAAGTCGGAACCTTAAAAGTCGGAGATCCGGTTTTTCACCGGCCGGAATAACCCTATGAAACATGTTTGGTATGGGAAACTCGACAACACCCCCATCGACCATATCTGGGTCGCTATTTCTGATGAAGGTTTGATCGCCATTGAATTTCGAGGAACCGAGGAGCAGTTTGTAGCCGACGTCAAAAAACGAACCAAACTTAACCCACAGCCCAATGGTCAGAAACTTGAAGAGGCCTTCCACCAACTGACCGCTTATTTAGCGGGTGAACTGAAAACGTTTACCTTACCCATCTGCTGGGATGTCATGACCGATTTTCAGAAAAAGGCCCTGCACCATGTTTACCAAATCCCATATGGTGAATGACGAACTTACAGTGATATCGCCCATGCGGTGGGTAATCCTAAAACCATACGGGCCGTCGGCCGGGCCAACGCTACCAACCCGATCCCCATTGTGGTCCCCTGCCACAGAGTGATTGGTTCTGACGGCAAACTGGTTGGCTTTGGTGGCGGTCTAGAAACGAAGGCCCACTTGCTACGTATGGAAGGCAGTTGGCTTTTATAAAAATGAATAACCATATTTATCGCTTTTCTTGTCCAGCTTTCGTGATATACCAGTTCTGATATTCGTGATATATCACCCTTTTTTATGAAAGTCTTTGCAAAAGGTAGACACGAACGTTATAATTACATTATAATTTTTCAAAATTAAAACCTTAGAGATCTTTCATGACTGCACTCATTTTCGACTTACCCCAATTGGTAGAAAGCAACTTTATTCGCTACGAATTCCCCCCAGAAGGAATCACAACTTTAGGCCATGTGGTACGCCGTATGCATAAAACAGTAATGCTGGCTGAAGTTGAAGCATTATTGGCTTCAGGGCAATATGTCGATGCAATGTCCCGACTCTCTACGTATGCACTCGCCGCTGCGGTTTCGTTTGGTCAGCTGTTTTATGAACCCGGTAAAGATCATATCGGCAGCTCTATTTCAGAGAAAGACCCCGATACAGGTGCACTAGTTAATGCAACACTCATGAAAGGTAGCCCACAAGAGCATTACTCATATGTAGTACAAATGCCTGACGGAAGTCGCTTTCAAGGAAACGAGTGTTCTAACGAGCAAAATTATTCTATGACCGGATGGATGCTTCCTGCCAATGTATGCTACGAATATGTTTCGGCCAATGAGACATGGATGGCAAAACTAAACGGCCAAGTATTCAGGGAAATTATCCCCCGTCTAGTTGGCCCTTGGCAAATTAGAGCCACTGCCAATTTAACAATGTCCGATTCTACCAATCTATCTGGCAACGCAGTTCTCAGCAGCGATGCCAAAATCACGCTGAATGTTAAAAGTCCCACCGAATCTAAACAGGATATTATTCAACTTCCATAGTCAGCGGTTCAAATAGATTTCTAAAACAAAAAGATCGATTGGTGTGAGTTTGAACTCATACCAATCGATCTTTTTTATTTTGTGACTTGTTGATCTTTTGCTGAAACAGGCGACCTGCATACAATTTAGAATATGACTTGGTTTTTGCGCTGGCGACTCACCACGGCCGACTTTAATCTGATCGGCAAACTAAACAACGGCTATACCCTTAAATCTCACCGCTACCTTGATGGTGCGAAGCGATACACGTTATACAGCCCAGATGGAGCAAAAAATGACGTCTTGTGGGGGCATGTTCAAAAGCTACTAAAGTTAAAAATTATCACAACCAATCAAAAATTCCCGGCCGCTACATTTCTACTCACCAGCTTAGGCCAAAGCCTTGCTACAGAAAAAGGCGCACGTGGGGTTGGCTCAATTGTCAAATTCGACAGCTAAGCCACAGGTTACGCTTCATTAATCGTTCTGATTTCAAAACGACAGGAAGCAGCACCTGTGGCCCTACATTCCGTTTCAATCACTTCAAAATCCTGCCAATCTTTACCTGTAGCAAACCCCATCGCCTGAGCCAATGAGCCAACCAACATATGGCACACCGGCGTATCGCTGGTACGCATATGCGGAATGGCGTTGGTGTGATTGGTGAAAATATGGACACCATCTTTAAAAGCGATATCAATTTTAGAGTAGTCCAAATTGTTAACGAGCCCTTTTTTGATCCCCATTAACACCGCCTGCATCCGTAATTTTTGCGGCAGTACGGCCAAGGCCAAGTTGGCTAACCCCATCGTTTTTATTTGCTCTTTACTGGCCCAGTCAAACGCAGATCGGCCGATACGGCGCAACATCCCTTTTCCGGCTCTGCCTGTAAATGTCTCAATCGACTCATGTAGCTGGGCAAACTCACGGGCCAATACATCGTGGCCCAAATCATCAGGCGGAGGATTATTGATATATCGCTCTAACCCGCTTGTTCCTAACACCACGTTTAACCCATTTGTGCCCAAAACATCTTCAACCCCTTTTATCATTTGCAAGAGCAACGCATTGACATAATGTAGATCAGCAGAGAGTTCTATTCGCTCAGAATTTTCCATTGGTTTGTCCTTAAAGTTAGTTGGCTCAAACATGTAGCCGGATCAGGTTAAAACACTATCTTATACAAAAATAGATTCAATTCAACTCTAATAGATCCCAGAGGTTGCCATATAGGTCTGCAAACACAGCTACGGTCCCGTATTCAGCCACCATCGGCTCCCGCACAAACGTGATCCCTTTCTCTAGCATAGCGTTGTAGTCGCGCCAAAAGTCATCCGTGTTTAGAAAAAGAAATACCCGGCCGCCGGTTTGGTTCCCCACAAACGGCTCCTGTTCAGGCTTTGAAGCACGGGCCAGCAATATCGTTGTTCCGGTTCCGTTTGAGCCGGGCGGGGCGACAACGACCCAGCGCTTGTCTTGTGCTGGCTGATAAGTATCTTCGACCAGTGTAAAGTTAAGTTTGTTGACATAGAAGTCAATGGCTTCGTCGTAGTCACGTACGACAAGGGCGATATGTACGATAGATTGTTTCATGATTAAATTTGTTGGTTTGTGAGTTAGACACCCAATAAACCCTGGAGTTTCTACTTTCGCGTAATAGGTACCATCCGGCCGGAGCCAAACGACCGCTGCGCCACTTTCAACACCACCCCCATTTGCCAACGCTTATGCTCTGAACGTTGCAACTGAGGGTGCGTCCCACCGTTTAGGATCACAGATTCTATTTGAGGAGAAATCTTTTCATAATCAAACGGGTCAACCTGCCTGGCCGCCAATTCGGCCGACGGCGGTCGGGTTATTATAAATTCAGGAATCGGTTCACCCATATTTTCATTAATCCATTTGGCAAGCGCATAAACCTCTGGCTTCGTCACATCTCCCAATGGCGAAACCGCCCCCGCCATATCCCCATACAGCGTGCCGTATCCCAATGCCAGTTCTGTTTTGTTGCTTGTATTCAGCAACATGCCACCGGTTTTATTAACGTGCGCCATCAAAATCATGCCTCGCAAACGGGCTTGAACGTTTTCGGCCACAGTTCCCGTCCCGAACCATTCTTTTAGGGATGATTCGGCCGTACTGTGCAACGGCTCCAGCTCAACCAGCTCAAAGCCAACCCCCAAGTTTTTCGCCAATTCCGCCGCTGTTTCCGTAGATCGCAAGTCAGAAAAGCGTGACGGAATGGCGATGGCTGTGACGTTTGCCAACCCAATAGATCGTGCCGCGATCACGGCCGCCACGGCAGAGTCAATCCCGCCAGAAAGTCCCAATGTGATTGAAGCAACCTGGTTTTTACGGGCAAAATCTTTTATGCCCAAAACAAGCGCATCAAACAAGGTTTTGATCGGGTCACCCAGCTTTTCAGCCACAGTCGAGCCTGTCATATCAACTAAAACTGGCCCACCTTCCAACAGCCCAGACCGGCCGATCACAACCCCATCCCCGTTGACGGCCAAACACTGCCCGTCAAAAATCAGTTCGTCATTGCCACCCAGCAAATTTACCAAAGCCATCGGCACGCCCGGCCGCTGTACCTGCGTCAGCCGATTGGCCGCCATCCCCTTACGCCACGGTGAAGCAGCCAAACAGACGAGCAGGTCAGCCCCAGCCGCTTTCAAATTTTCGGCCGGATGCACCCCATAATTCTCATCCCACATATCTTCACAAATCAACACGCCTACTTTTTTGCTTGCGATTTCTAGTGGCGGCAACTGCTTACCTGGCACAAACCAGCGAGGCTCGTAGAAAACATCGTACACGGGCAACAGCTGTTTTTCGGCCGCCACTTTGACCTTGCCATTGTGAATCAGCAAAGCGACATTTAAAAGATTGGGATGTTCGGGTGTCGGGTCACCGTTGGGAGTCAAGCTCCCCACCAGTGCGGGTGGGCAGCCGATCACACGTGTGGCAAGGTCGTGGGCAGCCGCTTGAATCGCCTCAACGAAGCTACGATCATACAAAATGTCCCGTGGTGGATAGCCAGGAATCGCCATTTCGGGCAGTATGATCAGGTCAGCACCGGCCGCTTTGCCAGCAAAAATTGCGTCAGCACATAACTGAACGTTACCGGCTAAATCGCCAACTGTGGAGTTGATTGGGGCTAAAAATAATTTCATTTTTTTAGGAGCGAGAGGCAAGGAGCGGGGAGCGATACCAAGCCAGACTAACTTTTGTTAAACGTATCGTTATGCGTAAGCAAGTTGGGCATGGTGTCGCTCCCTGCACCCCGCTACATTTCACCATCAATCGCCTGCAACACATTCAATGCTTCAATCACTGAATCACGTTTCAAACAAACCGCGTCGCCAAGCATCAGCGTTTTGTAACCCAACGACAACAGAAACGCCACGTCTGAAATATCGGCCGCATCTGGCACCGGTTGCCATGCCAATGAATTCATAATGCGGCTGGCGACAATCGCATCGGAGTCGGCCGTCACAATATCACGTAAAGCTGAAATAATCTTGTGCGGTTGTGGTACTTCAACATACAAATCGCCACGTGCGGCCATGAGCTGTGCGTTTTCTAAACCGCTTGTTTTTACCAAAGATAATCCCTTTTGCGATTCGATTTTTGCCACAATCTCTACATTGGGCAGATGGGTTCGAATCTCATCCAGATCATCCTGGCTTTCAACAAACGAGAGCATCACATTTTTCAGCCCCATCTTGCCCATTGCGGCCAGATACGCTTTATCAGTATCTGTCAGTGTCCCATAGATTTTGAGCGACGGGTGGACGATATTGACGCTTTCACCTGGGCCGATCATCCGGCGTGGCCCATCTTCTAAAATGATCCGGTTGCCATCCACAGCAACAATTCGGCCGTGTTCTAGCCCATCTCTAAAAAAAGCATCGGCCGGGCAATCGACCTCGATTTCATGGCTCAGAAATACTTCGGTATAGGGGGGCAGAGCGGCCCCAACCACTCTTAATTGGCGACCTTTTAGATCAACCCACAGCGGTTTTCCGTAGCGGCTCAATCGTTCCAAAGCTTCGGCCGGGCCGTGCTTAAGTGGCATCACCGTGTTTAGCCGGAAGCCAGAAACCAACGGATGGTCAGCGACTTCGTCGAGGAAATCGGCATATGGGGGAGTTGTAACAATAATGTTCATTTTGAATCACGTAGTGATAAGTAGAAAGTAAGAAGTGAAAAGTGCGCTTCTCACTTCTTACTTGTCACTATATCTTCAACGTTGTTCCACAGTAGCCACAGCTAAACATACCGCTGGCTGTTACGGGAATCGGTCCACCACAGCGTGGGCAAACCAATTCGATCAACTTGCTAATTTTGTCAACCGCTGTCTTATCTTGGCGAGCCAGCATGTTGTCTTGGAAGTTATCAAACTCACCCCAGGCCCGAGCGATTAAGCCCATAGCGGTATCAACAGCTCGCGGCTCATCTGCAATGTGGAACACCTTTTGTGGCCCAATCGCCTCACCCCACTGCTGATCAACCATGTCCCCCTGATGCTGGGTCGGCCGACGTAAGAACCATGTGTTCCAGGTTTCGGTCACTTTTTGCCAGGCTTTAATCGAGTCGATGTCTCGGCCGGAATCTCCCATGACCCCTTCGATGTGATCGGCCGGGGTTGTCGGGTGCATGTGGATGTCGCCAAACACAATCAAAAAGGGTGGATCTTCCGCATTTGGGACCGTCACATGGGTATTGACCCAATGGGCAAACAGTCCATAACTTTCCGGAGCATCACCGCCGCCCCCTTCTCCATAGATGCCGCCTAACAGTTGCTCCAAATCATAACCGCTGGCAAAAGTCGTACATTGTAACGGCCATTTATCATAGCCAGAATCGCCAATCGCCACAAAACTGATCTCTACATCTTCTCGATATTGAGACAGCGTATTGAATAAAAGTGGCAACCGGTCAAAGATTTCGCGCGGCCATGTCGCCATCGACCCAGTAACGTCAACCGCCACAATGACGGGGTTCTTCGAGGTTGTTGTGATGTGTTTTTTCGGGTCGATTACTTTTAGGTTTGGTCCACCTTTTGCATCATACGTCCGTGGCCCTTTGGCCTTAGCCCGTTCGGCCGATGAGCCTCTCGCTTTTGCGGCCGCTACGCTAGGGGCCTCATACGCATATCTTTTACTACCATACCAATCGCTTGTGTCTTCATCCCATGAATACATGTGTTTCTCCTGAAGCAGAAAAGAGTGTTGAGAAGAGAGAAAAGAGGCAGTTTGCCAACCTCTTTTCTCTCTTCTCTTGTCTCTCATCTCCGTTCTATCGCTCGCATTGCTAAGGCTTCAAGCCCAAACTCACGGCGAAATCGTTGGTCAAGTTTGTTGGTTTTGATGTAATCGGTGATTACATCAGGCACCATGGTTTCCCAATCGCCACCGGCCGCCATCGCGTGGCGCACCATCGTGCCATCAATCGGGATTTTGTCTTCGTCAGCAATCAAGCTCACCGGCCGACAGATCGGATAGTCTGCATGCAGCAGTTTTGCAACATACGGATTCGCCGTTACAAACAGGTCGATGGGGGCCAACGGGTCAAGTATGGCCTTAACCATTTCACGCCAGCGAGGGCCATCATCTAGGTCATCAATCGGCAACAGTTCATAGTTGTCATAGCCAGCCAGTGCCAGCTTGAGCATGTCGGTGGTTTCTGCTAACGAAAATGGGTTCCTCAGGTTATATCGATTGGCACTGCCAATCCCGATAATCGCTCGATTACTGCGGTCACATAGCGCACGCAAAACGGGCGTATGCCCGAGGTGCACCGGCCGCCAGCGGGCGATCATGGCGATGGTTCCAAACCGGTCTGTGGGGGAAATTTGAGTTAATTGCATAAGTGAAATCTAATTAGTGTTTAATATACACTAATTAGATTTTGCTTGTCAACCCTCAGATTTCACCCATATCTACGAAGGGGCTTGCTGTCGAAGTTCAGCAAAAAATGAAATGCGCGACATGAACAAGTAAGGACCCTCTAACCAGTTAGATGAAACAGCGTTAAACTCTGGGGATGTCCACACCTCAAGTTGAATTTAAGCAGGGAATGAAAGATATTTCCCCCGTTTTGTTTGGTGTTATTCCGTTTGGCCTCATCTCTGGCATTACAGCGGTCGCTGTCGGTTTAACGGCCGTCCAAGCTATCGGGATGGGGTTTATCGTTGTCGCAGGTGCTTCACAGTTAGCCGCACTGGAACTATTGCAGGGGGGTGCGTCTTTCGGAATTATCATTTTGACCGTTGCTATTATCAACCTGCGCCACCTGATGTACAGTGCCGGTTTGGCCCCTCATTTTCGCAATTTCCCTTTAGCCTGGCGGCTTTTCTTACCCTACTTAATGGTAGACCAGGTTTTTATCTTGTCGTCTATCCGCTTTAACAAAGAGCCAGATATGAAGCACAAACGCTGGTATTATCTGGGCTTGGCAACAGCGATTTTGACCACTTGGCACAGCTCTGCTGTGGTTGGCGTACTGGTTGGGGCACAGCTACCCCCCTCGTGGTCGCTTGATTTTACGATTCCGTTGATGTTTATGTTTTTCATTTTCCCAACAATTACAGATCGGCCGACGGTTGTGGCTGCTATTTCGGCCGGAGTCATGGCGATTGTTCTGCGGCCGCTACCGCTAAATCTAGGCTTTATCACGGCCGCTATGATCGGCGTCGTTATTGCTGTGGTTTGGGAGCAAAAGATGCCATTCAAACAACCCATCGTTCAAGAAACACAAGAAACATTAGAAGAAAACTTAGAAGGGGAATCAAATGAGTAGCACTTTTATTTGGCTCATGATCATTTGCATGGGGCTGGTCACATATGCGGAAAGAGGGTCGTTTATTTTGTTTTTAGGAAACAGAAAATTCCCTCCTTTGCTAGAGAGATCGTTGCGCTTTGTCCCTCCGGCCGTGTTGTCAGCCCTTGTCGTTCCCGCGTTTCTATATCGTGAAGAAATTCTCGATATTTCGCTTGGCAATTATAAGCTCATCGCTGCTGTGGTAGCCGCCCTATTTGCATGGTGGACCAGTAATGTAATTGTCACCATTTCAGTTGGGATGGTTTGTTTGTGGCTGTTGCAATATTTTTTTGGCTGATCAGGTCCTCGCATAACAGCGTGTAGGGTGGCAAACGCTTCGTTACGGCGTCTGCCCCCCGCTCCTTGTTACCCGCCCCTTACATCACGACCGCAAGTACGACGCTCCATTCACATCCACAATACATCCTGTCAAAAACTCTGTCCCACCGGCCGCTAAAAACATCACCGTACGGGCAACTTCATCCGGCTGAGCCACACGGTTTAAGGGGCTTTGACTGCGCAGATCAATGCCACGTTCCCCTTTAAGTGCTTCTTTTGCCATATCAGTTTCAACAAAGCCGGGAGCGACCGTATGCACAAAAATGTTGTGCGGAGCCAACTTTTTCGCCAGCGACTGCCCCATCGCATTCATGCCCGCTTTACTGGCTCCATAAGCTGGGCTTTCTGGCTCACCCCGGAACGCACCGCGTGACGATACGTTGACCACCCGGCC
>JBLIMP010000028.1:0-22784 GCA_047638855.1 Cellvibrionaceae bacterium | reverse complement strand
TTAATATAGCCCTAGCTGACCATGACCGAGTTGAATTTGAAGGGCGGGCTGGAAAATACATGTTGTCAACGGCCGAAGAATCGCGTACCGGCGAGCCGATCTATGTCACCCAGGATGATGTACGGGCGATTCAGCTTGCAAAAGCGGCTTTGTATGCCGGTTGCAAATTGTTGATGAATCGGGCTAATTTAAAAGCTGTTGACCGCATTGTACTCGCTGGGGCATTTGGGAGTTTCATCGATACAAAATATGCGATGTTATTGGGGTTGATCCCTGATTGTGAACTCGCAAAAGTGAATCCGGCCGGAAATGCGGCCGGTGATGGTGCCCGAGTCGCTCTGTTAAATAAAGAAAAACGGATCGAAGCTCAAAGAATTGCTGAATGGGTTACCTATGTCGAAACGGCCGTTGATCCATCTTTCCAAGATGAATTTGTGGGAGCGATTGCCTTTCCACATGCAACGGACCCTTTTCCGCATTTAGATGGTATTTTGCCAGCACACCTTGCCCCATCAAAAGCAACTGCAAATGATGATGGTGGTGGACGCCGCCGTAGACGCAAGCGTTAAAATTTTAATTACTGTGTTTGTGGATGGGTTTAAATACCCGATTGACAAACAAAAACTGATATCGAAAATAAAAACTGAGGTAAATCATTATGGCTGATGAAGAGTTAGAAGACGACGAAATTATCCTATCGGAAATGGATGACCAAGAAATCATTGAGTTGATGTTCGAAGATCTCTATGACGGTTATGCAGATGAAATTGTAGAAGAAACCAATGAGCTGTTAGGTCGTGGATGGACCCCTTATGATACGCTAACGAACGGGTTGGTAGCCGGTATGGAGATTGTCGGCCGCGATTTTCGTGATGGCATTTTGTTTGTGCCTGAAGTATTGATGGCGGCAAAAGCGATGAAGGCTGGCATGGCCATTCTGCGCCCTTTGCTGGCTGAAACCGGTGCTCCTAAAGTAGGTACCATGGTGATTGGCACTGTTAAAGGTGACATTCATGACATCGGTAAAAACTTGGTTTCTATGATGATGGAAGGTGCTGGATTCGAGGTCATTGATCTAGGTATTAACAATTCGGCTGAAGAATATTTGGCTGCTATTGAAGAGTATAAACCTGAAATTTTAGGTATGTCAGCTCTGTTAACCACAACGATGCCGTACATGCGAGTCGTAATCGATGCCTTGAAATCTAGAGGGATTCGTGAAGACATGATTGTTTTGGTGGGTGGGGCGCCCTTGAATGAAGCATTTGCTGAAGATATCGAAGCTGATGCTTATTGTCGGGATGCGGCCGTTGCTGTTGAAACCGCTAAAAAATGGATGGTAGTGAAGCACGGGCCACGCTAAAGATTCGCATAGCTAGAACTTTGGAATAGTTGACGCCAAAGAGACATTAAAACCGAATGATTGTCTCTAAAAACAGACTCAAAGCGAATGATTATTAATCACTTGGCTACTTGGGTCTGATAAACTGTCGGTGCGTAACCACTTCTTTGGATGTTTCGTCATTTTGAGCGAAAAGACGGGACGCTGCTCTTTTTACTCAAAGGGCGGAACATTCAATAAAAGCCAGACTTAGTTTGGCAGTTCAACCGTAAAGGAAGCAAGATATGGCAATAGAATTATCTGACTTACTCACGGGGGGCGGAACCGTACTTGCAGATGGTGCAACTGGGACTCAAATGTTTAAACTGGGTCTTAGTGATGGTAATCCCCCTGATAGCTGGAATGATACACTTCCAGAAAATGTGCTGATTGTTCATCGACAGTATATTGAGGCTGGAGCTCAAATCATTTTGACTAACACCTTTGGTGGCACAACTTTTCGGCTGAAACTGCATAATCTGCAAGACCAGTCTGAAGAGTTAAGCCGTAAAGGTGCGGCTCTGGCTCGGCAGGCGGCCGACGAATATGATTGGCCCGTTTTTGTGGCTGGCTCGATTGGACCTACCGGTGAAATTTTAAAACCGATGGGGAACATGAGCTATGAGCAGGGGGTAGAATCTTTTGCGATTCAGGCCAAAGGTCTTCATGATGGCGGTGCAGATATTTTCTGGATCGAAACGATGAGTGACTTAGATGAGGTTCGGGCGGCAGTGGAAGGGATTCGGCAGGTTTCTGACCGGCCGATTTGTGCCACGATGACGTTTGACACCAAAGGGCGCACAATGATGGGAGTTTCCCCTCAAGAAGCTGCCCGCAGGATGAGCGAATGGGGTCTATTTGCTTTTGGAGCTAACTGTGGTAATGGTATCGACGAAATCGAAGCGGTTGTTGAACTAATGCATACAGAAGTGCCAGATGCATTGCTTATTGCTAAGTCAAACGCTGGAATGCCTCAGTGGAGTAATAATGAGCTGAAATATGATGGCACGCCAGATACGATGGCTGAATATGCACAGCGAGTGCGCTCATTAGGTGCATCGATCATTGGTGGCTGTTGCGGTAGTGCCCCTGAACACATTACAGCAATGAAAAACGCGCTGGCTGTGGATGCGGGTGAACGGGTCATTGATGCCCGTGGCTTTAAAGTTGCGGATGTGAGTGTTGCTGAGTTGTCAGCTGCAAATGGAAGCAATCGAAAACGACGACGCAAAGCAAAATAGAAGTTAAATATATCAGCGAGTAGTGCTTAAAGGTTGGCGGAGTTAAGTGGCCGTCAACTTAAAACATCACTATTGGCTACAACTGAATAAAATGAGTATTGGAAGTTGGTTACGCGACCATCCACGTATGCTTGAACGAGCCTATGGTTCAACAAAATCATTGTTCAAAGCATTTGATCCTCTTATTAAGCGCATCGGTTATGAGCGGGTAGACCGTTGGATTTCTGGGCCTGAGGATTGGAGTAAGAAAATAATATTTGACTGCAAAATGTGTGGTCAATGCGTTTTGCATTCAACTGGTATGACTTGTTCGATGTCATGCCCTAAAAACCTGCGCAATGGGGCTTGTGGTGGTGTCCGTGAAAATGGCCATTGTGAAGTTAAGCCTGAGATGCGTTGTGTCTGGGTTGAGGCGTTTGAACGTTCTGAACAAATGGAGCAATGGGGGAAAGAAATTACACATATTCAACCTCCTGTTAATCGTCAATTAGAAGGTAGCTCTGCTTGGGTTAATATGCTAACTGGGGCAGACAAAGAAGTGCCTAAAGGATGGGTGGGACTCAACACGATTCCTGTTTTGGAGAAGGCCAAAGCATGATGAATGAATTGGGTGACCTTAAAGTTGATGGCCTTGAACCAGGAATGAAGGCGGGTACGAATTTAGAACGAGTTTTACGGGCTGGTCACTTTGCGGTGACGGCTGAGCTTGGCCCCCCTGACAGTAGCAATCCGGCCGACGTGCTGCACGAAATTGAGTTGATAAAGGGATCAGTTGATGCCTATAATGCGACCGATGCATCAGGCGCACATTGTCATATGTCGTCAGTTGCTGTTTCAGCTATTACGGCTCAACAGGGGCTTGACCCGATTTTGCAGGTTTCTTGCCGTGACAGAAATCGGATTGCAATTCAGGGAGATGTGTTGGGTGCGGCTGCTTTGGGTGTGGGCAATGTGTTGTGCTTAACGGGCGATGATGTAACGGCCGGAGATCAGCCGCAAGCGAAACGAGTATTTGACTTTGACTGTATGCATCTGCTTCGTACCCTAAGCATTATGCGGGATAAAAGCATGTTTTTGAGTGGTCGACCTTTAACGACAGCTCCAAAACTATTTCTAGGTGCAGCTTCTAATCCATTTGCAATGCCGTTTAATTTCCGGCCGATTAGACTCGCAAAAAAGATCGAAGCTGGGGCTGACTTTATCCAGACCCAATATTGTTTTGACATTCCTCGCCTTCAAGAATTTATGAAGCGAGTGGTTGATATGGGACTGCACGAAAAAGCTTTCATCATGGTTGGAGTTGGCCCGATGAAGGGAGGGCGCTCGGCCGAATTTATCCGCAAGAATGTTCCGGGTGTTCGTATTCCAGATGCGATTGTTGATCGGTTGAACGGTGCTCCTAAAGGAAAGAAGGTAGAAGAAGGCAAGAATATTTGCGTCGAGCTGATCCAGCAGATACGAGAAATTGAAGGGGTATCAGGCGTACATATCATGGCTTATAAACTTGAGCATTTGGTCCCTGATATTGTAGAAGAGGCTGGGCTTGGACCTCGGCCGAAAATAATAATTAACAAAGAACAATTAACTGTGAATGGTTAATTTTGCTTAACCGGCTAAGAGCCATTAGCTGGAAATAAGAGCTGATAAAAGGAAATACTATGAGTTTTGAAACGATTATTGAGTCAAGAACGAAAATTGTAAAAATCGGACCTGACCATCCATTTTGTGTGATTGGTGAAAGAATTAACCCAACCGGCCGTAAGCTCTTGGCTCGTGAGATGTCTATGGGCGACTATAGCCGGGTGGAGCGAGATGCACTAGAGCAGGTTGCCAAAGGTGCCACAGTTCTTGATATAAACGCTGGTATTCCTTTGACAGACGAGCCTCAGATTTTGGCTGACACGATTAGGTTGGTGCAATCCATCGTTGATGTACCATTATGTATCGACTCTTCTATTGTTGAAGCCTTAGAAAAGGGCCTTGCTGCCTATATTGGAAAGGCGATTCTGAATTCTGTGACGGGTGAGGATGAGCAGATGGAGCGTGTGCTGCCATTGGTTAAAAAATATGGCTGTGCCGTGATTGGTATTTCAAACGATGAAACTGGCATTTCTGAAGATCCCGATGTACGGTACGCTGTTGCAAAGAAAATTGTAGAGCGTGCGGCCGATTATGGAATTCCAAAATCAGATATTCTAATCGACCCGTTGGTGATGCCTATTGGAGCATTACGGTATGCTGGACGGCAGGTTTTTAGTCTTGTTCGTCGCCTGACTGAAGAATTGAAAGTTAACACCAGTTGTGGTGCTTCAAATATCTCGTTTGGCTTGCCACAGCGAAACCCATTAAACGCGCATGCATTGACAATGTTTATGGCCTCAGGAATGACTTCGGCCATTACGAACCCCAATCATCATGAAATTATGGATGGCATTATGGCTGGAAATGTAATGACCGGAAATGATGAAAACTGTTTCAAATGGATTAAAGAGATGGCACCACGCGACAATGCAATTAAGGCGGCAAGAGCGGCCGCACGGGCCGAAGCGAGGGGTGAAGCCCCGCCAGAAGTGGTTGAGGCCGGCCGTGACCGCAAACGCCGCCGTAGAAAAGAGTGATCGGTTTTCAATGGTGGGTGATCAGGCCGAGTATCACCCACCATTGACGAGAAGTGCATTAGCCACTGAATATTAGGTAAGGATAGAAAAATGAGCAAAGAACGTTTCGAGTTGGACCACATGAATGTAGCAGAGCAAATTGCTGAACTCCTATCAACCCAAGACCGTATTTGTGCAACGTTTTTTTCCATCGCTAATCATCAAGATTGGCAGCCCAAACCGGCTGAATGGTCTTTTCGCTACATAGCCGCTCACTTGGCTCAAGTAGAACTCGATTGCCATTTGCGCCGCATGTTCGAAATTTCAGCGGGTGAAAATCCACACTACGGTTATTACACCAACGCTGGCTGGGACTTTAGCTCATACGGTATTCAGGACTCTATTTCGACCTGGCGTGAACGTCGCAACGAAATGGTTATTACCTTACGTCGGCTGGATGAATACCAGTTGGCCCAGACAGGTATTCATGAAACGTTTGGCGCGATTACTCCAGTTCAGATTGTCCGACTCGCCCTTGATCACGACCTGGAGCATGAAGCTCATCTAGATCACATGATGAAGCTGTTTAAGGCCGGAAAAGGGCTCTATGCTTATCCTGGCACTGTCATAAAGCCAGAGCCAAAGGTTTAACTTGGACTATTTATTAGATCAATTGATCACCGTTCACGAAACTGTTTGCGAAAAGCTTTATGTGGTAGCTGATTATCAAGATTGGCGCCCCTCTGCTGGAAGTTGGTCTTTTCGTCTAATTGGTGCTCACTTGGCAAAGCTTGAAGCGGAATCTTACCTTTTCCAATTGGATGGGATGATAAAAGGAAGCGGCCAGACGTTTTCGCATTATTGGAATACAGAAGAAGAATTAGGACGGCCGGAACTCACCGACTCGATTGTTTTGTGGAAAGAACGACGTCGAAAGTTTGTGGAGCGGATTAAGAATTTAGGGCTAGATTCAGATGAATTGACGGCCGAACATGATGTATATGGCACAATTACACCTGACCGTTTGATTGAAATTGCCATGAATCACGACACTGATCATTTAAGCCATTTGATCAAAATAATGAAACAGTTTGATGCTGAAGATTAGAAGCTTCGTATCAAAAAAACAAACCCACTAGATGACCAAAGGAGGCCATTATGGCGCATAAACTTGAAAACATGTTGAAAGATGTCCCGAGTGACATTGATATTGCCCAAGCCGCAACCCCGTTGCAGATTCTCGAAATTGCGAGAGAAGCAGGGGTTTTAGACGAAGAATTAGAGATGTATGGCTGGACCAAAGCGAAAGTGAGTCTCGATATTCGGGATCGGCTAAAAGATAAGAAAAACGGCAAGTACGTCGTTGTGACTGCGATCACCCCAACCCCATTGGGGGAAGGAAAAACGACCACAACGGTTGGCTTGAGCCAGGCCCTGGGTGCTCATTTAGACAAAAAAGTGTTTACCTGCATTCGTCAGCCATCGATGGGACCCACCTTCTCGATTAAAGGGGGTGCCGCTGGCGGTGGTTATAGCCAAATCATTCCGATGGAAGAGTTTAACTTGCATGGGACAGGCGACATTCACGCGATTTCAATTTCAAACAATGTGCTTGCGGCCGCGATCGATACCCGTGTTTTCCACGAAGCGAGTCAGAGTGATGAGGCTCTTTACAAACGGCTGACTCCTGCTAAAAAAGGGGTGCGTTCATTTTCACCTTCTATGTTGCGTCGCTTGAAAAAGTTGGGCATCGACAAGACGAATCCAGAAGATTTGACGGCCGAAGAAGCATCGCGTTTTGCTCGCTTAGACATCGATCCTGACACCATCACTTGGCGTCGCGTGGTTGACTGTAACGACCGGATGATGCGGGGTATTACGATTGGAACAGGGCCGAAAGAGATGGGACGCACACGTGAAACGGGTGTCGATATTACTGTGGCATCTGAAATCATGGCGATTTTGGCTTTGGCTACAAGTTTGCCCGATATGCGTGAGCGTTTGGGCCGTATGGTCATCGGCATGAGCCGGAGCGGTGTGCCGGTGACGGCCGAGGACATCGGTTGTGCTGGTGCGTTAACCGTCTTGATGAAAGATGCGCTCAAACCAACAATGATGCAGACCCTTGAGGGAACGCCCGCCCTCATCCATGCGGGGCCATTTGCAAATATCGCCCATGGAAACAGCTCGATTGTAGCTGATCAAATCGCTCTAAAATTGGTGGGTGAAGATGGGTATGTCATCACCGAAGCGGGATTTGGGGCTGATATCGGGATGGAGAAGTTCTTCAATATTAAATGCCGTTATTCTGGTCTTGTACCAAATGCGGTTGTGCTGGTTGCTACAGTCCGTGCGCTAAAATCCCATGGTGGTGGGCCAAGCGTGGCTCCTGGTAAACCGCTTGCTCGTGAATACACCGAAGAGAATTTAGAGATTTTAGAAGAAGGGTTGAGCAATTTACGTGCCCATATCAAGAACGCGCGCATGTATGGTATTCCTGTTGTGGTGGCGATTAACAAATTCCACACCGACACAGCGAAAGAAGTTGAGATGATTCGTGTAGCGGCCATTGCTGCGGGTGCGGTTGATGCGGTTATGTCTGACCATTGGGCATTGGGCGGCGCAGGTGCGGCCGATCTTGGCCGGGCTGTGATCAAAGCGTGTGAAATGGAGAGCGATTTCAAGTTCTTGTACGACTTGGATCTGCCGATCAAAGAAAAAATTGAGATTATCTGCAAGCAAATGTACAACGCGGACGGTTGCGAGTTCTCTGAAAAAGCGGAGGCGCAGATCGCTAGTTATGAAGCCAACGGCTTTGGTGGCTTGCCGATGTGTATGGCGAAAACCCATCTTTCAATTAGCCATGATCCTCAGTTAAAAGGGTGGCCTACCGGCTTTACGGTTCCGGTTCGTGAGGTTCGGGCTTCAGTTGGATCGGGCTTCCTCTATCCGCTGTTGGGTACGATGAGCACGATGCCTGGGTATCCGACACGTCCTGCTTACTATGATATCGATATCGATATGGAAACGGGTCAGATTGTTGGCATGTTTTAGGCTAGTTGCTGGATATTAGATATTAGAAGGCTCGCTCCAATTGGTGCGGGCCTTTTTTTCTTGATCTATAATTCCAATATGAAATTAGCACTCCTTTTATGCGGTCATGCACAAGAAAAATTTCACCCAATCACCGGCGGTGATTATGACGTTTATTTTCAGTCTTATTTCTCTGAGTACTCAGACGATGATGTAACGCTAGAATGTTTTGATGTCACGGCCGGACATTATCCACAAAACCGTGATGATTTTGATGGATTTATCACCACTGGCTCGAAATATTCAGTTTATGACGATTTAGATTGGATTAAGACGCTGACTGTTTTTTTTCAAACGATTCATGAAGAAGGGCGGAAGTTGGTGGGGGTGTGCTTTGGGCACCAGATGATGGCACATGCTTTGGGTGGCAGAGTGGAGAAGTCTGCAAATGGTTGGGGGATTGGGGTTAAGACATTTCAGATATATGACACGGCCGAAGACGAAGCTTGGTTAAAACCGAAGCTAGATAAATTCAACATTTTTTTGAGCTGCCAGGATCAAGTCCAAGAGTTGCCATCTGATAGTGTTGTATTAGCGGGGAGCGATTTCTGCCCGGTAGGAATGTATCGAGTGGGGGAAACGATGTTAGGCGTGCAAGGGCATCCTGAGTTTACGGCCGACTACGCAGAGGCCTTGATGGCGGATCGTGTGGATCGCATCCCGGCCGATGTTATTGCGGCCGCACGTAAGACAATGTTGATAGTGCAACCGAGCAAACATGAACTAGCATCTTGGATTATTAACTTCATCCAATATTAACCAGATAATTTGATTATGAAAGTATATTTACGATTATATGGCCCTTTGCGAGATAAATTACCAAAAGAGAACAAGGGTAGGGCTACTTTAAATGTAGAAGAAGGTACCACGGTTGGCCAAGCCTTAGCTAGGGTTGAGATTAATTGGCAAGACATTATGTGGGCGGTTAATGAAGCACATGAAAATGATTCTGATCGGCCGCTTGAAGAAAATGATGAATTGTCTGTATTCACACATGTTGCTGGAGGCTAAAAATAGCCGGTAGGTTCAGCACCGAAACAGGTAACAAAAAAGCCGTTGGTCATGATCATGATCAACGGCTTTTTTTTGTGCCTTGAAATATGTTGTGTGATTTAGAAAACAAACTGTACGATTGCATAAAGTGCAATCCCAATAAAAACAATGTTCCAGACAAGTGGAACTGCGGTCCGATTTCCGGCTGCTTCTAAATCGTTGTTGTAGTATTTGATAAGTGATGGATGTGTCATAATAATTTCCGAATAAGTAAAAGGCTTAGACTATTCAGTCAATGAGCCTAGATGTGGTTTAAAATAAAAAACTGGCAATAGCATAAAACGCTACTGGTAATGCAACCATGATGGATGCGGTTGAAAATTTCGTAAGCCCTTTGACGTTGTCTCTACTATTAGGGTTCGAATAAGTTGTTTGGTATTCGTTATGAAGAAGTCTTGCTAATGCATAGTCGTTCATAATAAGTTTTGCTCCAGAAAAAAAGCGACAGAATAAAATTTTGCCCTGCCGTTTCGTTTCATTGTTTTATTTAAAGACAAGTCTGTTTGTCGATATGAAAGTAGTATAGAAGAGGGATGAGTAAAAGATGGGTAATCCATGTGTCAAAGATGTGTTAGCTGTTTCGAACTTGTGCAAAAAGTGTGACACGTCACTTTTGGATGATGTAAGCAGGCTGAAAAGTAGCTCTTTTTAGCAACTTGATCATGGGACCAGAGGTAGGCTGGTTTATTGCCTTCCAATGTACGACCTGTAACAATTGCTCGAATGACTTTTATTTTGACTCAATCGAAACGGCTGACGCTGATTTTCCTAGCTTTATCTACATCCTTGGTTTTTATTTTTTTGCTGATGACCGTTTTTCAAGTCAAGGCGGCGGCCGAAGTCGAGCCGATGCTCCTGCCAACCCCATCGCCTACGATGTTTAACCAATCTGACCCATATGTGTGCCTTATTCCCGATGATGGAGTCTTTTTGCCATGCCATGCCAATCTGTTGGCCGATGCTATTCCTATCGAGCGTTCACCTGTCTCATCAGTGTCAAATGTGCCATGTACAGGCGGAATGGCGGCCGGGTACTTGTGCAATCAAGTCGATTTAGTGAGTTGGCTGCCCTTAAGCAATTTTGGCGGATTTCCTGCGAGTGACTTGTGGGGGTGGACCGACCCATCTAATGGAAAAGAGATCGTTATTTTGACCCTGCAAAACGGTGTTGCCTTTGTTGATATTAGCGACCCGGTCAACCCTGTGGTCATTGGCACCTTGGCTACGCCTAATACCGCTTTCGATTCACCCTGGCGAGATGTGAAAACTTATGGAACCACAGCTTATATTGTGGGTGATATAGCGGGTGCGTTTGGTGTGCAAGTTTTTGATCTAACTCGCTTGCGGGGCGTGACCGAAACAACTGTATTTACGGCCGATAACCGTTACACCGGAATCAATTCAGCCCATAACATTGTCATTAATGAAGAAACAGGCTTAGCCGCCCTCGTTGGTATTTCATCTGGGGAGGAACGCTGTAGTGGTGGAATGCATTTGCTCGATCTGAGTCACGATCAACTCAACCCCACTTTTGCGGGGTGCGTTGATGGGGATGGGTATGTGCATGATGCGCAATGTGTACTTTATCATGGTGAGGATATGGCTTACAGTGGCCGAGAGATTTGTTTTAACTTTAATGCTAATGCAATAACGATTGTTGATATCACAGATCGAGCCAATCCGGTGCAATTGTCGCGTAGTACATATGCCCAAACAGGCTATACGCATCAAGGCTGGTTAACGGCCGATCATCAGATTCTCCTGAGTGATGATGAAGGGGATGAAAGAAATTTTGATATCAATACAACGACTCATATTTGGGACTTGTCGTCTCTGACTGAACCCAAACAAATCGGAACATACACGGCTACGACTCAAGCGATTGATCATAATCAGTATATGCATTTGGGCTATAGCTTTCAGGCCAATTACCGGGCGGGAATGCGTGTTTTAGAAACGACTGGAGCGTATAACGGCCAGTTGGAAGAAGTCGCTTATTTTGATATTTATCCCGCTGATGATAATGCTAATTTTAATGGAGCCTGGAGCCTTTACCCTTATTTCGAAAGTGGCATAGTCCCTATCAGTGGAATTGAACAAGGGTTGTTTCTTGTTCGGCCGACAGCACTTGAAAACTATCGTGCTGTGATACAAGCCCCCTCTTCCACGTTAATCACCTCTGGAACAGTTGCTAACTATGACGCCGCGTTACACACCATTGGTCTAACAGACCGCTATACACTCACGTTGCTTTCTACCGGAGACGCTGGATGGTCTATCTCATCACCCCATGACATTGTATTTAATGGGGTGCCTACGCAGACAGAATACATCCCTATTTCTGTGACCGCCCCTTTGTCTATTACCGGGGAGTTGACCGTGAGTTTAATTCTTGAGTCTCACCAGCGGCCGGGCTATGTCATAACGGCTACAACACATTTTCAAATCGAAAATGGCCCACTATTTGAGGTGCTGGATAAACTAGATGTGGAAAACCCTTCAAAGTTCGAAGGGAATGAGCTTGTTAAATCGCTATTTATTAAGAACAAATCAGGTTTGCCTCAGCGTTATTTCATTCAAGCAAGTGGCAATTCATGGATTACCGAGCCGTCTGAGTCGCAAACACCATGGGTTGATGGGGATGAAATTCATGAATTTTCGGTGCGGATGGCGGTTGAGGCGGGTATCCAAAATAGCTATACAGTCACTGTAACCCCTGAGGTTAATCTGGCGGCTAGTCAATTTTTAACCGGCTTAGCCACGGCCGAAGTCGGTGCAGTTTTGACCCACACATCGATACAATCTGCCGACACGGTGACACATACTGTTTGGATAACCAACATCGGTGATTTTAATGACCAGTTTGATATTCAGCTTGAAAATGGCGTATGGGTGGCGGCAGCCTCTGTAACACGTACCGAAGTGATTGAACCGCAGTCTGCGGCCGAATTTCAAATTGTCGTTTTGGTTGGGGATGGGAGTGAATCGACTAATCAGATTAAAGTGCTTTCGGTGCGTGCTGGTACGCAGGTTGCGGCCGCTGATTTGCCGTCACGCAGTTATTGGCAGTATTTACCGATTATGCTTCGCACGTTGCCTTAACTTTTCTGAAGCGATTCTTGCAATCTACTTTTTTGAAGACTCGTTTGGACTTTCATAGCACCAGCCGATGAGCCTGCGTACAAAATCGGCCGTTGGAAACCGTTTTGCATCATGTCGCCAGCGTGGAACTTCTATCTGTTTGGCCCCTGGCTCACGGGGAAACTGCCCTCCCTCAATCTTTAAGGTTGTAAATGCGTCACCCGCATTTGGGATACGGTAATGCACGATGAACTTCTTGTTTGCAGCGATGATGTGTAAAACCCGCTCACTGATCGGCTCCACAAATCCCCCCTCTGGGACAATTTCTTTGATATCGTTGACATACCAGATGTATTCACGCCCTTGAAACTTAACTTTGCGATTACCTTTTTTGCTTACAGCCATCGACTTATTATTGTTGAAAGTTTTAGAATGAGCAAAAACAAAGAAGCTGCTTGTTTCTACATCCTATAAAAATCAATCGCATTGCTTCGATAGAGTTTTTGTTTTTCGATGTCTGAACAGCCAGCAATAGCAGCATCAACTACCTCGACCCAGCGCGGATACTCGGCCGCCAAACGGACTACTGGCCAATCTCCCCCAAACATCACCCGATCAAAACCAAAGCAGTCAATTATGTGCTTGATATATGGTATTAAATCATTTTCAGTCCAGCTAGCGTGATCCGCTTCGGTTACCAACCCTGAAATTTTGCACGTCACATTCGCGAATTGGGCCAACGCTTTGATTTCAGATTCCCAAGGATTAAACAGTTGATTTTTGATGTCTGGCTTGCCAATATGATCGAGAATAAATTTGGTATTTGGGCATTTTTCAACCAGTTTTAGAATGTGTTTAAGCTGAAAATGATAAATACAAATATCAAAGCTAAAGTTGTAGTCAGACAATATTTGAACCCCATGTATGAAATCGGGGCGTAAACAATAGGCACTATCACTTTCACCTTGTAAGAGCCGTCGCACCCCTTTAACCAAAGGATTTGCAGCCAGTGTTTCTAAATACGTCCGAACATCCTCCCCGTCTTCAAGTGATGCCTGCGCTACGATGCCGGTAATGCGTGAGTCCAGACTTGCTAATTCTGTGACCCAGTTCACCTCAGCTAAAGATTGTCCTGGATCGGCCCCTGCCTCTAAAAACACGATCTGGTCAATTTCCACAGGCTTTTTTAGCTGGTCAAGCTCTTTTAGTTGATAAGATTGGTTGAGTAAAGGAGTCTCATCTAGCCATGAATAGCGCAGATGATTTGGATCCCAAAGGTGAACGTGAGTGTCGATAATCGGAAAATCTGGCATGGTGTCTCCTTATATTTTTAAGCATCAAGTTTAAATTTAAACTCGATCTTTGCAACGCTTCGTGGATTTTATCGAGTAGTGATAATAAACTTGGGTTATGGATTTCGAAGAAAAAAATTACAACATTATCCTAACTGGATTTATGGGAACGGGTAAAACCACAGTCGGCCGATTATTGGCTAAAAAACTAGGTTTTGAATTTGTTGATACCGATGGTCATATTGAAGAGCAATATGGAAAAATGGTAGCGGAAATTTTCATAGAAGATGGAGAAAGAGCTTTTCGGCAAATGGAGCGTGATGCAGCCCGTGATTTAGGAGAGCGGGTTGGGCAGATTATTTCAACCGGCGGCCGGATGATGCTCGATCCTGAAAACATTTCAGCTTTAGCTCCTTCCGGCCTGATATTTTGCTTAACAGCTTCTGCTGAAGAAATTCTTCGGCGTGTACAAAGTGAGAAAAACGGGCTAGAACGGCCGCTGATTAAAGGGGAAAACCCAGAAGCAAAGATTGCCGATTTGCTGGCCGACCGACAAGAAAGATACGCACGGTTTCCTCTTATCGATACTCAAAACCGGACACCGGAACAGATTTGTACCGATATTCTCCAACAAATTACCCATTTAGATCATCCAAGCGCATCTGAAGAAAATGATTAGCTTTTCTTTGCTTGGAGAGAGGCTTAAAAAAGAGCCTGAATAAAGTTGCGGGAGGGAGTTCTACTTAGTCAAATGCTGAGCGAGTGCATCAATGGCCAAGAAATAGCTTTGTCGACCGAAGCCTGCGATTACACCTAAGCAAACCGCACTTAGCACAGACTTATGCCTAAATTCTTCACGAGCATGTACATTGGAAATATGTAGCTCAACCACCGGCACATCAACCGCCGCGATAGCGTCTCGTAAGGCTATGCTGTAGTGGGTATACGCCCCTGGGTTAAATAAAACCCCATCTGCCCAATGGCGTGACTCTTGTACGGCCGTTACCAGCTCACCCTCAATATTTGATTGGTAGTCTCTCAGCGTGATGTTCTTTTCGGCCGCATACTGTCGAATCGCATCGACCAAATCAGGTAATGTTTCAGACCCATAGATTTCCGGCTCACGTGTACCGAGCATGTTTAAGTTGGGGCCGTTTAGCAAAAGAAGATTGTGTCCCATCTGTTCTCCAATGGTTATGATAGTTATTGTCCCATGATTTTACCCGACAATTTTGGAAAACACGCAGCTCTGTTTGCGACGGATCGCTTTTCACAGATACAATTCTGCCAACTATGAAAATTGATGGAAAAACCCAACTCATTGGCCTTTTAGGTTGGCCAGTCTCGCATACCAAAAGTCCAATTTTGCACAATGCGGTTGCCCAAGCACACAGCTTAAACTTCGCTTACTTGCCATTGGCCGTACATCCCGACGCTGTGGAAGCGGCCGTGCGTGGTCTGCCAGCCTTGGGCTTTTTAGGGGTCAATGTAACGGTACCGCACAAGCAGGTTGTCATGCCTCTGCTCGATGTGATTGATCCGGCGGCGCAGGCGATTGGGGCGGTCAACACTATTTTGTTTTCACCCCGGCCGGAAGGCGGCTATCCACCGAAATCGGCCGGTTTTAATACCGATTGGATCGGCTTCCAACAAGATTTAGCGCAACACAATGTTCCGATTCGCGGCCGCGATTGTGTTGTACTAGGGGCTGGCGGTTCTGCACGTGCGGTGGTTTACACACTGCTTAAGGCTGAAGCAAACGTCTTTTTGTGTGCCCGTCGGCCGGAACAGGCTCAAACCCTAATCGCAGATATGCGGGTCCATTTTCCACAGGCACAAATTTCTGCCACTACTTTTGATCAGATCGGTGATACCTTGGCTCAGGTTGTGGCTCCGTTGATTGTGAATACGACCCCCATCGGAATGCACCCGAACGTTGATGAGTCGATTTGGCCCGATGATCGGCCGTTTCCGGTAGGCTCTTTTGTTTATGATTTGGTCTATACCCCGGCCGAAACCTGCCTGATGAAGCAAGCACATACGGCCGGATGTGAGTCCGCTAATGGATTAGGCATGTTGCTAGGGCAAGCGGCCGAAGCATTTCGCATTTGGACCGGCATCGATCCTGATCTTGCAGTGATGGAAGCGGCTTTGAAATAAGATCCTCTTTTGTAGACCCTGCAACATGTCTTTCGGGTTTGTCACGAATTCCTAAACTGCCTAAACTATAGAATGAGAGCTGTTATCATCCAAAAGAATGGGTGAATAATGGCCCCTCGTTAAACAGTACATCCTCTAGATTTAAGCTTTAACTAAAATGATTACCAAACATTGCAAACCCGTCTTAATTTTATTTTTACTTTTGTTTCTTGTAGGGTGTAGAGAAATGGCGGCAAGCGACGAATTCCCAACACCGGAAGCTGCCACCGCTCCAACACCGGAGCCTATAATTGAGTTTGAGGAAAATGTAGAGGAAATAAATTTAGTAGAAGTAACTGAAGATGGGTCCATTACCGATATACAAGGGGAGCTAAACCTTGAATATCCGCTCTTGATTTTGGCCGATACAAATGATTCAGTAGTCATAAAGATTAACAAACTCGATGTGGCAGTTGCTCCGTCTCCCATATTTGTAGAAGTGTCAACTGAGGTAGTTGATCCTGAATCAACTGGCTTTGATGTAACCAAAACCCACACCGTCAACATTTATTTAGCAGAGCAAGTCAGGGTTGAACTCACGTCACAAACTTTTGAGATTGACCCAGTTATGCCAACAACTCAAAAGGTGGACCTTGACGATTCAAGTCAGATAACGACTTGGATATGGGGAATTAAAGCCCCTGAGAAAACAGGTGTACACAAGTTTTTTGTGAAGGTTTATTTAGCAGATGACACGACACCATCTTGGATACGAGACATCCCTGTGACCGTTGTGGATAATCTTCCAGTTGATACCGAGCTTGTCAGCCCACCCGTTTCAACCTCACCGCCCCCTAATAATTTTGGTGCTATTTTATTGGCAATTCTTGCTGTTATGGCTCTTTTAGGGACCGGTGCTTTCGTTTACCTTCGGCCTCAAAATAATAAAAATAGCAAGGGAAACGATGGAACCCCGCCGCTTCATGAGCGCTCAACGGCCGATATATTAAATGCCAAATATCGGTTTGAGTTAACCAACGCTTTAGAAGCGGCATTTAACCTGGCAGAGTTAAAAGACCTCTGTTACGACTTAGATATTAATTACGAAAATTTTGAGGGTGGTTTTGTTGAAAAAACCCAAGCGATGGTCGCTCACTTGTTCCGACACGGCCGAATCCAAGAACTAATCGATTATCTTGGAGTACACCGACCTGACATTGCGCTGCCTAAACATCAAGTAGCAATAGTTCTTGAAGACAATTTCGGCCGGGCCGAACTAAAAGATATCTGTTCTCATTTCGATATTGATGTCGAAGATGTAGAAGGCGGCTCTACTGAAATAATCCGAACGATTGTAGCTACGCTAACAAAAAATAATCAGTTACAAGATATTGTCGACTACCTGACTAAAAATCACCCTGAAGTCGATCTTCGACAAGACGGCTAGATTTTCAATTCAACCAGCTCAATCGAATTTCCATCTGGTTCAGCGACGCCGCACGCTTTTTCTGCGGGTCCTACTTGCCGGTCACCCATCCAGGTCACCCATCAAGCTGCCACCGTTTGCCTGAACTTTTTGTAGCATTAACCCTAAATCGTCAACAATAAACGAGAGCTGTTGACGATTCTTTTCCGCTTTGATGTCGAGAATTTCATTCGGGCAAAACAAAAGCTCAATCCCGGCCAAAGTACCGCTGAAAAGTGTGGTTCCAAAGGCTGAAAACGGTTCAAGCTGAGCGTCAAATACCGCATTGTAAAATTGAACCATTTCGGCCGTTTTGACCGGCGCAATTGTGATTTTCTTGAGCTGCATATTTACTTTGACTCAACAGACTCGATATATTCTGGGGTCTGTTGAGCCAGATCATAAAAAGTTAACTTTTTCGCCCCAAAAGCAGATGCGTCAACTCATGCAAAGCCTGCCCCGCTTCACCTTCTGGGTTTGCCCCTTCAAGATGTGCTAAGGCGAAGTTTGAGTAGTCGGTGGCCCTTTTAGTCGCATACTCTTGTGCACCAGCCTCGTTTAATAAACCAACGACCTCAGGTACAAATTCAGCCTCAGGAATCGATTCATCGAAGAACATCTTTTGTAATTTAGGGCTATTTTCCAATCCGTATAAAATCGGGAGCGTCTTTTTGCGGGTTGAAATATCAGTTGTGGCCGATTTTCCAATTGTCGCTTCATCCCCCCAAATCCCTAAAATATCATCAAGAATTTGAAACGCCAACCCCAAATTCAACCCGTACTTCTGGTAATGCTGTACATGTTGCGGGGTATGGCCGGCAATAATCGAGCCTAATTCTGCGCACAGACTCAGCAAGACAGATGTTTTGCCCGTAATCATTGCAACATAGTCATCAACGCTGACATTTTGTCGGGTTTCAAATGACATATCTGCATCCTGGCCTTGGGTTAGCTTGAGACAGGTATCATCATAACGACGATAGGCTTTAACAATAGTCTTTGCGGGAACTCCCCGATCTTCTAGCCGCCCAAGTGCAACGCGTGAGGCTGCAAACATCCCATCCCCCACATTGATCGAGAGTGGAACACCAAAAATTGACCACAAGGTTTTGCGGCCACGTCTGGTTGGAGAATCGTCTTCGATGTCGTCGTGAATCAAAGAAAAATTATGGGTTAGTTCAATGGCAGATGCGGCCGGGATCGATTGGGTCCAATCTCCACCAGCAGCTTGACAGCACAACATGGTTAGCAACGGCCGGATCTGTTTTCCGGCCGGAGAATCCTCCGGCTGTAGCTGCTCGTTCAACCAT
This sequence comes from Cellvibrionaceae bacterium, assembly GCA_047638855.1. Lineage (GTDB taxonomy): Bacteria > Chloroflexota > Anaerolineae > Promineifilales > Promineifilaceae > WTJY01. Next base: position 4,132 of record JBLIMP010000028.1, on the reverse strand, counting down.
CCCATATGGTACTGCATTAGCCCATGCATTTGATCGATTGGAGGATGGATATTGGCCTGTAAGACCTCTTTCATATCTGCGTGCAAGGCTGCGCGCATCGGTTTCGTTACTTCTTTAAAACTCATATGATTGATTCTGTATAGGTGAGAATGACTTTTAAAACATTGTAACTATTCAGCACCTGTTCGTAGGTGTGGCTTCAGCCGCTGTTTTTCCGATTAAAGCGACTAAAATCGCTACTACAAACTCGACTTTCTTAGGCTGCTGAACAATTACAAAACATTAATATTTAAAACAATTAACTTGAGTGTAAAGTTGTTTTGGAAAGCGCCTGTAGGTCAGCCGCTCCTGCGCAAAACATTGAAATTTTTAGTTCCTCAGTAATTATATCTGCTAATTCAACAGTTGCCCGTGTACCACCTTCTACTGCTACTTTTAGAAACTCGCCTGCTAAGCCAACTAAGTTTGCTCCTAAGGCGATGCATTTTGCCGCATCGATGCCATTTTTGATCCCCCCACTTGCAAAAATGGGAAAATCGGCCGATGGCGCAGCCTGACGACAGTAAATGATCGACTGGGTGGTTGGAATGCCCCAATTGCGGAATGTGGCCGCAATACGGCGGTCGTGCCAATTCTGAGCACGATACATTTCGACCTGACTCCATGATGTGCCTCCGGAACCCGCCACATCAATCGCCGAAATACCCGCATCTACCAACATTTTTGCCACATTTTCAGATATGCCCCAACCGACTTCTTTTGCAATGACAGGTACTGGAAGCTCTCGGCAAAGTGCTTCGATTTTAGGCAAAATGCTACGCCAATTGCGATCCCCTTCAGGCTGAACCGCTTCTTGCAATGGATTGAGGTGTAAAATCAGAGCATCTGCCTCACACATATCGATCGCTTTTTGCATTTGGGCGACCCCATAGCCTAAATTGAGCTGAGCGGCTCCAACATTGGCAAAAATCGGTACATCGGGGGCGTAATCACGTATGCAATAGCTTTCAGCCAATTTGTCGTCTTCAATCGCTGCACGTTGTGATCCCAAACCAATCGCCATTCCGGCCGCTTGTGCGGCTTCTGCCAAGACTCGATTGATCGTAGCGGCCCGTCCAGTCCCTCCGGTCATCGACGAAATCAAGAGCGGCGTCTTTAATTTTCGGCCGAATATTTGACTACCCACTTTAATTTGGTCAAGATCAAGTTCTGGCAGGGCCTGGTGCATAAAGAAGAATTTTTCTAATCCCGTGGTCAGTTGGTTAAAAGAGACATCTTCTTCTAAGTTAATACGAATGTGATCGGCTTTGCGTTGATCAATAGAAGCTGAATCGATTTGCGGTGATTGTTCAGTCATGAATTCCGGTAAGCTAGTTTTGGTTATTATACCGTTCCGGTTTAAAGAGGTAAAAATGTTTACACGTAAATTGTAACTTTGAGCTAAATGCCATCAATTGGGCGGGCAACCCTCATTTTAGTGGTCACTTGATTCTTTTCGCATCATAATTCTGGATATGAACACTCAGAAAATTACCGAATTTAAAAATCGTCTTTCTTATGGAATTTCGCCCGCATTGGCAACTCCGCTTAGCGGCTATGAAGTAAAGGCAGATGTCGCCACAGAACTGGCTACTTGGCTGATAGGCAAAGGGTCAAAAGGGCTTTTTATTGGGGGGACAACGGGTGAAGGTATCACGCTTGATCATGATCAACGTAAACGGCTTCATGCCGCTGCTATTCCAGCTTGTAAGCAAGCGGGTGGTGTGGCGATGGCTCATGTCGGGACCAATAATTTACGTGACACAATTGACTTGGCAACACATGCGGCCGAAAACGGAGCTGATATCGTCTCCATCCTGCCTGGTTATTTTTATGGCTTGTCCGATGACACCATTCTTGACTATTTTAAAACAGTTGGCGAAACTGTTCCCCAAGTAGGGCTGATGTTTTATGACATCCCGCATATGGCCGTGAATGGGGCGTCTCCCGTTCTGGTTAAAAAATTGTGCGCGGCCGTGCCAAACTTTGTCGGTTTAAAATCTAGCCGAAAAGACGCCTTGGTGATTCGATCATTGATTGAGGCTTTAGACGGTGTCCGTTTTATTTTAACCGGCAATGAGCAAATGGCGGCCGGATTGCAAGTGCTAGGCGCGGCCGGCATGATTACCGGTCTTTCAACCGCTGTTCCCGAACCGTTTGTTGAGATGGGTGCGGCACTTGAAAAAGGGGATATCGCTACAGCACAGAAATGCCAAAGCAAAATCAATCGCATATTGAACTTGACCCCAGATGGGGCACGTATCGCATTTATTAAGAAAATAATCACAGAACGTGGTTTTGATGTGGGAGATCCCATCCCACCTCGGCCGCCAACAAATGAGCACTTTTGGGAAAGAGTGCAAACGATACTCAGTAGCTAAAAGGCGACTTTGTCATGCTTCATGTAAGTGAATAGTGGCTGGCTGGTTCGCTATTGAACCCGTTCGTAGTAGTGGCTTCAGCCATTGTTTTTCCGGTTAAAGCGTCTAAAGCCGCACCTACAAACTCGATAAACTCGATTTTTTAGAATGCTGAGCAATGGATGATTCATTATTATTAACCGGCCATTGTTCACTTATTATAGAAGCCATAGCATTATGAAACTCATTCTTTTTGACATCGACGGAACCCTCATGCATACCGACGGGCTGAGCAAAGACCTCTTTTTTGAGTCTCTTTCGGAAATGTTTGAGGTTGAAATTAACCCGGGAAATATTCCTTGGGGTGGACTTACTGACAAAGGTATTGCTGAGTATGCTCTGCGTCAATCTGGGGTAGATGAGGGCTTGATTCAAGCAAAGTTGCCAGATGCCTTTCAGTTACTGGGGAGCAAATGGAATGAGCATGGCTCGGCCGATCGTTTCACCATCTATCCTGAAGCTGTTGACTTATTGCATCGGTTAGCCGCCGTGCCTCATGTTGAAATGGCTGTTTTGACCGCTAATTGTAGCCAAGGAGCACAACATAAACTGCGTTTGGCTGGGCTTGAACAGTTTTTTAGCTTTTTGGTGTCGGGGGAATTGGTTTCTGAGCGAGACAATCTGCCTCCATTCACTTTTGATCGGGCACATGCAAAACTTGGAAGGCGTTTTGAGGGGAAAGATTGTATTGTTGTTGGGGATACTCCGGCCGATATTTCATGTGCCCGTGCAAACGGTATGAAGGCTGTTGCAGTTGCAACCGGCCGTTATACGCTTGATCAGTTGGCCCCGCATCAACCCGACGTGCTTCTCGCTGATTTGGCCCCCTCTAACGGTTTAGATCAACTGTTTTTTGGAGCATGAGATGTTAAAACGCATCATGCTCCAAAATTACCGACTACATTTTAGATCACGGTCCCGGCAGGCAGGATTCCATTTTTCTTGATGATAATTAGCCCATCTCGGGCGACCCAGTGTTCTTCCTCACTATCTTCTCTTTCCGGCATATTACGAATAATGACTCCTTTGCCGATGCGAGCGTTTTTATCAATAATCGCTCCATCGATGACGCATCCACTGCCAATACCGATATTTGGCCTATTTTTGTCTGTATTTGCGGCAAAATCGGTTGGAGATTCGTAATAGTCCCCTCCCATCATAATCGAGTTTGTTAGGGTGACGTTGCTACCGATGAGGCTACGCAATCCAATGACCGCATTTCTTATCGTCGCATTTTCGATACGACATCCATCAGCCATTAATACATCGCGCAAGGCACCCCCATTGACGCGTGACCCGGGTAGAAAACGAGGACGACTATAAATCGGTGAATCAGCATCGTAGAAATCAAAAGGTGGGTTTTCTTGCGCCATTGCAAGATTGACTTCGTAAAAACGACGAATCGTTCCAATGTCTTCCCAAAAATCATCAAAAATATGCCCTTGAAGCTTTCCATGCTCTAGTGCAACCGGAAGAATATTTTTGCCAAAATCATCTCCTTCTACTTCGTTTAAAAGCTTATTCAAGGACTCGGTTTTAAATACGTAGATACCCATCGACGCAACAAAAGGCTTATCAGAATCTGGGAAGCTGATTAGGCCATCTAGCTCTTCGTCTGTTTGAGGTTTTTCATGGAACTGAACAATTTCATTGTTTTGGCCTAATTTTAGAAT
>JBLIMP010000027.1:0-23038 GCA_047638855.1 Cellvibrionaceae bacterium | reverse complement strand
AATAGCCGGCCGTCTTTTGAGCGCATGAACAGCACTGGTGTTGCCCATTCAAGCGAGTCTCCGTGTGAAATTTTGATATTTATGCGAGCATCAGCCAGAGCATAATCAACTGGAAGCCCATCAGAAACTGACTCATAAAATGTACGAGCCAACTCAATTGCGGCCGTATCCGTAATTGGATATTGCATCGCCAAAACTGCTGGCATTCCATCGCTTACCAAAATTGAAGCGGTAGATGAAAATAAATCTTGACTATCACTTGCAGCTCCATCACATGCGTTAAGCAAAACAAGGCGCAATTTTTCGATTCGAATGAGCCTAGACAAATCTTTGGCATACAAATTCATCGAACCACCACGGCCATCGCCTAGAAGCAAAAAACCTTCATCTCGTTGATCATCAAAACCAGCATGACCAATATAGTGAAAAACGTGCCAATCTCCACGACGCATTTCAGACTGAATGTCACGAAATGTATCTCCTTTCAACCAACCCAACTCGATCCGGCCATTTGAGATTAAGCTGGCAAGAGAATCTTCAACCAAACGTTTTTCCCTTTCAACATCTAAATCATTAAGGGGGTTCGATACCATTCCTAAAATTTTAAGCGGCTGCGAAACTACTAGGGCTTCTACTGGCCGGGGCAAATCCAAATACCGAACTAAAGCTGACTCGTGGTCAAGTGAAATAAAATCACGCCGAGCTTTATCATATAAAAATTCCCAAGGAATAGGAGATAGACTTGAGGCACTTTCAGCAAAACGAAGCTTTAAACGCACACCCTTATTCTGTAGACTAGCTGCAACCACTGCAACATTTCGGTATTGTCCCAATATTTCACTAGGGAAGAGGAAACCAAAAAGCTCGGTTCCAAAGTCTTCAATATCGTCAAGAGTCCAGTTCTTTTTCTCACTGGTATGATCAAGGCGTCTACCGATAGCTCGGGTGCCAGTGGTATGTAACACTTTGCGGATAGAGGTTAGCTTCTCTGTTAGCGTCGTATCATCGAAAGGGAATGTGGTTGTTTCTTGATACTCTCCTCCATTTTCTGAACTCACTGATATTCGATATTCCTGCCCATTTATGTGTTCAACTGAAATTTTGAAATCTAAATAATTCATAAGTGTAGTCACTCTGGAAATAATTTTTAATTAGGTAATCATACCCGAAAAACAGGGGCTTTCCACCCAAAAGACGCTAAAATCTTGGTCGATGAGCATTTTACGCAAAGAAGATATAAATGGTGTCACCATTTTAACCATCAACCGGCCGGAGGCGCGCAATGCTCTAAATGTCGAGGCTCAGCGAGCGTTTGCTGATGCGGTTGAAGAGTTGCACCAGAACCCACCGGTAGCCCTCATCCTAACCGGTGCAGGCGATAAAGCGTTTATTGCGGGTGGTGATTTAAATGAGCTAGCGGCTGACCCATCACCGGAAACCGGCCGGCGGCTACACACCCTCATGAAAGATGCTTTGGTCCGGCTTACCCAACTGCCCTGCCCGGTGATTGGGGCGGTCAACGGACATGCGGCCGGTGGTGGGGTTGAAGTGCTGTCGGCCTGTGATCTGCGCATCGCCGTACCCACTGCCAAGTTTCACTTTGTGCAAGTTAAGATGGGTTTAACCAGCGGCTGGGGCGGTGGCCCAAGATTGGTAAAACTGCTAGGACAAAGCTGTGTCATGAACCTCATGCTCAATGGGGCATCGATTTCGGCCGCCGAAGCCCAGCGAATCGGCTTTATCCATCGCATTGCTCAACCCAATCAAACGACTCGTGAAGCCGCCCTCAGTTGGGTGCAAGAGCTATCACAACTCCCGGCCGATTCGCTAGCGGCCATCAAGTCATTGGTCAATTTTTCGGCCGGAAACAGCCTTGAGCAAGGCTACGCCAAAGAAACAGAAACCTTTTTACCGCTTTTTGGCGGTCCATCAAACCTTGAAGCGTTAAACGCTTTTAAAGAAAAACGAAAACCAAAATTTAACAGGTAGCAAGTAGCGGGGAGCGACACCCTATCGGAATGGTATCGCTCCCCGCTACTCGCTTCTCGAGCTCCTTATGTACGAACAAGCTTCAAAATATTACGATCTAATCCACCAAGCCCACACGGGCGACATTGAACTTTTTGTTCAAATGGCACAAACGGCCGCAACCTCCTCTAATCCAGCGATTTTAGACATCGGCTGTGGCTCCGGCCGACTGGTGATCCCCATCGCAGAAGCGGGGTTAAGCGTGACCGGCATCGACAATTCGGCCGACATGTTTGCTGTTGCCCAAAAACGTGTGGCCGAGGAAGAGGTAACAGCCATCTTGGTTGAGCACGATGTTTTGACTTGGAAAACTGAGCAACGATTTGGCCTAATCATCATCGGGATGAATACGATTATGGAGTTCAGCAATCAAACGGTGCTCGATTTGCTAAAGGCCGCCGCTAAACTGTTGGCCCCCGATGGCAAGATCGTGATCGATGTGATTCAGCCGTTTATTATGGCCAGCCTCGACAATGAAGAGGGTGATTTGGCAAAAGACGAGCCATTAAACGACGGCGGCCGGAAGTTGCCGCTATGGAGCGGTTGGACAGCCGAACATGAAGCCCAGCAGGTTGAAATCAAATGGCGTATTAAAGATGATAGGGTCATGGTGGACTTTTCAAATCTTTTCTACTATCGCTATTTAGATCAGCTTATGGACTATCTGCCTGAGGCTCGCCTAAAGATAGAGGCGGTTTGGGGTGATTACACGCAGAAGCTGTATGATGAAAACAGTGAGCGGATGATTTTAGTCCTAAAAGCATAAGGCTCGAAGAGGGCAAGTTCAACTTAGCCGGAGATTACGCTAACTTATCGTAAATCGTTTTCTTCATCGCTTGCTCCGCCACCCGTGGCAATAAGCGGCCGAAAACGGCAAACGTCTTAGCCCCGCCACCTGGGAACAAGTTCCGCTTACCTTTCACAACACTCTGAACCACCTGCTCTGCGACCTCTTCCGGCGGCATGCGCTTTTCTTCTCGGCTGTTGTCAGGACTATAACGGTGCGCGTGGGCGGTGCGGGTAGGTCCTGGATAGACGGTTAGACTTCGGCCGCCAATCGGTGCGGCCGCCTGGATACTAGAAGCAAAAGAAGCCAACCCATCTTTTGAACCTGAATAGACCGCTGCGCCGGGATAACCAACATATTTAGACAATGACGATAGATACACTTGCATATGCCCGGCCGCCAACCTATTTTGACGCAGCAACGTTGTCGTCAAAATTAAAGCCCCTGTCAAATTAATATCAATCACGTTGAGTTGGGCCGTTAGAGCAAGCGATTCAAAATGACCGGCCGCGCTAATCCCAGCATTGTTGACCAAAACGGTGATGGGGGGCAATTTCCCGATTGTGTCAGCCGCAGTTTGGATAGACTCAAGGTTTGAAAGATCAGCTTTAACAAAAACGGCACGATTGCCGAGTTCGGCCGCCAACGCTTCACCCCGCCCTGAGTCGATGTCTACAATCGTCATATGGGTGTTGCGATTCCCAGCACCTGCAAAACGCCTGGCAATGGCAGCTCCAATCCCATCAGCCCCACCCGTGACCAAAATATGCAACTCGCCTGTACCAATATCAGCCGCCTGATCAGTTGATTTCTTACGCATAATCTGTTCAAGCAAACGGGGGAAAGTACGGCCGACCCAACGCAATAGTTTATTGCTAAAGCCGATGGCGATATTGCGCTTATTACGCTGAATCGCACCCACCATTTCAAGTGCAACCTGATCGGCCGGGCGAAATTTTTCATACTTTTCAGGCTCCATCCCGATTTTGGCGTGCATTTCAGTACGGGTCGCCCCAGGGTGCAAGATTTGAACGGCAAACCGCCCTTTGGCTTCAACCGCTAAACTACGGGCAAAGCCATCGAGGGCCGCTTTTGAGGCGGTGTAAGTCGCAAAATCGGCCGTGGGTAGTGCAGATGCGACGGAGCTAACAAAAACCACCTTTCCGTTGGCTCTGACTAAATGCTGAAAAAGAGTATGGGTAATCGCAATAGGGGCTTTTAGGTTGACCTGCATTATTTCAGCCATACTGGCTGGAGACTGATCCGCTAGTGAACCGGTCCAACCGATACCGGCGTTGTGAATGATGAGGTCAAGGGATGAAATCTGCTGGTGTGCAAGCCATTCTTCTATCGCCAAGTGACCGGCTGATTGGGCTAGATCAGTTTGGCAGTAATTGTCTTTTGAAAAGATGGGGTCTGAAAGGGCAGAGAGAGAGCGACGGCCGACTAAAATCAGCCGTGCCTCTTTCTGGCTACCGCTTTGTTTTTGATAAATACGAGCTAATTCAAGCCCGATTCCGCTGGTTGCTCCGGTAATTAAGATATTTCGCATGCGAGAATGGTAGATTGAGTTGATCTGTTTTTCACCAACTCAATCATTCTCTTATAAGAAAGATTAGGACTTTTCTTTCTTATTACCCGCTTACCTACCTGGAGCTACTTCAAGTGATTTACACAGTGAAGCGTTCGTACTCGTTCTCGCTAGGCAAGCCCCAAACGGCCCAGAACTCACCCGTTTTCGGCCGCATAATCGCCGCACCACACGTTTCAACATTGAATGGCGGTTTAGACGTTGTACAAACAGGAGCCAGAGCGGTCATCTGTTGCAACATTTCAATCGTGATCGGCCGTTGCGCTAGCGTTTCATCTGCCTGTATCAAACGATTTTCTGAACCCACTTGTGAATCAGGATGGCGTTCTTGAGCCAATGCAATTGTTTCAGGTACTAGACAATGGTTTGTGTGGGTGAGTGGTGTTTCTTCGAGTTCAACAATGTGATAGTGGGTAGACATCGCTTCGATATTGTATCCACGGCCGGTTTTGTCAAACAATAGGTAATTATGCGCCCCTGCCAATTCAACATCGGTAATACATTTCAAAGCGTCGTCAATATTGTCTTGCTGAAGCACCTTGCGTACAACGAAAGGCCAAGTCACCCCGATCCCCCCATCTGCCCCTAATAAATTGTTGATACCCACAGAGATACCGTGCTCGTTCATACCGATCTGACCTAAACAACCGGCCGCGGTAAGTGCCATCGCATTGGGGCCATCGTCTGGCTGTATGTCAAGCAAAATCAGATGCTCTGTAGCCGCGTCATGCATGTCCCAAGTTTGGCCAAAAAAGCCAGAACCATTGGCGGCATTATCCGGCACAATAAAAGCGGTACAGTCGTCAATGGCCAACGCTGGCTCAAGCATCGTTTCGCGATTGCTGACTCCATAAACTGTATCGATAAAATCGGTAAAACCACTTACGATAATGAGTTCACCCATGCTCAATTCGGTGGCGGCCGCCATTCCGCGCATTTCTTCAACCAAATCAGGCGCATACGCTTCGTGATGAGGCATCGTTTGCTCGGCCAAAGCGATGATGTCTGCAGTTGATTTGCGAAAACCGCCGCTCCATTGACCACCAGCAACCAATTCGACGCGGCCTTTAGCAAAATGCCGAATAGCGTCTTTCCATTGTTCACCGTGTTGAAAACCACGATCATAAGGGGAGCCGACAATAGATGTAACACGTAATTTTTTAGTCATAAGTTTAACCTCGGGAAATAAGGCCATCTTGAAAAAATAATCATCTGTTGAAATTATTTTCGAGATGGCTGTGTCAATTAAGTTGACGTTGTGAGGCGATCCAAACTCTCCAATTGGATAATTAATTCTTTTAGATCGCCTAAGGGGTAAGTGCTTGATGATTTGAACAGTTACAAACCATCATTTTGTTTGAATTAATCCTGCCAGAAAATGATTTTTGCCGCAAGCATGTAGCACGCCAGCTTGCTGGTGTTTTAAATCTGCGATGAAAGTCGAGCCACTTGATCATCGTAATAAGTGATATCGCCCGGCCGCAAGCCACTGACTCGCCGGTTTAAAAAGAAAATGGCCAAACGAGCCTTGGTTTTGTCTTCCTTTGCTTTGCGTTCCCAACCTGACTCGGCCGCCATGCTGGCTGTGTAATACAGATCTGTGACTCGGTCCATCAACGGCCGAAAGAAAATCGCACCTGTTAGCTCATCCATCTTCAAAACCTCTTCCATTTCACCTTCCAGCTTTTCAAGCTGATGAAGCCCTTCAGTTTTGAGTTCAGCCATAAACGTATTTGTAAACTGGGTGCGGATATGCTCGAAAAACGGTTTATGGATGGCGCTTTTGCGAATATCACGCTGCACTTGAGCCAAGAGTACGTTGTGCGTCCCTTCCCAATTTTCATAAACCACGTTGTCACGCAGCAGTCGGGGTAACACACTAAACGATTCGATCGTGCCGTTGCCGCCTAAAATCTCAATCCCTTGTTGAATCACTTCGTGGGCTAAAATCGAGGAACGATATTTGTTAAGAGCCACCGCCATACGCAAAAACATCACATCGTCATCAGACCCTTTTCCAGTTTCGACATCGTCCCACACTTTAGCGATCCGCATTGAGCCAGCCAGGATTGCGGCCCAATCTGCCTTCATCTTTGTAATCTGATCCTGAACAAGTGGGAAGCGAATAATCGGCTGGCCAAACGCCAAACGACTGTTGGCGTAGCTCCAGGCAACTACTAAGGCGCGACGAGCATTTCCGGCACAACCAAAAGCGTTATAGATACGGGATGTATTCACCACATAGGTCATTGCATCTTTAAATTCACCAACCCGCCACCCTTGAGCATCTTTGAAGGTGACTTCGGCCGTCGCGAGCGAACGGGTGCCCAATTTGTCTTTCAGCTTGTGGATGTGCATCCCGTTTAATGCGCCACTGTCTAATTGACGTGGCACTAAAAATAGTCCAAGCCCTTTGGTCCCTTCATCTGCTCCAGTTCGGGCGGTAACCAAGGCTAAATCGGCCGTCACATTAGAGCAAAACCATTTATCCCCATTCAAAAACCACACATCGCTATCGTTGTCTTCCGGTGTTGCTGCAACGGTGTTGGCGCCCACGTCTGATCCGCCCTGAATTTCAGTCATGAACTGCGCACCGGTAAAGTTGGTGTCGTAATTTTCATCGAGCAGTTTGGGTAGATATTTTTCACGCAAACTGTCAGGGGCTATATGCTGTAAAACTTTGATAACCCCGGCCGTGCATGCGAGTGGGCAGTTGTGCCCCGCCTCGCCGTTTTGGGCTGACATGTAAAACTTGGCGAGGGCCAACTTGTTATTGCCTGGCTCCGCATGAGCCGACATGGGGCCACCGGCGTAAATTAGCCGTCCGGCCGCATGATAGTCGGGATGGTAGATCACGTCTTGAACCGCTCGGCCGATCTCGTCGGTTGCCGCCAATCGGGGAAGGTTCTCGGTTAGATTGGATGAGCGTACCAGAGGGTCAACTTCTTTTGCCAGCGTAGAACCATATTTATACATTTGTGGCAATAAGGCCACGTAAGCCGCCTTGCCCAAATAAAGTTCAAGTTTGCGTTGCAGATCTTTATCGGCCGAAAAGTAGTTGTCTGGTTGGCCCGTTAGCCATTCAGCCAGTCTGTTTTGCCCGGCTTGGTCAGCGGGGAGTGCTTCACCTTCAACATGAAAGGTTATTTTTTGTCTTTGCATACTCATAATTAAATTTATTCTCTCAACAATTTTATCATCAAGGCAACTGACGCACTCACGGCCGCCAATGCTCCCAAACTCGCAAATCCACCCCCTATCAAAAACAGAGGGTCGATAAACGCTGGGCTAAAAAAACCAGCGAACATAATCAAAAAGCCGATCACAATAAAAAATGCGGCCGCTTGTAACAATCGGTTCATATAGTGTTTAATTTTCCATCAATAGCATGGCTAATAAGGTGGTGCGTTCAACCAGCTTGCCCGGAAAGATAAACTCGTGATGTGCGTGAGCGCCGTCACCCACAGCACCTAATCCATCAAGCGTGGCGCAATAAAGCGACGTTGTATTACCATCACTGCCGCCCCCAACATCGGCTTCGACAAACGAAACTCCCATCGCTGTGCCAATCTCTTCAGCTTTATGCCAAAGCTCACGATTGCGTGGGGTTCGTTCTAACGGTGGCCCGGTCGCACCGGTGATTTCAAGCGTGACGCCAGCTACATTGGGTGTCACGGCTCGAATCGCCTGTTCAAGCTCCTCAGCATCGTCAATTGTCCAGAAACGCACGTCCACATTAAGCGTACACTCAGCTGCAATGACATTCGGCCGGCTGCCACCACTGATCACGCCAGGATTTACAGTCATACCCCGGGCAAAATCATTTAAAGGCACAAGCTGTTGAATCACATTCGCCATCGCTGTAATGGCGCTCGCCCCTTTTTCAGGGTCAAGCCCAGCATGGGATGGAATCCCATTCGCCACAATCGTAAAGCGGCCTCCCCCTTTGCGCATCGTCTTGATCTTGCCATCTTGATCTTTAGAGGGTTCAAGAACAAAAGCCCGATTTGCCCGTTTTGCCATTTCGGCCATCGTGCTTTTCGATTCAGGACTCCCTATTTCTTCATCAGAATTTAAAATGATAACCGGTGCAATCGCCGGTTTAAGTCCCAGTTTTTGTAAACAACGAATGGCAGCGATCATCATCGAGTCGCCAGTCTTCATATCGAAAACACCAGGACCACGTAGTTTGTCTCCATCATGTTTTAAAGGCATATTGGGCAAAGTGCCGATTGGCCAAACGGTATCGGTATGACCGACCATCATCTGAAAAGGGGCGTCGTCAGCCATATCGTTCGGCCGGGCGATTAATATGCCACCGGACGTTTTACCCGGTTTAATGGTGACTTTATAATTCAAAGCTTCAAGCTCATCTTTAATGATTTGCTGAACTCCAATTTGAGTTTCAGGCTGGCTGGTCGGTGATTCAACTTGAACCAACCGCTTGATGAGGTCAAGCAAATAGCCGTTTTCTTCGTCTGATTCCAAAAGGTTACGAATTTGAGAAGCGAGGTCTGTTTTTGTCATGAGCACAATTATAGCAGGATGCGTGAGGTAGCAAGATGCAAGGGGTCAGATAGAAACACCACATCCTATAACCATGCAATATCCTCATCTATAAATATAAAACCACGCCCTATTGAGTCCGATCACGGCCCACTAATTCGGCAATTACAAAGTCTCCTACTAGAAAGTTGCATCCTATCTTCCTTATTGCCACAATCCTGTCCTATGAATCATACACACCAAAAAGGGGTTGTTGCGGCCGGAAGTCAACAGACGGTTCAAGCTGGAGTAGATATTTTATCGGCCGGGGGGAACGCTGTAGATGCGGCCGTTGGCGCAGCCTTTGCCTCGTTTGTAGCCGAAGGCTCGCTCGTCAACTTTTGTGGGGGTGGCATTGCTCAAGTCGTTGATTCTGAGTCCGGACAGACGCTCACCTATGATTTTTTCTCAAATATGTCTGGGCTGGGGAGAAAATCGGATGATCGGCCGCTAGATTTTCGTAAAATCACTGTTGATTTTGGTGCCACCACGCAAGATTTTAACTTAGGGCGTGGCTCTGTTGCCGTGCCAGGCAATCTGTTTGGCCTATACGCCATGCATCAGGATTTCGGCCGCATGCCGTTTAAGCAAGTGATGGAACCAGCTATTCAACTGGCTCGCCACGGAATTCTATTGGATGAATTCCAAAGCATGATCATTGGCATGCTCAAGCCGATTTATTTAGACACCCCATCTGTCCAAAAAATTTATGCCCCGAATGGGAAGTATGTCGAAATCGGTGACCGGCTACATATTCCTGATTTAGCCGACACGTTTGAAGAAATTGCGGCCGAAGGTGATAGGCCGCTCCGATTCGGCCGTTTGGCTGATGCGATTGTGCTAGACCAAGAAACCCACGGTGGGCTACTCACACGGCAAGATTTAGCCAGCTACAATGTCATCCGCTCACAGCCAATTCGTGTTCCATATCGAGATTATCAAGTATTACTTCCCCCACCTTCTTCGACGGGCGGTGTTTTGACCGCTTTTGCCCTTAAACTACTCAGCCGTTTTGATCTGTCAAAATTCAAGCATGGATCGGCCGATCATCTTCAAATATTGACAGAGGCGATGTCAGCCTCAACCCGCGCTCGTCCTCATTGGGAAGAAGGGCGCCGACGACTCAAACTCGATGAAGCGATTGAACGCTTTCTTTCTGAAGAGTTCGTCGCTGACTATGCGACCGAAGCAATGACAGCGATTATTCGCGGTCGGCCGTCACGCATCCAAGATGAAACCCTTTCTCACAATGACACCAGCCATATTAGTGTCGCTGATAATAACGGGATGGCGGTTGCCATTACCACCTCTTCAGGCGAATCAGCCGGTTATGTAGTCCCAGGAACGGGCCTTATCCCTAATAATATGTTGGGCGAAGAAGATTTATTTCCTGACGGGTTTCACAACTATCCGGCCGGACAGCGAATCTACACCATGATGACCCCAACGATTGTGCTCAAAGACGGCAAGCCACAGCTTGTTACCGGCTCTGGCGGGAGCATTCGCATTCGAAGCGCGATTTTGCAGATCATCAGCAATGTGCTTGATTTCAACCTTTCACTGGAAAAAGCTACAGAGCATCCTCGTATCCACCTAGAGCGCAAGGTTTTACACTGTGAAGCGGGGACAGAAACGGCCGCTATGGATGAACTTGACTCATTGGGTTACGAGCTAAACCGTTGGTCAAATCGCAGCATGTATTTTGGTGGCGCACATTCTGTCATGATTGATCCCAATCAGATAAAACATGGACACGGAGACTCCAGACGTGCAGGCAGTAGCGGATAGCTGCAAGTAGCTGCAGGTATTTCGACGATTAATTATATCGCTGAACCGGCGGTTTTAGTCGAGCAGAGTGGCTTGTCAATTTACATAATATTACGTAAACTTCACGCATGAAAATGATTGATTTCCGTTCTGACACGGTCTCTTGGCCGACACCCCAAATGCGTGAAGCAATGGCGACGGCCGAAGTGGGTGACGATGTTTATGGGGATGATCCTACTGTTAATGAGTTACAAGCCCTTGCGGCTGAAATGACTGGCAAAGAAGCCGCTTTATTTGTGACAAGTGGGACTCAAGGGAATCAAGTTTCTTTAGCCGCACACTGCAGCCGTGGTGATGAAGCAATCGTTGGGTTTGATTCTCATATTTTTGCGTCCGAAGCTGGCGGAGCTGGCATTCTCAGCGGTATTTCAATATTGCCGCTGCAAACAGACGAAATTGGCCGCCTGGATATCGCTCAAGTCCGCAAATTTATTCGCCCAGATGACCCGCATGTTCCTACAAGCCGACTTATTTGCGCTGAAAACAGCTCTGGGCAAAACAACGGTGCGCCTCTGCCGGTAGACTATTTTGTGCAATTACGAGAAATTGCAGATGAACATGGGCTAATGATCCATCTGGACGGCGCGAGACTATTTAATGCAACCACAGCTTTAGGCGTTGATGTGAAAGAGATCGCACAATATGTCGATTCGATTAGTATTTGTCTTAGCAAAGGGTTGTGTGCACCGGCCGGTTCAATCGTTGTGGGCAGCCAAGATTTTATTCACAAGGCCAATCGAGCTAGAAAACTTTTTGGGGGTGGTATGCGCCAAGCGGGCATTTTGGCAGCGGCCGGAATCATTTCTCTAAAAGATATGACACGACGGCTAGATACAGATCATAAACATGCCAAAATGTTAGCCAACGGGCTGGCCGAACTCCCCTATATCAACATTCAGCCTGAAAAATTTAATACCAACATGGTTTTCTTCAGTTTGTCCGAAGATGCACCCGTGACAAAAGATCAGCTAAAAGATCAGTTAAAAGATGAGTATAAAGTTTTAATGGGTGGCACGTATGGCTCTGGTTTCCGTGCAGTGACCCACTATTGGATTACCGAAGAAAAAATAAACATTGCTTTAGAAGGAATGCGACAAATATTGGCGTAAAGGTGACACAACAAACCTTGTAAATCGTCTGGGCTATCAAATCATGTCTGACATAATCGGTCAAAAAATCAATCAATACCGTATCGAAAAAATCTTGGGCGAAGGAGGGATGGGTCGCGTCTATTTAGCATGGGACGATAACTTAGACCGCCAAGTTGCTATCAAGTTGATGCATTCACAGTTTGCGGCTCAAAAAGAGTTTCGTGAACGACTCACCCAAGAAGCAAAAACGGCCGCCAATCTCGACCATCCATCCATTGTTCGAGTCTATGATTTTGGTGACAGCGAGCACGGGCCGTTTATCGCCATGGAATATATTAGCGGAGGGACACTGCGTAGCCTTTTACGCAGTGTGAGAGGCAATAACCGCTTTATTCAAATCGATCAGGTTCTACAAATCGGCATCCACATAGCTGAGGCACTCGATTATGCCCATTCAACTAATGTAGTCCATCGTGATGTAAAGCCCGGCAATATTATTCTCAAGCAATTGCCTCAGCCAGAGCAACCCTCAGGCTTTCCATTTAGGGCAATGCTTACTGATTTTGGCCTAGTTAAGGTATCTGAAAGTACACTAAAAACTCAAACAGGGTTCACCATGGGAACCCCGATCTATATGTCTCCAGAGCAATGTCATGGCTCTGACTTAGACGGCCGAAGCGATATTTACTCTTTGGGCGTCGTGCTTTACGAATTAGCAACCGGGCAACCTCCCTTTGCGTTTCGTTCTTTGACAGAAGCTTTATCGACTCACATGAAGGGGCAGATGCCGCCGGTTGCAAGCATCAAGCGCGGGGAGATTCCACCTGTTCTAGACACTGTTCTGACACGAATGTTGGCAAAAGACCCGGATGACCGTTTCCAAAGCGGCCAGCAAGTCGCAGAATTTTTGCGCAATTCGGCCGGATCGCTTGAAAACACCCCTACACGTGCTTTTCCCAAAATCTCACGCTCAATTGAAACAGAAGATCGAAAAATTGTCCCGCCACCAGCCAACCATATGCTTTTGCTAGAGTCTGGTGACAACGAACCTGCAAAAATCGATCTGGTTAAATCAGTTATTACCATCGGCCGGTCCGGTAACAATGACATCACTTTACCCATTGATGGGGTCTCTCGCTTTAACACTCGTTTGCAAGCCACTTCGGCCGGATGGGAGTTGATCGATTTAGGCGGCATTAATGGCACATGGCTTAATGGGGCGCGGGTCCCATCTCAGGAAGCGATTTTGCTACAGGCGGGTGATCGATTTGAAATTGAATCTTATGCATTTACACTCGAAGCTCCAGAAGATGCAAAAACAGCCTCTAATCCAGCGGCAGAAATCAATGACAGCCAATTATTGAGCGGGATGCTTGCGCCGGAAGAATCTGACATAAATCCTTCCGTTCTGAAGATAGAACCTGAAGATATTTCAAATCCTCCATCATCATCCAGTCTCCAACCGGCCGAAGAGAGCGAACCAGAGCGGGAAAAACTAACCCTATTACTTTCAAAAGAAAAGTATCGCATTAAAGCTGGGCAATCGCTGACCATCGGGCTAGAAATATTAAACCGCTCGCAAGAGATGGCACGTGTCAATGTCCGGGTCATGGGATTGCCGGGGGAATGGTTCAAAATACCCGATGAATTTACAGATATTCCCCCACGTCAAAGCAAATCGATTCCGGTTAAAATTTCCGTTCCATATTCACAAGACACCCCCGTTGGGCCACAGCGAATGCGTGTGCGGCTTATTTCTCCCCAATTCCCTAATTTAGACACGGCCGCTAGCTTAACGCTTGATCTTGCTGGATATTCTGAATTTAAATCAGGGATGACGCCTGAGGCCATTGTTTTACCGGCCGAAGTTAAAGTGTCTATTCAAAATCAAGGAAACTTGCCCGGCCGCTATGAAATTCGCCTAGGTCACTATGATACCAAGCTTCAAATCGGACAAGAGATGAAGCCCATTCATGTTCCGGCCGGCGAAACGGTACGGGTTCCCGTACCAATAGAGTCATCTAGTTTGCGCATGTTTGGCAGTCGGGTTGAAGATCGATTTGACCTGCATGTTGTCAATCTGGATGATGAGACCCAAAACAGGGTAATGAGCGGTGCGGTCACCTTCCGGCCGATGTTCCCTATGGCCTCGGCCGGTATGCTAGCGATCGTGCTTGTCGTTGTTTTACTCTCGTCGTGCATGCTGTTCCTGATCCGAGGAAATAACCCACTCCAAATGGTCACCGAACGGTTTGGTTTGGTTCCAACAGCAACCGTATTTACTTTTCTTGAACCCACGCAAGAGATTGATGTGTCAGCAGTGGCGGCCACAAGTCAGGCCGAAAATGCAACCGCTTCAGCCTTGGGCACCATCGTTCAAACCACAGCCACACCAGCCGATGGACTTACAGACACGGACGGAGACGGCTTAAGCAATGGACAAGAAGCAACCCTAGGAACCAGTCCAACGGAACCAGACAGCGACAGAGATGGTCTAAAAGATGGGGACGAGGTTCTTAAATATGGCACAAATCCCTTAATTCAAGATACCGATCGAGATGTGTTAACAGATGGGGAAGAAGTACTTCAATTTGGCACCAACCCGCTACAAGCAGACAGTGATGGAGACGGTGTTTCGGATGGGGCTGAAATCACGGCCCAAACAAATCCGCTCATTGCCGCCTCCACTGCAACACTGGCCCCTACGGCTGGTGCAACCGCTACAGCAACTGAAATCTTGACCCCCGCTGTTGTTGACACTCCAGTTGTCATTGTGGTGACAGCCACGCCGTTGCCATCGGAAACACCTACAGAAATACCGGCTTCAACGCCAACCGAAATCCCGAGTGAAACACCCACTAAGGTTCCAGTCGTCACCGAGGTTCCAACCGAAATTTCTACTGAAGTAGCCCCTGATCCGATCGCAACCCCAGTTGTCTTTTCACTGGCTTGTAACAGCGCATTCACACCAGATGGGAACATCGATGCAGAATGGAGCAGTAGCTCCATTAGCGTCATCCCAAGTCAGCCCAATGGAACCCACACGTTAAATCTGTTGATGCACCGTGATGTGAACAATCTTTATATAGGATTGCAGATTGCAGGAGGGGTAGTTCCGCCCGATAGCAAGCTTTCTATTCTTTTTGAAAATAACTCTGGCGGTGATCCAGACGCTGGAGATTTAATGCTTTCGCTTACCAAAGCGGGTGTTTTATCTGCTCAAACGGGCCGTGGAAACAATGCAGATGGTTTAGATTGGGAACAACTTCAAAATGGGGCAGAAACGATTATTCTCGCCTCAAATGCGGCCGAAGCCGCTGATTGGCAGGTTGAACTTAAAGTGCCTGTGGCATTGGCCAATGCGCTTTTAAGCTCAAATTTCTTGATCGGGGTGGATGCGGATCTAATTACTGAGAACGTCACCTTCCCTGATGCGGTAGATTTCACAATTTCAGACACCCAAGCAACTGTGAACAACCCATCTTGCCAATAGCTTTTGTTACTATTCAGGTGCGACTACAAAATGTAGGCCGTGGGCATTCCCTTCGGTCGGGCTATGTCATTTTTGTAAACAAAAATGGCTCGCCCCGTGACCAAACAGTTATTTACGGGGCGAGCCACCCCTTAAGGGGTGACATAGCCTCTACAATGGACCGTACATGATATATTTTCACCTACGGCCAAGAGGGATCGAAGGGGATGGGTTCAATCTAGCTCCGAAGAGGGAAGTTTATTCTGCCCCTTTCAACCCCGACCTCGTTCCACCGTCACATGGTGATATCTTTAGGTTAGATCGGAAATCGAAATCATGAAACAAGCCGTTAGCGTGTCGTTGGGCAGTGATATTAGGGATGCTAGCGCAGAAATCGAACTGCTAGGACAAAAACTTTTGCTCCGCCGAGAAGGGTGGAACGGATCGGTTGATCAGGTTACAGCACGTTTTACTGAACTTGACGGCCAAGTCGATGCGCTAGGGGTTGGGGGCATTGACCTATGGGTCTACTCAGCCAGCCGCAAATACCCGCTTAATTCTGCCCATAAGCTGATCAAACAGGTAAAACATACACCTGTCGTAGATGGCAGTGGGTTGAAACACACGCTCGAACGGCAAACGGCCGCAGTTGTTGCCGGTGTCACAGACAAAAAGCGGGTTCTTATCGTGTCTGCCTTAGACAGAATAGGAATGACACAATCGTTTTTTGAAAACGGGTTTGAAGTGTTATGTGGGGATGGGGCGTTTGCATTAGGCATTCCACTCAAAATTCGAAGTCTAGCTGGGTTAAGTCGCTTGGCAAGTGTATTTCTACCCATTGTTTCTCGCTTGCCCATTCATATGATCTATCCAACCGGTGACTCGCAAAATACCATCGTGCCAAAGTATGAAGATTGGTACAGTTGGGCCGATATTATTGCCGGGGATTGTTTGTATATTAAAAAGCATTTACCGGATAGTTTGGCGGGCAAAATCATTGTCACCAATACAACGACACAGGCCGACCGTGATGCCTTTCGACAGCGAGGAGTGACCACCATTATCACCACAACGCCGGTCATCGACGGCCGGTCGTTTGGGACTAATTTGTTTGAGGCGGGGCTAACGGCGGTGGCCGGAAAAGGTCGGCCGTTGGTGCAGGCGGAGCTAGAAGAAATCATTCGGGAATTAGGGCTCAAACCGACTATCGTTGATCGGTAACCACAAGCGGTTGGGTGATCTAAAAGAGTAAATTTCTGTGTGATAAAACCTCTCACACCGGTCACAAAAGAGAAGGATTCAAACGTTATGAAAACTCCACAAAAGCCGGTCATTATCGCTGGGGCAGGTCCTGGCGGGCTAACTTTAGCCCTGCTACTACACCAGAGGAATATCCCTGTGCGAGTGTTTGAATCGGTGCAAGAAATCCGGCCGCTGGGTGTTGGTATCAACCTACTCCCCCATTCTGTGCGAGTTTTTCATAATCTTGGATTGCAAACGCTTTTAACTGACAGTGGAATCGAAACGAGTACGCTTCATTTTTGCAACAAGTTTGGTCAAAAGATTAAGTCAGAGCCGCGTGGGGTTCGAGCTGGGTACAATTATCCTCAAATTTCGATTCATCGCGGCTATTTCCAAATGCTTTTGCACCGCGAAACCTTAGCTCGATTAGGAAATGATTCAGTTTTAACCGGCCATGCACTTAAATCTTGGAAAGATACAGCCGATGGGGTAAAAGTGACGCTCCAAACACGAGCGGGGGATGGGGTCGGCAGTGAGGCAGGAAGTGAGATTGGAGGTGGGGTCGGAAATGAGATTGAAGTAGAAGGATGCTGTCTGATTGCGGCCGATGGGATAAAGTCGACGGCGCGATCCATTTTGTATCCGGCCGAAGGGCAACCGCTTTATAGCGGGCAGATTCTATGGCGGTCCACCACTGAAGCGGAGCCATTTTTCGACGGCCGAACCATGGTGATGGGTGGCACCTATGATCAAAAGTTCGTCTGTTACCCGATCTCAAAACAACATGCTGAAAAGGGGCGTTCGCTCATCAATTGGATCGCAGAACTCAAAGTCCCCGAGTGGACCCAACTCGATCAAAACTGGATCAATGAAGTTTCAAAAGATGTTTTTTACGAGCCGTTTGCCTCGTGGAAATTCGACTGGCTCGATGTGCCCGCACTTATTAACGGGGCCACTGCCATCTATCAATATCCGATGACCGACAGGGACCCCCTGCCCCGCTGGACTCATGGCAATATGACGCTGATGGGGGATGCGGCCCATCCGATGTACCCAATCGGTTCAAATGGTGCCTCGCAGGCTGTGTTGGATGCGGAAGTGCTAGCCAACGAATTGGCATCGGCCGATAAATCGACGCATGAAGCGCTTGAAGCCTATGAATCGGTGCGCCGTCCAGCTACCTCAAAAATCGTGCTAGCTAATCGGGGTGAAGGGCCAGACATCATCTTAAACATGGCAGACGAACGGGCACCTAACGGCTTTGAAAATATTAAAGATATCATTTCGCAGGCGGAATTTGACCAAATCTCGTCGAGATATAAACAGACGGCCGGGTTTGCGGTAAAACAAGTTAATGGCTAAACATTTATGAGCTCTATCGCCGCGGTCCTCATCATCACATCGGCATTTATGCATGCCGGATGGAATTTTATTAGCAAGCGGCGCAATCCGTCGCTTGCCTTTTTTTTAATCGCGGCCGCATCTGGCTCGCTCGTCATGAGTCCGTCATTAATCATTCACAGACAGGTTTTGCCCCACATATCACTCACAGCTTGGGGTTTAATTGGGCTAACCGGTATGGCCCAAGCCATCTACCTGTTTGGCTTGGCGGGTGCCTATAAACGAGGTGATATTTCGCTCGCATACCCGCTGGCTAGGGCACTACCGGTTTTGATGGTGGCTGGAATTAGCCTAACTGCGGGAAATGGGGGAGACATCGGCCGGATGGGGCTTTTCGGAATGGTTCTCATCACCATCGGCTGTGTCATGCTCCCTTTTCCCCATTTTAAACGGATGCGGCTTCAAGAATATTTTAGCGTTGTTTATCTGTTTGCTCTGATTGCAGCCATCGGCACAACCGGCTACACGCTACTCGATGATCAGGCGTTACGATTGTTGCGTGAATCGACCGACATTCAACTCACCCATCGTCAGCTGACCCTGTTGTATATCTCGTTTCAAACAGCTAGCACATTTGTGATGGCGGCACTAGCGATTGGATTCATGCCCCATGAACGGCGCAACTTGGTTGATATTTTGCAAAATCGACAACTATTCTTCACAAGCGCACTAACGGGCGTGGTCATTATGGCAACCTACGGCCTCGTTCTGGCCGCATTAGCGTTTGTATCCAATGTCAGCTATGTCGCTGCTTTTCGCCAACTCAGCATTCCTATTGGGGCGGTGCTGGGAATGACTTTGCAAGGTGAACCAAAATATCGGCCGAAGTTAGTTGGGATCGCTATTGTGTCTATCGGGCTAATTTTTGTTGGGTTTGGCTAAAACGATCAAATCATTAGACTAAAGTTGAAAAATACCATGATCGATACAGCCTTTATGGCTGTTAGATGTAAACTTTATTTAGAACAGGTCAGATAACAAGCAACGGATAATGATATATCATGCAACATTCAATTGATCCAAACGAACATGGGCCACGCGGGGAAGCGATGGCAGGCGCAGTCCAGTCCTGCGTTCACTGCGGATTTTGCCTAGCAGCGTGCCCAACCTACAGTGTATTGGGCGAGGAAATGGATTCGCCACGCGGGCGTATTTATTTGATGAAAAATGTACTGGAAGGCAATCTTGAAGCGGAAGAGGCTCAGCCTTATATCGACCGATGTTTAGGGTGCATGGGTTGTGTTCCGGCTTGCCCGTCGGGTGTGCCGTACGGCGATTTGCTGACGAGCTATCGGGCCAAGGTTGAAGCGGAGCGCAGTCGGCCGCTGCTCGATTCGATCACACGGCGCATGATTATCGAGACATTGCCGTACCCGAAACGGTTTCGAGCGGCCGCAAAAATGGGAAAACTAGGCAAGTTGGTTCAGGGCGCACTGCCAGATCAGCTTGGGGCGATGTTGGGACTGTTGCCAGACAGGTTGCCTGCGGCCGTCCATCTGCCAAACATCATCCCGGCCAAAGGTGAGCAACGAGCACGGGTCGCGTTTTTAACCGGCTGCGTGCAAACGGTTCTGGCACCTAACATCAACCAAGCCACGGTTGATCTGCTGACTGCCAATGGGGTCGAGGTGGTGATACCACAGGCACAAGGGTGTTGTGGCTCGATCTTGAGTCATATTGGAGAGGCGGACAAAGCGATGAGTTTGGCCCGCAATAACTTAAAAGCGTTTAATCAAATTGATGGGGAGATCGATGCGATTGTCACAAATGCGGCCGGATGCGGCTCTGGCATGCATGAGTATGGCTTGCTGTTTGCCGGTCAGCCGGAGCAACAGGCGGCCGAAGCGTTTGCACATAAAGTGCAAGACATCACCGTGTTTTTAGATAAGCTAGGGCTTTTGCCGATCACAAAAGAACAGCCGGTGCGCCGTGTGGCTTACCACGATGCGTGTCATTTGGCACATGCTCAAGGGGTGACGAGCCCACCCCGCAATTTGTTAAATGCGATTCCTAATCTGACACTTTTTGAATTAGACGACGACGGCTTGTGCTGTGGGTCGGCCGGAACATACAACTTAGAACAGCCGGAAATTGCCGGAGAATTAGGGCAACGCAAAGCGCAAGCGATTGTCGATACGGGGGCAGGGATGGTGGTGATGGGGAACATCGGCTGTTTTACACAGGTTGAAACGCATTTGGGCAAGATGGGCAAATCAATTCCGGTGATGCATACGGTTGAGCTGTTGGCTGACGCTTATCGGTAAATTGTTTGTCTGATTTCCAGAAGACCTTCTCTAGCCTAAGCAACCTCAATCGAGTGGTATCAGCATATACGGCGAAAGGCTGCCACCTTCAGGCAAATCTGTCCTAATAGTGCCCTTTTCGCTATAGTCACAGGCAAAAGGACTGCTAAAACCGCCCTTCCTATTCCTTCCTATTCCTTCCTATTTCCTATTATGTAAAGAGTCTTCAAAAATCAGATAAGTGGAGATGTTTTAATGACAAACTAATGGTCAGCATTATCAGAACTAATCGGTGAGGGATTCAACCAATCAAAATTGGATGAACTTTGTTTTAAACTCGACATTGATCCAGAAAAAGCGGTTGTAGGGTTCGCATCCAAATAAAAGGTCTCAACCCCCTCACCAGAATAAAACCACGCTTCTGGGCCAACTGAAACAAGTGTTACTAGCGCATTTGTTGAAACTATATAATCTGAAATCGCCCATGCATCACACCCGATTAGCCGGTTGATCTGCTCTCCTAAATTAATCAAAACATTTTTAAAGTCTAGATCTGATGTGATCGATTCAGCCACCAGTTGCAAGGCTTCAAAGGCTATTTGATCTTGGGATTTTTCCGGTTTTTTAGTTGGCATATACTTCAAGTAGCTTCAGTGGTGGAATTTGAGAATCTCAATATAATATTATGGTATCTTCTCAATAATCCGGGGAAAGACACCCTTCGGCCAGCTCAGGGTGCGTATCCTGAGGCCTCGGCGTAAGCTCAGTCGAACGCTGGTCGAAGGATATCTCCCTCCCTTTTTGAGAAGTTACATATTATGCTTGCCGCATTCATGTAAAAAAAATTCACGCTTACCATTTTCAAATCAACCTTTTTACTTAGCCAAAACAGCTATGACAAACCTCAGCGACCCGTTGCTTCAGCCTTTACAACTCAAACATTTAACAATCAAAAACCGTGTCTTTAGCACCAGTCATGCGCCATCTTATGCGGAATATTCATGCCGCAATTTACGATGCTCTACGCCTATGTATAGTGCTCTAAATTAGTTTTTTCGGGAGCTTGGCTCAACAATGAATCTAACAGCTATTAAAAACCACCCTTCTCTTTCACAGGTTACTCGCCTCATGGTAGCCGTTCTTGCTATTTTGCTCGTCATCTTTACCCCGCTTACAGCATATGCTCAGGATGATACGCAAAAAAAACAGGCCCAACTATTAACTCCACCAAATAAGACTGGCGTTACAGAAGTTTTTGTAGACGTTGGCATATCTGAAATTTTTGCGATTAATGAACGGGATGAAACATATGATGTCGATGCATACATGTTTCTTTCTTGGAATGATAATCGACTTGCTTTTGATCCTGACGAATTTGGCTATGAGAAGAAAGTATATCAAGATGAGGCTGCCTTAGAAATATTAAAAAGCGAAATCTGGGCACCCTCCATTAATATTATCGATGCGCGTGGATCACGAGACAGAATGAGTACATCATTGACGGTCTATTTTGATGGACAAGTTGATTATTCGGAAAGATTTAAAGCGACGATTGAACAGGGTTTTGACTTAGGCGATTTTCCATTTGACGAGCAAGGGATCAGCTTTACTATTGAGCCTTATGTTTATGGAATAGACGAGGTGATTTTTTTGCCTTTTGACGAGCTTTTAACAGACGAGTGGGAGACAGAAGAGTGGGGAATCCAATATCACCCCCTTATAGTTGATTCTAGTGGTGAAGAAAGTTTCTACGCATTTGCGACAGCCAGCTTAACCCTCATACGCATCCCCAATTTCTATGTAACCAGTTTTATTTTGCCCTTGCTCTTAATCGTCACCCTTTCATGGGCGGTGTTTTGGATGGAGCACAATATTAATTTGGCTGAGCGGTTAAGCATATCATTTACGAGTGTTTTAACAGTGGTTGCATTTGATTTTCTGAGTACAGACAGCCTTCCCAAATTGTCGTATCCAACCATTCTGGATCAAATTTTAACGGTCAGCTATATATTTCTGGCCCTCACTATTGTTGAAAATGTGGTCAGTGCCTCATTTGTTAGGCGCGAAAATGATTTGGCCGCTCAGCGAGTCGATCGCACCTCACGGTGGCTCTTTCCTTTAGCCTATTATGTAACCTTAGCGGCCGTACTGGTAGTTGCACTAGGAACTGGCGTGGAATAATTTTATTTTTGTATGTGCTCGATTTAGCCAACCTAATAGCTGGCATTGGTTATTTGGTTCGAGTAAATAGGAGGATGCAATGACTCTAATTTTTCGCGAAGCGATGGCGGCCGATTTGCCCCATCTAATCAATATGCTTGCCAGCGACAGTTTAGGCAAACAGCGAGAAATCGACTCCGGTTCTGACCAGATCGACCCCGCTTACCTCATAGCCTTTGAAGAGATTAATAAAGACCCAAATAACAAATTAGTTGTGGTTGAATGTGATCAAAAGCTAGCAGGGATACTGCAAATCACCTTCATCCCCTATTTAACCTATGTCGGCTCATGGCGCTGTTTGATTGAAGGGGTGCGGGTTCATGAAGATTTTCGAGGTCAGGGTTTGGGAACTCGATTTTTCAAATGGGCGATTGAACAGGCAAGAGAAAAGGATTGCAAAATTGTTCAGCTCACGTCTGACAAACGACGCACGGATGCGATTCGGTTTTATGAAAAACTAGGGTTTGAAGCGACCCATGAGGGGTTTAAGCTCCATCTGCGATAAACGTGCAATCTAAAAGATTGCCATTCTTCATTGTCCGTTCTGTATTACCTATTTAAAACCAAATGGGCAATAGCCAACGGCCAACG
>JBLIMP010000026.1:0-23389 GCA_047638855.1 Cellvibrionaceae bacterium | reverse complement strand
ATGACCATCATTTGGCGGGCACTTTCTAAGTCTTGAAGGTTGTGTGGATTAAACTCGTCTAACATTGGGTTGATGGTATTTGGGTTTTTACTTTTACGCCACCCTGACTTTTTGAGAAGTTACAAAATTAGGATAAAAAAGCGTCTGTGGATGTCATTTGCGGTTGTATCTTTAGGCCATAGCCGCACTGCAAATAGAAATAGTCCAACATCTATTAAGATGTTCATTGCAGTCACCGCAAGAGGGGTTGGTAATCTTAAAAGCTCGAAAATAGAAACCAGTAACCCATATGCTGGCGCCGTTGTCCCCAAAACCCATTCGCCGGGGTTGTATACAAATCCAATGCCGTTTGCTAAATTTTGCGCATATCTGAAGGTAATAAAGGCATCATCAAAAACATGAAGCATCGAAGCTGCTGCAATTCGGCTCGCAATAAGGACAAGAATAAAAATAAAAATTTGAGGGGTCCGCTGAATAAAGCTCTTGAACCTCAGTAATTCCTTGGACATCGAAATCGCCTTCCTTGTTTAAAGTTTTGGGGTGACTGCACGGGTTGATTTATTGAGCTGATTTGTTGAAAATCTCGCTGATTTTCCAATCACTCATTGCTAATGACCAGCCACCAATGACCAATGTGGTAACCAAACCAACTGCGTGATACATCAAGGCAAAAGCCCAATTGGCAGGGCTTTCAGACAAGCCAAAAAGCAGCAGAATCCCGACAACAATAGGTTCAAATGTACCGATCCGGCCGGGAGCCGATGGAAGCGACAGACTTAAAAGCAAGACTGCATTCAGTAGAAGTGCTTCGGGCAAACCAAGGGGTAGGTCAAAGGCGACAAAAAGGAGCAATGGGGTAACAAACGAGAGTATACCGATTGCTGTTGAGAGCAAAATTAGATAAAGAGTGATACGGCCGTGTTTCAGTACCGCCAAACCGGCTAAGCTTCGATCTGCTAATTTATAGGTAAAACTGCTAATTTTTTCTGGAAAGGGTCGCAAACAGTAGGCGGTTATTTTTAAGATTCGCTCAGCTTGGTACACAAAGAAGTAGAGGGCGATAATGATAAAGAGGGCGATCAGTGCCAAGCTAAACATCTGTTGGCTTACAAAGTCGGGTACGTTGTAGATCGGGATAATCACGATAGCCAGTAGCACTGTTAATAAAAAATCAAAAGATTTTTCACTCACTAGGGTCCCTAAAGTTTGCCCCACGGCTATCTGGCTACTTTGCTTCATTTGGTACAGGCGGGCCACATCCCCTAGGCGGGGGATTGGACTAAGCAAGTTTATGAGCTGGCCTGACATGATCGAGTGGAAGGTCGGCCGGAACTTTGGCACGGCCGGATAGTAGAGCCATTGCCAACGCCACGCTTTTGCAAAACCGGTTATGATAAGCACAACAACGGCCCAAAAAATCGGTGTGATTTTTGCAGAACGAAACGCATCGCCTAGCTGGGCAAAATCAATTTGATTGGCAAAGTAGTAGATTGAGACGGCCGAAACCAACAGCCCCACTAGCGTGCGCACCCAAGGAATTTTATTTTCTTTCGCCCCAGATGGCGCATAAATCGAATCGCTATTTTTTGCCAAAGTATTTTCGCTTCACTAAAAAGGGTTGGCGGCAATCATACCATCTTGATAAAAAGAACTCCGCTTTTTTGCCACAGGCTTATAAAAAGAGTAGAAATCAGAAGTCAGAATTTAGAAACCAGAAATTAAAGGAAAAAAAGCATGTCCCCGACCGTTCAAAACATTCGTGAAGAGCTTACAAAAATCAAAGGCATCAACGCAGATCAAGCCCGTACAATGCCGCCGTCTTATTACACATCCCCAGAGTTTCTGGAACTTGAAGAAGATCATATTTTCCGTAAAGAATGGGTTTGTGTCGGGCATACGGGAGAAATCCCTAATCCCGGTGACTTTTACGCCACTGACCTGGTAGGTGAGCAGTTGATTGTGCTTAGAGATGAACATGGTGACGTTCGCATCTTATCTAATGTGTGCCGACATCGGGGCAACATGTTGGTCGAAGGGAGCGGTAATCGCAAAAAGTTTATTTGTGGTTACCATGCTTGGGTCTATGATTCGGCCGGCCGTTTGCAGAACGCCCCACTCATGAACACCATCGACGGCTTTGACAAAAGCGCTTGTACATTGCCCAACTTTGCGACAGAAATCTGGCAGGGATTTATCTATGTGAATTTAGATGGGAATGCTGCACCACTGGCCGACCAGCTTGAAGGATTAATGCCTATCATCAAAAACTACCGAATGGGCGAGCGTAATTTTGTCTATGGTGAAGAGACGATTTGGGCAACAAACTGGAAATGCTTGGCTGAAAACTTTATGGAGGGGTATCACCTCAGCCCTACTCATGTGAAAACACTGCATCCGATAACCCCGACTTCATTGTGCGTCAAAATGCCGCACGATGATTATTACACCGGCTATTGGGCAAAATACAATCCCAAGTATCCTGAGCGGCTACCATATCCTGAAGGGCTAACAAAAGAAGAGACCCGTCAATCACCTATGTTTTGCGTCAACCCAAATCATGTGATTGGGCTAGCAACAAACGCCTGCGTTTATATGATCCTACGGCCGCACGGCCCTGATCATGTCGCCATTCGCTGGGGTGTCATCTCAACCGCTCAAGCGACTGACCAGTCGGCCATCGATTATGTTGAGCTATGTCACGATTTTAATATCGAGGATAAAGCCAAGCTGGAAACGCTACAAAAGGGGTTAAAAAGCCGTCATCTCAAACCCGGTTACCTGGCTCCGGCCGATTTTGAAGGAACAATTTGGGACATGTACCAGTTTATGGCACGGCGTTTGGGAAGCGATATTGAATTAAAAGAGGCAATGAGCGAGGGACAAACATCGCAAAAGTAAAGCTGCGTGTCAAGCAAAGCTGAAATGCTAATTAGCTGAAAGTGTAGCGTGCTGATCAGCTAATTAGCTATTCTGCATCTGGGTAAAACAGTGGCTGGCCAAACTCCGCTGTTCCAAACTCAGAGATAGCCTTTTGCACCTCATCACTCGTTAACCAAGTTGCAAACTTCAGGGCAAGGTCATGGTTTACTCCCTTGCTCGGGTCTACCGGAATCACCCCATAAGGGTTAAACAACGACCTATCTTCATTTGCATCGATGTTGGCCCCGCCTACCATCACTTTTAAGTCAGGCAGGTTTTCTTGCAAGGCTAAAAACGTTCCTCGATCAGTTAAGGTATAAGCAAGCGATTCATTGGCAAAGCGCAGCGTGTCCCCCATACCTTGTCCTAATGAAAGATACCATTCACCGGCCGGAGCCGAGTCTAGTCCGGCCGCAACCCATAAATTTTGCTCTTTGATGTGGGTCCCACTATCGTCACCGCGTGATGCAAATGGAGCTTCGGCTACTGCAATCGCCTGCAACGCATCTTTTGCCAAGGTTACCCCCCAAATTCCGGCCGGGTCAGACGCAGGTCCAACAATCACAAAATCGTTGTACATCACATCAAAGCGTTCGGTCCCGTAGCCGTCTGTAATAAATTGATCTTCACGCGAGCGAGCGTGAACTAAAATCACGTCAGCATCTCCCGATTCACCCAGTTTAATCGCCTGGCCGGTGCCCACGGCGATTACATCGACTCGGGCATTAAATTGACGTTCGAAATCGGGTAAGATCGCTTCGAGCAAACCGGAATTATAAGTGCTTGTGGTAGTTGCTAAACGCAATACGGCCGGTTTATCACCCCCAGCCACACATGCAGAAACAACTAAGGTAACGGCAAGAAGTGCAAAAAAAATATTTTTCATCAGCTAAATCCCAATCAAAGTTTATCGTTATGATATTTCATCATAACGGCCGGAATTTTAGCAAATTAAAAAGGTTCGGGTCAAGATAGCTCGTCTAAATTTCCAAAAATCTCATCAAAAGTATTTTGCAGATGTGGTTGTACTTTTTCAGAAAATGTGCTGAATTTATCGATCATACCGAGGGCAAACAAGGTAAGTTCCGCCCCTCCACCGCTGGCGCCACCGATTTGAGTTTCAACTAGATTTTCCCCTAGAAGGCTTTCCATTTCCTTAATTTTTTGCCATGCTATCCGATAAGGGACCTCCATCGAGGCGGCGGCTTGGCTAATTGAACCAGCCTCACCTACGGCCGCAAGCAGCCGAATACGCCAGATCGAAAGGGCGACTTTGTCATCGGTTTCAAGCCATAAATTGAATTTTGGAGTCATAAGTTTACATTTTAGCGGGTCAGCTTGAAAATGTGCCACCCGTACTGTTTTTAATTGTGGAATCAATGAGTTTTCGATTGCACACCAACGATATTTTTGCAATATTCAGACTTTGAGTTCTTCAGCATTTACCTTTTGTCCCCTGCCCCTTTTAAACTCTTGCATCTTTCTATCTTGACGATAGCCGTCTGGTGACCCACAATTCGGCCGTAGAAAAACTCTATTCTCTAAGGTTTATGCTCGAAGATTTAGGAAATGCAATCACATTACTCATCAGCGGTGACCCGGCCCTATGGCAGATCGTCTGGCTGAGCCTGCTTGTCAGCGGCATGGCGGTGTTATTAGGCGGACTGATGGGGGTTCCATTGGGTGCCTGGCTTGGGCTACGTGAATTTCGCGGCCGACGCTGGCTCACCGCCTTCATTTATACAGGGATGGGATTTCCACCTGTTGTCGTTGGCTTGGTCGTCTTTTTATTGCTTTCGCGGCAGGGGCCACTCGGCGTGTTGGGGTGGCTATTTACCCCATCGGCCATGATTTTGGCCCAAGTTGTATTGGCTCTGCCATTGATCACCGGAGTCACAATGACGGCCGTACGTGAGGTTAGCCCTGAACTGCGCCAACAGATGCGTGTATTAGGCGCTACAGATCGACAAGTGCTTTTCACAACGCTTAAAGAAGCTCAAAACGGAGTCATTGTTGGATTAGTAGCCGGATTTGGAGCTGCTATTAGCGAAGTGGGGGCTGTGATGCTGGTAGGAGCCAACATTCGGGGACAAACCCAAGTTTTGACAACCGCCATCGTTGAGGAAACTCGCAAAGGAAATTTTTCAATCGCGCTTGCCCTCGGCATCATTTTACTAACGCTCGCATTTCTCGTGAATTTAGCTACAGTTTTTATAAATAAAGAGTAACTATTCAGGTGCGCTACCAGCATGTAGGGGCTATGTCATTTTTGTAAACAAAAATGGCTCGCCCCGTAACCCAATATTGTTATTAACGGGGCGAGCCACACCTTTAGGTGTGACATAGCCCTTACAATCGGCCATTCACGACACCACCTGTACAGTTACAATAAAGATTAGATATTGGATATTAGTAAGTTCTGCCATGACCCACTAACATCTAACATCTTAACCAGAGGTAACATGTCAACCACTCTTATTTTGCACAACGGAAATATCCATACGATGGACCCTAGTTTGCCAATTGTTTCAGCCGTTGCCATCAACAAAAACAAAATCACCGCAAGGGGTCCAGATCGATTCATTTTGCGGCTAGCCGGAATCGGGACACAGATCATCGATTTAAAAGGGAAAGCGGTGACGCCAGGATTGGTCGATTCACACGTCCATTTTATGAGCTTTGCAATTGAACTACAGAGGGTTGATTTGCTCGACATCGCTGATCGGGATGAGGTTGATCGCCGCATTTTAGAGTTTGTAGCCAAAACACCCGCAGGGGAATGGCTAGGTGGCCGTGGCTGGAAAAATGAACTGTGGGAAGACAAATCATTTCCTACTGTGCAACAGCTTGATGCGATGGTTCCAAATCATCCTTGCTTTTTACGCGACAAAAGCGGCCATGCGGGCTGGGCCAACAGCTTGGCTTTGAAAGCGGCCGGCATCGACTCAAAAACACCTAATCCAATCGGGGGAGAGATTGTGCGCGACGCTGACGGCAATCCGACCGGCATCCTATTTGAAACGGCGATGCAACTTGTTTACGACGTCATTCCAGAGCCATCGAACGACCAAATTGTGGAAGCGATGCGGGATGCACAGCAAAAGTGCTGGGAAGTGGGGTTGACCGGGATTCACGATTTTGATGGCCCTGATTGCTATAAAGCGTTGCAAACACTACACAGCAGACGTGAGCTGGGGTTGCGTTTTTACAAAAACATTCCGGCCGCCATGATCGATCATGCTATTGCAGTTGGCATGCAAACTGATTCTGGAGACGAATGGATTAGAATGGGCGGGATCAAGATTTTTGCCGATGGGGCTTTGGGGCCACGTACTGCCTTAATGGTTGAACCTTATCAAGGGACAACGGACACTTATGGGATCACGGTGGTAGACAAAGAGGGGATGTACGAAATCGCTTCAAAAGCGGCCGCCAACAACCTGAGCGTCACGGTACATGCGATTGGAGACAAAGCCAATCACGATATTTTGGACGTATATGAGGCGGTCCGCAAAGAAGAAGCTGAGCGCGGACAAGGAACGGCCTTGCGTCACCGAATCGAGCACGTACAAATTTTGATTGAAGAAGATTTGAATCGTTTGGCTGAGTTAGATGTGGTGGCTTCGATGCAGCCGATTCACTGTACCAGCGATATGGAAATGGCAGATCGTCACTGGGGCGAGCGCACAAAATACAGTTATGTATGGCGCACGATGCTAGACAGCGGGGCGTTGCTGGTCTTTGGGTCTGACTGTCCGGTGGAGCCGATTGATCCGATGTTAGGCATTTATGCGGCCGTGACACGCAAAAAGCTAGATGGCTCATACGCGGCCGAAGGTTGGCATACAGAGCAAACTTTGACGCTCGACGAGACGATTCGGGCATTTACGCTGGCGGCCGCACAAACGGCCGGGACCCAAGCAACGCAAGGGTCGATTGCACCCGGTAAGTTAGCCGACTTCACCGTTTTTGATCGGGATATTTTTAGCATTGATGCTGAAGAATTAAAGCAAACAAAAATTTCAAAAACCATCGTAGACGGCGTGATTCGTTACGAGAACAATTAGCGGTCGTAGCACGCTACGACCCTACAAATCCGTGGAAAAAGCCATGAAAAAAATCGGACTAATTGGCGGGATGAGCTGGGAATCATCAATCGAGTATTATCGCATCATCAATGAGACGGTGCGTGATCGGCTGGGCGGCCTGCATTCGGCCGAAAGCGTGATGTTTTCAGTAGATTTTGCTGAAATCGAAACGCTCCAGATGGCGGGCAAGTGGGATGAATCGGGTGAGATTTTGGCTCGTGCGGCCGCATCTTTACAAGCGGCCGGAGCAGACTGCGTGGTGCTATGTACTAACACGATGCACAAAGTGGCAGATGCGATAACAGCGGCGATTTCGATTCCGTTTATCCACATTGCGGATCCGACGGCCGAAGCGATCAAAGCGGCCGGAATCAGCCGCATCGCCCTTTTGGGCACTGATTTCACCATGTCTCAAGATTTTTACAAGGGGCGCTTGGTCGAGCAACACGGGTTAGATGTGATGGTCCCAAATGACGCAGATCGGGCAACGGTGCATCGCATTATTTACGAAGAGTTGGTTGTTGGGGAAATCAAGCCGGAGTCCAAGCAGGCGTATTTGGAGATTATCGGCCGGATGGTGGCGGCCGGGGCGCAAGGGGTGATTCTAGGCTGTACAGAGATTGGGCTGTTGGTTAAAGCTGGGGATTGCGCCGTGCCGGTTTTCGACACGACGCTGATCCATGCGCAGGCGGCCGTTGATTTTGCATTAGGCGATTGGGTTCGGGAGTGTAAATAAAACATGCACCTTCATCAAAAAAATCGCCTCACAGCCCACCTCTGAGCTAGTTTGCTAGATAATTATTTTTCGAGATTGCCCTTAGGCTAATGCAACAATTGCCATGCAGCGGATGTAAGAGGCCGGACGATATGCTGTGTGTTTTATGAGAGACGATACCGGCCTCTTTCACCCCTACACCCCTACATCCCTACATCCAATCTAGCGCACATCCAACCGATAAGATGCTGGTTTGAGCGTAACCGGAGCAGATGCCGCCACGACCAAAAACGGTGGCTCTGGCCCGTCGGCCGCAACCAAATCAAACGTCGCACCACCCGTTTCATCCACCTCAATCACTTCAACTCGAACCCCATCATTTTCAGGATAAACCAGCTGTAAATGCCAATTCTGGGGCAGATATCCGGTTGCCCGCACAAATCCTTCGGCCGTCCAGCCGTTATTATCACCTATCTCAGCATCGTCAACATAGCCGATTTCAGGAATGGCTAGGTTATCAAGGGCCAATCCATCGAAATTGAGAATCGGGTCGGTGACGAACTCAAATCGGAGCAAGATTGCTTGGCCCGCCCAAGGGGAGAGGTCGGCCGTTTCGCGCATCCAGCTAGATCCTTCGCCGGTGTAGAAACGCTCCGCATAAGCTGCGTTACCAGGATCATCTTCAAATGCTAAACCGTCCATTCCGTCTGTGACCAAAGCTTGCCATGTGGCCCCATCATCGGCCGAAATGGCTAGATAGGCGAAGTCATACCCCCGTTCGATGTCACGATACACGTCGTACTCGAAGGTGGCTGAATCAACGGCTGATAAGTCAACCGCGCGGGTCAGGCGAGCCATGCTGTGGTTGTTCCGGCGAGCGGTCCACATGTAGTCGCCCGATGTCGGCTGAACGCTAAGGTAAGGGATAAGTGAATCCCCTTTAAACTCGATGGTTAGATTCTGTC
Source organism: Cellvibrionaceae bacterium (assembly GCA_047638855.1). GTDB lineage: Bacteria > Chloroflexota > Anaerolineae > Promineifilales > Promineifilaceae > WTJY01. The sequence goes on along the minus strand of JBLIMP010000026.1, from coordinate 14,702 downwards.
CGGCCGGGAGCTCGTAGTAATCGGCCGCAAATTGATTGACGGTTGTGTCAGCCACATAGCCAGAGCCGTTGACAGTTTCAAACGGCGGCCGATAGACGCCTGAAGGCATTGTGTAGCCATCTGGCACAACGGGTAACCCTTGAATAGCTGGGGCGACCAAGAAATCGAGCCAGACATCTTGCCCTGTAAATGGCAATCCGGCCGATTCTGCGATAACGGTCACCGCATCCAAACCAGAGCGGTCGCTTTGGGCAAACTCACGATACAGATCGGTTCCCAAACGGTCGTAGATAAAGCGATTGAGCAGATACCCTTGTCCATAACGGGGTCCCGTCCCCCCATCTGACCAGCGGTTTAATTGCTGATCGGGTTGAAGCAGAAAAGAGTTGGCCCGATTAAGCGCATCGATGTCATCAAGCGCCAGGTCTTGGGCAAGTACGGCCGAACCCTCAACTTCCCAATCGATGTCGTTGTCATCGTAATTGGCTTCGATCATATGGCGATATTCGTGCGACAGCGTAGACAAATAGGTTTCACTGCCAAAATAGGAGCCGTTCATCACAAACATCTCTTTTTGATTGGAGTTGGCGTTGACCGCTTGAGACAACCCATCTTGACTGCTGAAATAGCCCAACAGGCCACAAGGTGGCACTGTTGTTTGCTCTGCGCTAGTGGCGCACAAGGTCAGCGGAGATGCGTTGAGCACATGCACACGGCTGTGCCCATCAATGCCGGGCTGGACTTCTTGCCCAAAATAGCTCGATACATCTTGATAGATTTTGTCGAATTCCCGGCCGGTTTTTTCGACCAAAGCAGCATCTGGCTGGCTGTTGCCGGTTGTTTCATCAAACCAAAAGTAGCCCGTTTCGCTAATGCCAAGCAGGGTGGCATTGACGGTAGCATAAGTGTTGATATTAAAGTTATTGACAAAGAATTGAGCTGTATCCCCAACTTGAAGTGTCGCGTTTGACTCGGGAAGCGATGCGGCGATTGCGGCATCGTCTACACCCAAATAGGCTTTTGCCAATGCGGTGTCGTCCCGCTCTGGAGGCAACATGGTTTCAAGCTGTTTGGCGGTTTCAATCATACCGGCCGTGGCGGGTTGACTGATGGGTGCGATAAGCGGTGATTTGGCTTCGGGGAATTCAGGGTTTTCAACAGGTTGGGCCGTTTCCTGGACTTCACTTGGTTCAGTTGCAACAGCCATAGCGGTTTCTGTGGGTGAGTCAGCGACTGAAGATTGGGTTGCTAAGGGTTGGGTCGCTAAAGGTATGTCTGTGCTAGTGGGATATGGGGTAAATGTAGGTTTGGCGCGGGGGTCTTTAAGGTCGAGTTGGCAAGCGGTAAGTAAAAGGAGAACGATTGATATGAGAATGAGGGGGCGGCCGATATTTTTCATGGCTGAATTTTACACAGGGTCGGCCGAGATGGGGAGTGGATGGGACGAATTGGTTAGAGAAGGTTTAAGTTCTTAGGCGGCATCTTTCGTCATTTACTACATCGCCCCATAATCAGCTAAGGTTTTTCCAAGTCGTACCATCCAGCTTCGACAGGCTCAGCCTACTTGCACAAAGCCCCTCAGACTTCAGCGTGCTTAAATGAAGCTCCCTGAGCTTGTCGAAGGGGCGCAGTTTGACAAACTTCTAGGGCAATGTATTTGCGACTATTTCCTAGAAAAAAATCAGCATTTATGATAGACAGATTGAATGGGTTGAATGCCCATATTTCGGTAAACTTATCAGCAATGCTTTCCCTTGATCAACAAAATCAACTCCGTGAAGAATATCGTCAAATCCGACCTGATTGGTCTCCGGCTAGTGAACTGTACGCAGCACTCGTGAGAAAACATCTCATGTCTGAAAGCCGATTGCTTGATCTAGGTTGCGGCCGGGGAGGACTCATTGAACAGCTTGCGGATACGCATGGGCAAAACATTCTCAATCAAACGATTGGGCTTGATCCCGATTGGCTCTCGCTTAAAGAGCATCGATTGGGATTAGCGGCCGCAACCGGCTTTAGTCACGCGCTTCCCTACGCTAGCAATAGCTTTGATATCGTATTTTGCAGTTGGCTATTGGAGCATCTAGAAACACCTCAAACAGATTTGGCTGAAATCGGCCGAGTGCTCAAGCCTGGCGGCCGATTTATCTTTCTCACCCCCAACGCAAAGCACCCTATCGCCTGGCTCAATCGCGCAATCGGCCGTTTTTCGGCCGTGCAAGGCTGGCTTGTAGAACGGCTGTACGGCCGAGTAACGGCCGATACCTTCCCCACTTGGTACCGGGCCAATAGCCGTCAACAGCTTGAAGAGTATCTAAATCAAATAACAGCTTGTGAACTTAAAATTGACCAGCTCAATTTTGTCCCAGACCCCACCTACCTCGCATTTCACCCGCTCATCTTCCGTTTTATGTGTTGGTTTGAAACAGCCCTTCCCCCATCACGCAGACTACATCTTGTTGGCGTACTTCGCACAGCCGTTGCTAATTAGCGGTCCAGCATTTACTTATCCGCATTTACTTACTTATTAATAGAAGACCGCTAAATACAGTTTACTCAAGCACTGTTTTCATAATCGATGTGGCCCCAGCCTCTAAAAGCGCCAGTCTTACCGCTTCTTCAACATCATCGTTAACAAGGGCAATCATATTGCCCCCACGGCCGCCACCGCTCATTTTGGCACCCAAAGCCCCGGCCGCACGTGCGGCCTCCACAAGAGCATCTAATTCGTCAGAAGAAACACCCATCGCCTGCAAAGCATAATGATTAAAGTTCATCAACGCTCCCACCCCCTCGTTGTCACCCCGTAAAAGAGCATACCGGGCTTCATTTGCAATTTGGCCGCAACGAATAAACAACCCTTCATAATCATATCGATTTCTTTCCCAGCAATTCCGCACACCTTGTACAGACTCAGAGGTTGGGGCTGCGATACCTGTATCCGCAATTAATATTGAGAACTTCCCGCCCACTTGAAATGTATTCAGGCCTGGCATGTAAAGCTGATATCCATCATCGCCTAAAAGTAAATTGTAAATTTCTGGGTCACCTTGATACAAATCACGAACAAAATAGACCGGTTGATTATAAGTTACAACTGTATTATCAACCCCGCTGGGGGTTCCATGATACAAGCGTTCAATCTCATACGTCATCTTCGAAACCACCTCATCGGTGGCAAATTCTTGCATGTTATAGTGACGTGCAAGTCCCCTAAACAAAGCTGACGATAACGCTGCGCCGCTTCCCATCCCCCCTGCTATCGGAACTGTACTGGTAAGTGAAATACGTAAACCGTCTCTCAGTAGGGCCAATTCAGGTGATTGGCTAAAGAAACTCCGCACAGCACATGCCAACGGATAGGTGTCTTCTGCCTCATGTAGCCACAGGCTTTCCTCTAAATCGAGCATCACCAGCTCAATCCCCTCTTTTTCAGTTGTTTCTACAACCGCTTGCGCATGAACTGCTTCTACAGGTATGGCAATTGAAGGTTGCCCATAAACGACTGCATGTTCGCCAAAAAGAATGACTTTCCCGGGTGAAGTGGCACAGCTCATCGGGTTGGTGATATGGGGTTGAGATCTACTCGGAAGAGCCTTCGAATCTTGGCTAGACATGTAAGCGATAATAACAGGTTAAGTAAAAAAAACCTCGCTTACTTGTGATAATTAGTAGATTCATGCCAAAGTTTCAAAGTTTCTCCATGTCGTGGTTCAAGCTTGACCAATTTTCTTTTTGAAACCATAAAGTCACGTGCTTCTTCAAATGTCATACTTTGATACTTCATTAGCCAGCCAGCAATCAGTGTGGCTGATCGGCCGCGCCCTTTGGCACAATGAATATATACACTCCGGCCGTCCTCAACCTGCTCTTGAATATAGTCAACTCCGGCCGTAATCACCTCATCACTCGGTACATGAATATCCGGGACACGCAATTTAAGATGGCGAATATCATGCCGTTTGTATAAAGCTAAATCATCTGAGCGTTCATTCCGAATATCAACGACAGCCCCAATCTTATTCGCAATTAAAAAATCATAATCTCTTGCATAGGTAGGCGCCCCCCCCAGCCAAATCTTATCAGTGATCTGGTCATACCAGCGATTCCCTTGAGCCTGCTCATAAATAAAGCGAATAAGTGGATAAAGTTTGTCGAAAACGTAGTGAAAGAGAGACATAAAAAAGAAGTGATTAGTGGTTAGTATTGCCGAAATGGTGAAATGAATGAAGGCATTGGTTTGCACCGTGCAAGTTGCAACTTGCATCTTCCTTCTGTTAAGCTCAGTATTATCCAGCTTCAAGCTATTTTCTCCGTAAATTTATGGCAATTCAAACACCCTCTCATTCAAAATTCAGTTTTCAATTCAAAAGATGGCAACTTGCCCTAGCTATTATTGCAGTTTTATCCCTCATGGGTTTCTGGACCATTTCAGATCCTTCTCGGCTCAGTGCCAGCGGCATTCTAACCGCAGGAGACTATGCTGGGGCCGCTTTCTGTCATCGTATCGCCATACGTTCATTCACTATTGCAGGCCGGCCGGTTGGGTTGTGTGCTCGCTGTAGTGGCATGTACCTAGGGTTTTTCATCTATCTGGCCCTCGTACTGCTTTCCGGCCGGGAACGTTGGACCGCATTTGCCCCCATCCCCGTTTTGCTGCTAATGCTGGGGTTCGTCGGCATCATGGGGATAGATGGGATTAATTCATACAGCCATTTTTTTCCCAATGCCCCTCATCTATACACCCCCAACAACACCCTACGCTTGTTTACCGGCTTAGGGACCGGCATCGCTATAGGTTCTTTTATTGTTCCGGCCGTTGCCCAAACCCTCTGGAAAGATCAAGTTTATCGCCCAGCCGTTGGCACGTTGCCTGAACTACTTGGCCTTATTTTCGTAACCGTCTTAGGCGGTCTCCTCCTTTTGGCAGAACTTCCTATTACGACCTATGTTTTAGCCATTTTAAGCATATTGGGGTTACTCTTTATTCTTTCCGGCATCAACACCATCCTCATGTTGATATTAACCAAACGCGAAAACAGCATCAATCATTGGACCCAAGCCATCCTCCCTTTAGCTTTAGGATTTTGCTTAGCATGTGCAGAAGCAGCCGGACTTGTCACATTACGCCTTATGTTCATCGGTACCATTCATGGAATACCAGGGTTAGGCTAAGGGGTTAGGCTCAACACAAAGATAGAGTGTAAAACAATGCCGCTTTAATCGCACAATTAGCACCACAAATAACTAAGCACAACATCAAATAGATGTGCATTGCATACAAGGCATCACCTGACAAAAACACTAAACTACAGTAACCTTTCTGAATATAGATAAAAACCCTTTTTGGAGGTCCCATGAGCCATACCGGCCGACCTGATTTCGATTCAATAACTACCTTAGAGCCTAAAGTAGACCTAGCCCCATTTCAAACATATTTAAATGATGTTGCTCCACGCGGACGACAGATGCTATTACCCGCCTTACACAAAGCTCAAGAGCTTTACGGTTGGCTGCCACGCGAAGTTCAAGAAGCGATCAGCATCGTCCTACGTGTGCCGCTAGCCGACATCCATGGGGTCATCGAGTTTTACTCGATGTTTTACAGCGAACCCACTGCCAAACAGATCATTCGGGTATGTGAAGACCCCGCCTGTTCACTTGGCGGTTCAGATGCGGTGATCGCAGCGCTCCAGGACAAGCTAGGTTTAAAACATGGAGAAACGTCCGCTGATCGCTCAATCACATTTGAGAAAGTTCCGTGTTTAGGCATGTGTGAATTTGCACCCGTTGCCCTAAATGGGGACAAACCGGCCGGAAATCTAACCGCAGCCCCTGAAGTGATTGATGCATTCCTAGACGGCAGCTATCCAGAGCCAAATGCGATCCCATATGGCGAAGAGCGCCATCTATTAAAACGTGTTGGCAAAATAGACCCAACCAGCATCGCAGACTACTTGGCAACGGGTGGTTATATCGGGCTTGACAAAGCGTTGATACAGACGCCTGAAGATCTAATTAAAACGGTTGAATCATTTGGCATTTTAGGACGAGGCGGGGCGATGTTCCCACTCGGCCGGAAATGGCTCTTCACACGTGGTGCTCCAGGGGCAGCGTCTGAAAAACATGTGGTCGTCAATGCTGACGAAAGCGAACCAGGGACATTCAAAGACCGCTGTTTAATGGAAGAAGATCCTTTTGCCCTCGTCGAGGCGATGACGATTGCCGGTTATGGCGTAGGTGCAGAAAACGGATGGATTTTCGTTCGAGGCGAATACCCACGCAGTTTCGCTAGGTTAAACAATGCGGTCGATGAAGCCCGAAAAGCTGGCAAGTTAGGCAAGAACATCAACGGAAAAACCGGCTTCCATTTCGATATCGAAATACGGCTAGGTGCCGGAGCTTATATTTGCGGTGAGGAAACCGCCCTCTTCGAAGCGATCGAAGGGAAGCGAGGCTTCCCACGCATCAAGCCCCCTTTCCCAACCACCAATGGTCTTTTCTACAAACCTACCTCTGCCAACAATGTTGAGACACTGGTTGCTATGCTGCACGCTCTAAATATGGGTGTAGACAAATGGCGCAGCTACGGCACAGAACAATCGCCCGGAATGAAGCTTTACTGCGTCAGCGGTCAAGTCGAAAAGCCAGGGATTTATGAATTGCCATTTGGTGCAACCGGCCGAGAACTGCTCGCAATGGCGGGTGGTGTTGTCGGGGGTAAAAGCCTCAAAACAGTTCTGATGGGTGGCGCGGCTGGGATTTTTATAGACGACAGCAAGCTCGACTTCCCTCTAACCTATGAAGGTTCTCGTGAGGGCGACTTCCCGCTTGGCTCCGGTGTTTTCATGGTTTTTGATGAGGACGCAAATATCCGGCGAGCCATGTATGAATTGGCCCGCTTCTTTGCCCATGAAAGCTGTGGAAAGTGTTTCCCTTGCCAGCTTGGCTCACAACGCCAGATGGAAATTCTCGACCGAATCGCCCATCCTGGCAAAGAAACAGCGACTGGAACAGGACCGCAAGCGACCGATAAGCAGATCTTGCTCGATGTCGGTTTTACAATGACTGAAACATCATTATGCGGCTTGGGGCAAACGGCCGGATCAGCCGTCATAAGTGCAATCGAGCTTTGGCCGGAAATTTTAGAAGGGGGCAAGTAGCGAGAAGCGTGTAGCGACACCTTAAGTCCCGTTAGCCAATCTAGTGAAATAGTTGGCAAATGATACGCATTGGTGTCGCACCCCGCTCCTCGCTCCCCATACAAATGAACGGAACTCGTCCCACCCACTACCGTAGTTTCAACGGCAGCCAACCTCAAGAAATTGAAGGTGAGATTGTCGATGAATCCCTTGCGTGCATTTCGCTCAACGGGGAGGAAATCGGTAGTTTTATGTGTTCGCCGCAGGATTTAGATTTGCTGGCGCTGGGATTTCTGGCAAACGAGGGCATCATTCAAGGGATGTCGGATGTGCATCATGTCCACATGGCTAAAAAGGGTTTGTGTGCAGATGTATGGCTACACGACACATCTATTAAAAAGCCGGAAAAGTCGATTATTACGGCCGGATGCGGTGCGGGCATTACGTTTGATGATCTGTCTGAAAAGCACCCTCCGCTTGAAGTTGATGAGACATTTTCAGTCACACAGCAACAAGTATCAGGGCTGATGCGCCAAATGCATTTAGGGGCCACAATTTATCATAGATCACGTGGAATCCATACGGCCGCCCTTGCAACGCCAGACAAAATTATTTTGCAGGTCGAAGACATCGGCCGCCATAACTGTATCGACAAATTGCGTGGTTTGGCTCTAAAACAAGGGGTTGAAACCAGCGGGCATATTCTGCTGAGTAGCGGCCGGATTTCGAGCGAAATGGCGAACAAAGCGCGTGTCCTTGGAACACCCATTGTGCTGTCTCGTACCAGCCCCACTAGTTTGTCAGTTGCTTTGGCTGACAGCTGGAACATCACGTTAATTGGCTATCTGCGCCAAGATCGAATGCGGGTGTATACTCATCCAAATCGCATTATTGAAACCAATCCTACGGAAAATATTCCGTTAAAGGAACACTTATGAGCGAAAACGTAACTCTAACCATCGACGGCCAAGAGGTCACTGTACCTCAAGGCACAACGATTCTCGATGCCGCCAAAACGATTGACATCGATATTCCTGTCATTTGCTATCATGAACATCTAACAGGCAATGGCTTATGCCGCGTTTGTTCAGTAGACAGCGGCGGCCGCGTACAATCGGCCGCTTGTGTCTCCCAATGTGGCCAAGGGATGGAAATCGAAACGCAAAGTGAAGATGTCAAACGCGGCCGACGCACCATCCTAGAGATGTTGGCATCAACCGTTGACTTGAGCGAAGCACCCGAAATCCAAGAGATGATGGCTGAATACAGCGTCGATTCAGCCCGTTTCCCCGAAGGGTCAAAACAGCGCGAATTTGAAGTCATGGACGACAATCCGTTTTTCTTGCGCGACTATAGTCAATGCGTCAACTGTTGGCGTTGCGTCCAAGTATGTGCCGAAGATGCCCAGTTCACCTTTGCGCTCAGCTTCAACGGCCGCGGCTTTGACACCTCCATCGCCACCTTCCAGGATGAAGGTATGATGGACACTAGCTGCGTTTTCTGCGGACAATGTGTGGGCGTTTGCCCGACCGGCGCACTCAAACCAAAACGTCAAGCAATGCTCGAAGAAGGATACGATCCCGATTCGATTTTTGATGCAACACGGCGTAAACGGAAACCGAAAAAGTAGTCGGTTTTCAGTAACCAGTAGTCAGTTTTTGGTTGTTCGTCAACCAAAATTTACAGGCTTAAAAAAAATTAATAATCAAAATTGTAAAGCGGATAGATATCCGCTCAACAAATAGTAGATATTTTCACGGGTTGCTTTCTCTACCTCTTGTCTCTATCTCTATCCTTCTTAACCATGATTACTCCAGATCGCACAGTACGCACAACCTGTCCCTATTGCGGGGTGGGTTGCCAATTAAATCTAAACGTCAAAGACGATTATATCTATTCAGTCGAAGCCCCATTCGAAGCGGCTCCCAACTTCGGGATGCTGTGTGTAAAAGGGCGTTTTGGAACTGACTATGTAAAGCATCCCGGCCGGGTAAAAAATCCACTCATTCGTGTGAATCGCGAAGAAGGACGTTCGGCCAAACCGGTTTGGCGCGAAGCCTCTTGGGATGAAGCACTTGATTTTGTCGCAGATGAACTCAGTCGCATTACAAAAAGTCATGGTGGGGACGCCATTGCGACCTATGCCAGCGCAAAGGCGACCAATGAAGACAATTACGTCTTTCAAAAAGTTGTACGTGCGCTAATCAAGACAAACAACGTCGATCATTGCGCACGTTTATGTCATGCGGGTTCAGTCACCGGCCTTCAACTTTCGATTGGTTCATCAGCTATGTCGAATTCAATTGCCGAAATGGAAGATTTGGACGTTTTCATAGTAACCGGCTCAAACACAACCGAAACCCATCCTGTAATCGCCAACTTCTTAAAACGGGCTGTGCGTAAGAATGGCGCCAAGCTAATCGTCGTTGACCCTCGACGCATCGGCATGACCAATTTCGCAACCCACTATTTGCAACAAAATCCTGGAACTGATGTGGCGGTTTTCCAAGCAATGGCGCATGTGGTTGTGAAAGAAAAACTGTATGACCCTGACTTTATCAAAGATCGGACAGAGGGATTTAGCGAATACATCGAATCACTCGAAAAATACACCCCAGAATGGGCTGAAAGCGTCAGTGGTGTACCGGCCCAATCGATTATTGATGCGGCCCGCATGTATGCCAACGCCAAAAAGGCCTCGATTTATTGGGGGATGGGGATCAGCCAATCGACACATGGCACAGACAATACACTTTCGCTGGTCAACTTGGCGATGATGTGCGGTCACGTTGGCAAAGCTGGTACAGGGCTAAACCCATTGCGTGGGCAAAACAATGTTCAAGGGTGCTCAGATTCTGGCGGATTGCCAAATGTTTACACCGCGTATCAAGGTGTGGCTGATGAAAAATCACAGCTTAAATTTGAAGAACATTGGGGAACAAATCTGAATCCAACCCCAGGCTTAACCGCGACTGAAATGGTTGATCATGCGTATGATTTGCGCGTCAAAGGGATGTTCGTGTTAGGCGAAAATCCGATGATGAGTGAGCCAAATCAAAACCACGCCCGTCATGCGCTAGAAAAATTAGAGTTCTTGGTTTGCCAAGATATTTTCATCAATGAAACGGGTGAAATGGCAGATGTGATCTTGCCAGCAACCAGCTTTGCAGAAAAAGATGGCACGTTTACGAATACAGACCGTCGGATTCAACGCTGCCGTGCGGCCGTACCACCGGTTGGTAATTCACGTGCAGATTGGGATATTCTCAGCGATTTAGGCCGCCGAATTGAGCAACGCTTAGGACTTGAACTCAATCATGGGTTTAACTTTGAATCGGCCGAAGAAATTTGGGAAGAAATGCGGGCATTGACCCCTGATTTCTTTGGCATCGATTATGCACGTTTAGAGCGAGAAGGCGGGGTCCACTGGCCTTGTCCAAGCTTTGATCATCCTGGAACGCCATTCCTATTTGCAGACGGATTCCCACGTGGCAGAGGCAAGTTCTGGGAAGTTGAGTATGGCACTGAGTCAGAACAGCCTGACCCAGAGTATCCGTTCAACTTGAGCACCGGCCGGGTTTTGTACCATTGGTCAGGCGCAACAATGACCGGCCGATCACGGCTTGAAGATGTGTACCCAGAAGCGGTCTGTGAAATGCATCCGACCGATGCAGAGCGGCTTGACATTCAAACAGACGATTGGGTTGAATTAGCTTCTCGTCGGGGTAGCGTCAAGGTGCGCGTGATGGTCACCGGCCGTTCGCCAGTGAACACCGTGTTCTTGCCCTTCCACTTTGCAGAGGCAGCAGCCAATCAGCTAACGCTTGACAAGGTTGACGGCCGGGCGAAAATTCCAGACTACAAAAATACGGCCATTAAGATCACAAAAACCTCGTCCCCTGAAAATTGGGATGCAGGCTATGATAAACCGTTGGCTGAACGGGGCGCAATTAAGGACCCTGTTGAGGTTCACTAAAGCTATCGACCTGGGCTTTGTTTAAGCATTCTTGCCGCAAGCTCACACAGATATTCACAGACGTTACTTTCATGTTTGCGAATATCTGTGAGCTTGGCGGCCCGTATTTAGCCATCCGTAAAGAATTTCTCAAAGAGGGCCTACATACAACCTACAGTTTGAGATACTAAGCCATCCTTTATCCTTTTCTTTATCCTTTCCCCCTCACCCTTTATCCCTTTAGGAAGGCAACCTGATGAAATTGAAACCGGTTTTATTCCTGCTTACAATCCTCATCATTAGCAGTATCACAGCGGCATGTCAGACCAGCAGCTCACGCGATTCAGTACGCAAGTCTGACCTTGTGGGGACAAAGTGGAAGTTAACCAAGCTGCTCCAAAATAACGAAATTTTGCCAATCAACAGTGGAGCTGACTTGTCGCTGGAATTTCGCGATCTTTTAATTGGGGGTCATTCTGGCTGTAGCAATTATCAGGCGGGATGGAAGTTGGGACGAGACGGCCGATTTGAGTTAAGCGGCCCGATTGCACAAACACGAGTTGGTTGTTTAGATTCTGCCCTATCGCTTGAAAACAGCTTTACGGCCGTGTTGACTGGGTCGCATACGCTGGTATTGGATGGAGATATTCTCGTCATTGATTCGGCCGATGGGCAGCTGGTTTTCATCGATGATAAATGACGAAAAGTTTTGCTTGAAACCCTAAATCAGCGTGAGGATCTTGGTTTTTAATTTTAGAACATTTGTGCTAAAATGATAACGTTCGCATCTTCATAAACAAATCGAATTTAGAGGAGTTTTTTCGTGAATTTAGACCTAACCCAGATTCAGAAATTATCAAACGGTGCGCGCTTTTATCGCATTGACCTACACAACCACACCCCGGCCGATCGGTCGTTTCACTGTAGAAACTTTTCCCTCATTACAGAGCAAGAAAAAGAGACATTTGCTCGCGAATATGTCCGATTTGCCAAAGAAGAACAGGGGCTAGACATTATCGGCGTCACCGATCACAATACGATTGAATGGACCGGCTTGATCCAAAAAGCGGGTCGAGAGATCGGGTTAGCGGTTTTACCGGGGGTTGAGTTGGGGGCCAATGAAGGGAAAAGGCAGGTCCACTATCTTGCACTATTTGGCCCAGAAACGAAACCGGCCGAAATCGACCACTTCATCTCTTCTGTCGGGCTAACACCAAAAAATCGTTTCGATCACAGCGGCCATCCACGTTTGACCAAAAACAGTTGCACCGACCTAACACAAAAAATTACCACGGCCGACGACGGACTACCCGGCATCGCCATTGCGGCCCACGTCACACGCAAAAACGGGTTGCTGCATGAACTTGAAGGGGAAAGCCGGGTCATGGCTTGGGAAGATCCCAATCTAATCGCAATTGAAATCCCAGGTTCTAAATCAAGGTTGAAAGGGTTTAACAAGCAGTTAATTACCGGAAAAATGGACGCTTATGGAAACCGCTCTATCGCTTGCTTAAACAGCTCTGACGGCCGTGGAATTGGCCAAACTGACACAAAAGAACGTAAATCTATCGGTGAGAATGGCTGTCGTGTACGGCTGAGTCACACCGGCGTGAATATGATCAGCGCCTTGCGCCATGCGTTTATTGACCACGATTCACGCATTCGGCTAGATGGGGATCATGTCGATGAGAAATATGCCAAGATCATTGGGGTAACGGTTGAAAATGGGTTTTTGTCCGGCCGTGAACCAGCAGAGCCGTTTATGGTACATCTCAACCAGAACCTCAATACGGTCATTGGCGGCCGGGGGACGGGCAAGTCAAGCTTGCTTGAAGCCCTTCGATTTGTTTTTGATGTTGAGGGGAAAACGGCCCAAACGCGCGGGCAATCCCAACAGGCCATTGGGGTCACGCTTCCGGCCGGTGCACGGGTCAAGGCGTGGTATGAAACGGCCGAAGGGATGATGTTTGAAATTCGTCGTGACGTTGGAAAACCTCCTCAAGTATTTGCGGCCGAGTCTGGTCAACAGATCGATATTCCCCCAAAAAACCTGATCCCCGATGGATTGCCACTAGAGATTTACGGGCAAAAAGAGGTGTATGAAATCGCCAACGACATCGAGTTTCAGCTCAACCTGCTCGATTCCTACATCGCAGAGCCATTGCGAGAGATTAGGCGTGAAGAAAGCGATCTGACCCGCCAGCTAGAAGCAAACGCCCAGCAGATGATGTGGTTAGATGACGAAATGGCTGATCATGAACAATCGCTGGCTGATTTGCCTGCGATCAAGCTCGAAATTCAGCGGCTTGAAAAAGATGCGACGCTGGATCAATTACAGCACAAAAAGGGGCTTGAACAAGAAAAGGTGGTTTTGAGTCAACTAGAAGCTGAAATTGAAAACCGACTGGCTCAACTCAACTCTGTTTCGCTTAAGCTTAAGAAAGATGGGTTGGAATCGGCCGAGCCATTCCCCGCAAGCCGCCAATCTTTAGCAAACATCGATAAGCTGATCGAAAAAACAAGGGTGCAGCTACAGCAACAAATAGGTGCCACATGGGAACAAGCGGCCGATGAACGCACGGCTTGGCAAGCTGATTACAACCAATCGGAACAAGGGTACCGTGAGCTTTTGAAACAACACGGGAATAGCTTGAGCATTGAGCGCTATTTTGACCTTCAGGAAAAACAGACGGCACTTGAAACCTTGGCCGGTCAGCAATCTGAGCGGCACAAGAGTCTGAATCTGCTAAAAGAGGCACGCCAAACGCTGCTCGATCAGTTAAATGAGCTGCGGCAAGAGAGGTTGTTTGAGATTCGACAACAAAAAGCGGCCGACTTGAATCAGCTTTTGACCGGCACAGTACGGGTTGAATTAACCCGTGATGGAAACCAAGAACGATATGCGGAGTTTTTAATTGATCTGTTTAAACGGCATAACGCACGAGTGAACAAAAAAGTAGTTGATTCGATTGTCGCAGCCAAGAAAAGCCCGCCTGAGCTGGCGCAAGCGATTCGGGCTGAGGCAGCATTGCTAGACGAGACACTCTCACCACTTGAGCATCTGTTTGGGGTGAGTGAGGCTTATCGCAAACGGCTGATCCAAATCGATGAAGCGGGACTGTTTGAGCTAGAGCTGTTTGATGTTCCTGATCGGCCGGATATCCAGCTACGGGTAGGAGAAGTCTATCGGTCTCTGACACCTCCGGCCGGGGTAGCCGGACTTTCAACCGGTCAAAAGTGTACGGCGATTTTGTCACTGATTTTGGTAGAACGAAATACGCCCTTAATTATCGATCAACCGGAAGATGACCTTGATAATGCCTTTATTTTTAGCGAAATTGTGCAGACTTTGCGCCGCGAAAAAGAGCGGAGGCAGTTTATTATCGCCACTCATAATGCCAATATTCCGGTATCGGGTGATGCGGAGTTGATCATGCTGATGAAAGCAGATGCGCAGCATGGTTGGATTGAATGCGCAGGCTCGATTGATGACCCAGCGATTCGAGAACCGGTAGAAAATATTCTTGAAGGGGGGCGGGAGGCGTTTCGGTTACGCCAGTCGAAATACAATATTTAAAGGGGCTAATCAAATCTTTTCAATAATC
>JBLIMP010000025.1:0-23392 GCA_047638855.1 Cellvibrionaceae bacterium | reverse complement strand
CGATCAAACACAGTCAGTTCAATGTCGTATTTGCCCGGCGGCGTCCCTGGCAACACCGAAATTTCCCAACTATCCCATCCCCAATCGCCAGGCAGCCAATAGGTCGTAAAGGGAAGATCTTCATAAATACGCGGCCGTTGCAGATCCGTTTGGCTCCAAGTGTGACCCTCTGGCCCCACCAGTCGGATACCGGTTTGGTAGCGGCTTTTCGGCACCACGGCGGTCTGTAACCCGATGTCAATATTAAAAATGCCACCAGATTCAGCCGCTGTACGATCTACCTGATAACCGACAAAGTTCAATTCGCCCGCCGTTAAGTCGGCCGGTACAGTCGCTTTTGGGGCAGATGTGTTGTGCAATGGGGTCAGTTGATTGTCGATGAGCAAGAATTTACCACCCACCAGAACCAAACCGCCTAAAACAATCGCTTGTAATGGCAAATATGAATAATCGCTCTTGCTCACGCTAGAAACCGGAAGGGTCCCAATCCCGGTTAAATGCAGAAAAGGGGGATTATGCGGTTCCCAGCGTGGCAAGCACATGGCGAAAAAGCATAATGCAGCTAGTCCGCTAATCACGAGCAGCACGGTCCGAAACGGGGTGAGGCCAAACCAAATTTCTAACGTTTGGGTTCCGGCCGGAACCTGGAAGGTAATCAGCCCTTCGGGATTAGACGGAACGATGTTGAGTCGCTGGCCGTCAGCCGTCACTTTCCAGCCCGGATAAGCAAATGTCAAATAACGGCCGGTAAATGGCTCAGCTGCGCTGAGCTGGATCGTAGCTCGGTTATTGCCGTAGTTGACCGAAATCAAGCGAGCGGTTTCTGGCAACTGTGTCGTGTCAAAACGTTGGGGCGCACGTCCGGCCGCATAATCGGCTTCAAGCGGGGTTTCGTTGGGGCGCACCGCCACCGTCACCGGAAAATACCCACCCACCGGATCAACCCCAACCATGCCGGTGTTATGCTCATACTCGAAAATATCGAGTACGGTCGGGTAACCGTTTTCACGACATTCACGGGTATAGAGATAGGGGACCGCTTCTAAAACCAGTAAACTCACGGCCAAAACCGGCAAAATCACCCGTAGGGGTCGACGCCACCGGAATGCACCTGTGCTCTTCGAACCGGCTTGCTCACCGGTGGTGTCGACCTCTACAAAAGCTAATCCGGCCAAAACGGCCAATGGCAACGCCGCACGGCCGATAAACCGCCACGGAAACTGCACAAATTTAATCAACGGCAGATTCGACCAGAGCCAATTTGATGGTTCGAGTGACATGAAAACAAAGACAAAAACGGCCGCAACCATCAGCCCAGTGTGCCAGCGCAATTCTATTGTGGAAACACAGGCCGTAGGGGGCGAAGGGGGCGGACCCAACTTGGCTCCGAAGAAAGCAAGTACTTCCCGCCCCCTTCGACCCCGACCCAAAAACACCCGCAACACACCGACAAGAGCCAGCACAGAAGGCATCCAGCCCAACCGAATGGGCAAAGGGGGATTTTGCAAATGAGGGTCAGACAGTGGCACTTGGGCAAAAATCTCACTCACTGTCGCCCAATTGAACGCAAAGCTATTGTTTCGGTTTGAGGTCGTCAATGACAAAGTCACTGCATCCATTTCAAGCAACGCAGAGCCAACGTACCAAGCGGTCATGCCTAAAGCGATAGCAAATGCAGGAATCAAACGCCACGCCAAAAGCTTCCAGTCGAGCTTAGACAACCAGCCAACCATGGCCATATACAAAAATATGACAGGGGTATAAATCAGGAGGGAAATATTGTGACTGAGGCTAAAAATGGCAAAGCTAAGAACAAAGGTGGCAAACCAACGACGTCGGCCGGAAATCATCAACCTTCGGCCGCTCCACATCAGCAACGGCACCATCGCCAATGCCATAGATTCTGGGCTGTTCCCTCGAACAAGCGCATCAATCAGAATATAGGGCGCGGCCATATAAGCAACAGATGAAACGACGGCCGGAACCAATCCAGCCAAATCACGCACCCATAAATAGGTAAACACCCCGCCAAACAAAATGCAGGCAGCATAAAAGAGATTTTCGGCCGCAGGCAAAGGCAAACCGGCCAAATGAGGGAAAAGGGTGAGATAAAGCGGGACAGATTCCCGATACATGAAAAAGGGAAAGCCATAGCCAAAGGCTAAATCAGGTACCCAGCGTGGGAAATAGAGTCCGTTTTGCCAAGCGATTTTAAGGGCGGTAACTCGATGGTAGTGCAGATGGCCATCGTGGGTGCAGGCGACGCTGTCCCAGCTTAAAAATGGGGTAATCAAAACCAATCCTGGCACAAGCGGTAGCCAAAATGACCGGAGAAATGACCCGAAAAATGATTGTGAAAAAATGCGATACATTACGCTAATTTCTTGGCTCTGATTTTGGGTTTAACATAATTTAATCATGGGGCGAGCCATTTTTGGTTACAAAAATGACATAGCCCCTACTCCAAATCAATTTGAATGGGGAACAACGGGTCATCGTATTCCCCCAGCTTTGGGATGCGTTCAACAGTGGGCAAAGTGTACATACCGGTGTGAATATAAATCGGCGTGCCTTCTGGCACAGTAAATGTCGCCCATGTGATGAGTGTATCACCATCCCGCCAGGCTCTAGAAGATGTGTAAATATCCCTCACGTCGAATAGCTCAATTACAGCTGAGTCGCCTTCGGTTCCTTCAGCCCCCTCGATATATAAATGATTAAACTGCTGTGTGTGTGTTCCGTCACTGTCAGCCGCAATGGTCCAACGAGTAACAAATTGTAGCTCTGTGTCGGATAGTTTGTTTAAACGATAGCCAACTAGAGTGGCCCCATTAGCCAGCGCAACCGCGTCATCAAGCATCACAAAGTCGGTAAGCTGGTCGGCCGAAAGTTCAAGTAGCGGATAAGGGGGTTCGCCCATTCGACGAGCGGATTCGCCCGTCCAAGAACCCTCGCTTAATTCCAGGGCCATCGACCAAGCGGGTACAAAGTCAAAAGTGAAAAGCTGGCGCACAGGCTCAGCCGGAACAATGAGCGATGAGCGGCCATCTACTAGGCGTACATCATGTTCATACCCCAACACATAAAAGGTGGCGGGGTCCCCTTCAAATTCGATTTGATCGCTGTGTGCCACAACAATGGCTGAATTGGTCCGGTTGAGTGCTGTTTCAAGAGCGGCTTGAGGGTAAGCGAGCGGGGTTCCCATCCCGCCAGGAGCCAGCTGCTTTGAGATCAAGTTGAGTCCTTGGGTCAGTTGGGTTGCATACCCAAGCGAGATAGCGCAGACAATGGCAAAAACAATGGGAGCTGTTCGTTCAAACTTTGCGGCCCCGGCAATGAGCAGGATTCCGGCCGGAAATGCGGGTAATAAATAGTGAATGGCAACATCTGAACCGGAATACCAAAATAGCAACGGGGTCGCAAGCAAAGCGCCTAACACCAGGTTGAGCCACAGACTGTCGGCCGGATCCACCTTGCTCTGAAACCAATCAGCCGTTTGTTTAACGGCTAAACCGATCCCAACAATTAAAAAGATGGCGAGCGCAATCATGCTCAGTTGCGCAAAAAGGGCCAAGCTTCCCGACCATTCCCAGTTTTGCCCCAGCCAATGGAATTCCCAGCCTAAGTTTAAGGGCAGATCAATGATTAAACGCCACACGTTATGATGCCAAATCGATGGCTCAGCCAAAGCGACATTCAGATCAGCCCGCGCCCCATCTCCAAAACGCCAGATGGTATACAACGCAGGAAAGGCGGCGAGCACGGCCGCCATCCCGCCAATCAGCACGGGGATAATTTTGCGCCACAGCCGAAAACGCAAGAAGAGATAGGCGGTGGGCAATGCAAAGGCGAGTCCTGCAATGTGAACTTGGCCGATAAAACCGCCGAGGAATATGAAAGTGACCAGTGACCAGTAACCGGTGGTCGGTGGTGGGTGGTTTTGGTCTTTAGGCAGGCGGTGCTTGTAGGCGTGCCCCTTGTGGGTACCCTCGGTTTGTTTGGAAGGGTTTTTGAGAAGGGGCAAAATGCCTTTATAACCGGTTAGTAACCAAAAAACAGTCAGTGGAGCTAAAAAGTTTTGGCTCCAAATGTTCCGGCCGTAGACGAGCATGTAGGGGGAAAGGCTGAACAACAATGCGGCTGAAAGTCCGCCCCACACCCCCCAGCGCAGACGGCCGAAGGTATACACGGCCGGGATGGCGAGTAGCGCAACAAAACCGGTAAACCATGTCGCCATCTGGACATTGGCCCCAAAGATGGCGTATGGAATGGCGTACAGCCATACGGTGGCCGGAAAGTTTGGTACCCCTACGGAGGATTGCATTCCCAGGCGAGCAAACTCTCCGTCAAACACCATTTTCAGGGCGATCATACTCACTCGCGCTTCATCAAAGCTATAGGAGTGGGTACCGGCCCAACCAAAGCGAAAGACCGCTCCAACTAGCATGATGGCGAGTAAAAGAAGATGGGGGAGGTGTTTTTTGACTTGGCTAAAATCCACCCACTAAGTTTATCACTGATCGGGTAGCCCTTGATTGAAACTTGCCAAATCGGTAAAAGCGGCCGATCTGGCAACCTCTTATTTCAGCTCTTAATCTTTGGCGATAACGTATTTAAGTATTTCGATCACTTGCTCTGGGGTTGTGGCCCATGCTAAGGCTGAAGCATCAACCTCTTTTAGAGGATGGGTTAAATCTTCAGTATGCAAGGTAATGTAGGGGGTGTCCATGGCGGCGCAATAACCGGCATCAAATGCAGCATTCCACTGTTTGTATTTGTCGCCAAAACGAATGACGGCGACATCACAGTTCTCGATGAGGGTGCGTGTGCGTATCGCATTCACTTTGGCAGATTTATGATCGCGCCAAAACTGTTTGTCTTCGGCCCCCAGCAAGTCTCCGGCCGCATCGCTGGCGTCGTGGTCAGTCACGGCCGATGTGAATGTCACAGAGAGATCGTGTTCTTCACAGCCATCTTTTATTTGTTGTCGCCAGTCACTGTGGATTTCGCCAGAAAGATATACGTTCCATTCCATATTGTTTCTCCTAAATCTATTAATTGTTATCGAAAAAAAATTGTTTTCATCCTAAAAGCACATCACTCACTATCAACACATACGCGTAGAAGTCTTTTCAGCTCATCTACACCAAGCTGATTCATGAGTTGCATATTACGAATTGGAATTTGATCCACATCGGGGTACCCGTCGATGGCTTTGGCAACACTATCTTCTCGCAAGAGGTGCAAAAGTGGATAAGGGGATCGATTTGAATAATTTTCTGCTTCTGTGCCAGCAAATTGATAGTCTGGATGAAAACTAGCAATTTGATAGACCCCTTCAAGACCCATTTGCTCCAACAGCAGATCGGCGTAACCTAAAAATTGATTGTAATCATAAAAATCAGACAGGACGTTTGGATGGATTAGGATTGTCGTTTCGATAGATGGGTTCTGATTCAGCCGTTGACACTCTACTTGCAAGGCTAACAGCAAATGCTCTACCGTTTTCACACGGGTGACGGCAAAACGCACTCGGTTCTGAGCAAGCTCTCGTTTGGCAAAGGGGCACAGGTTCATGCCCACAACAAAGGCATCCAACCAACGCTTTACCGCTTGAACTATTTTGTCGTCTTTCATGAATACCTCCAAGAATACCTCCAACACCTCAAAATTTATTTTTCTAGCGTCTCAGCTTTTTTGACGGCATCTTCTAAAGACATCCCGATAAAATAGGATGCGTTAAGCAGGCGGCCGCTCTTTGTGTCATTAACAAAAGCACCAACCACAACACCCGGAATACTATTTTCGGGTGGATTCGGAGCCTGCGGCCCACCTAAATCAGTACGACACCAGCCGGGATCAGTCAGGTTAATTAATACGTTGGTGCCTTCAAGCTTCGTCCCTAGATCGATGGTGAATTTATCAAGTGCTGCTTTGCTCGCTGAATATGCGGCCTGTTCAGGCTGGTCTTTGATTCCGCTGGTCGTGTTGATTACTCGGCCGAAACCCCGTTCGATCATTTTAGGAATCAGACGGTAACAAATGGTGGTTATCGCTGTAAAATTGATCCGAAAGCTTAAATCAAAATCATCAACAGGGGTGTTCCAATAATCCTGTTGATAAGGGACTTGGACGGCCGCATTGTTCAAAACAATATCAATACTCGTCCCTTTCGCTTCAATTTCATCTAGCATCGCCACAACCTCTAAGTGATTTACAAGCTCTGCCTGAACATGATAGGCCTGTACACCCAGTGCTTTGACCTCTTCAATCACCTTTTCTGTATGGGCCAGGGTACGGCTATGCAAAACCAAGTTACATCCTTGTTCTGCCATTGCGATTGCGGCAAGATAACCGATTCCACGACTCGCACCCGTAATAAGCGCCCATTTTCCTTTAACTGATATCATCGTCTTATATCCCTTTTATAGTGATAGTCTTTAGTTTGGAACAGCTTGTTCCTGAATAATTTTTTAACAGGCTAAACAGGGTGAATATGATCCTGCTTATCTTGTAAATCCTGTCAAAATTGTTTGAATTTCTTGTTGGGGAACAACTCTATTATATTCTGCAAATAAAATCTGACAGCATTCACCACATTCATAGATGCATTTTTTACGAAACAGCCGCTACTATCAGGTTATTCCTAATCGGTAACTTCTGGCAGTTTTGGCTCCACAGTCACTGCATACTTTTCGACCCCGTCTCTGTCTATAACGCGGAAAGTCAGATCGCCCGTATCATCCACCGTAATATGTCCAAAGTTGAATAATGTCCCCAAAAATTCCCCCTCAGCATACAGCACGGTCGGGTTAAAAGTAGGGTCTGGTTTTTGTACTGGCGGTAAGACGATAGCACTGAGTGGGCTGGAGCCAAATTCATAAAAGTTCGTTTCGCCATCTCGATCTGGGTCATAGCTCAAGGCAAATGGCCAATGGGTGTCACCGGTCAAAAAGACGACATTTTCGATCTGATGGCTTTCAATATAAAAGATAAGTGCCATCAACTCTGTTTCATAGCCTGATTTTTCAGTGTAATTCGCCCAGCCATCCCGGCCGTCTACCTGAGGTTGTGGAAAACCGGTAGGGTAGGAAAGTGGCGTACTTGTGACAATGAATTTCCAAGTACCATCAGCACTGCTCAGCGTCTCTTGCAACCAAGTAAATTGTGTCTCACCTAACATCGTTTTAGGGGTAATGTTTACCGGATGCGGGTCCCAATTGACGTTAGGATCACGATAAGAGCGGGTATCGAGCAAAATAATTTCGGCAT
Source organism: Cellvibrionaceae bacterium (assembly GCA_047638855.1). Taxonomy (GTDB): domain Bacteria; phylum Chloroflexota; class Anaerolineae; order Promineifilales; family Promineifilaceae; genus WTJY01. Next base: position 16,120 of record JBLIMP010000025.1, on the reverse strand, counting down.
GAGCACCATAGGAAAAGGATCGATAGATAGGATTGTCTGCGGCCGTGTCTGGTAAAGGCCAGTACTCGTAAAAGGCTTGTGTCCCTTCGGCAAACTGCTGAGCATTGGTTTTACTCAGCTCTGGTCCACCAAAATCATCTTGCACTTCATGATCATCCCAAGTGACATAGACTGGCGTTTGCGCCAAAAATGTAGCGTAGTGCGGATCAGCTAGATGGTAACGATAGCGATTGCGATAGCTGTCAAGATCGTTAGCAGGCTCTTCGGCTCCGCTCACGTTTTGGGGCACTGCACAGGCGCTATCGACATACACACTATCACCCGTAATCAAGAAAAAGTCGGGCGATTGGGACAGCATCGTTTCAAAAATATACCAGCCGGTTTCCGGGTCTCGGCAAAAACCTTGGCCACCTAAGCACGAGCCAAAAACAAAGCTAAATGGGGCCGCCACATCTGCGGCCGGGGCGGTTGTAAACACCCCTTGCACCAGCTCGCTTTTCTCATTATTTGCCGTTAGCACAGCTTGATAAACATAAGTGGTTGCTGCTTCTAGACTATTCACAACCACTTCGCCGATGTAGTCACCAGATTCGGAAATATCAACAGAAACATCATTTATGGTAATAGCCGACCCTTGATCTGTATCTGCGTTGTCAGAGGCAGAATCGGCCGCAGAAATGCTGAAAGTGACCGTGCCACTTATATTGCCTCGAACCCATACAACAGCTGACTCGGCCGTCACTTCGCCCGAAACTGGCCCATGCGTTATAGCAGGGCCGTTAGTCGCGTCGAGCGAAAAAGCAGGGATGACAATTGGAGCGGGGGAAGAGGGTAGAACAGGCGTCGGGGTTTCCGTCTGCGCAAAACCACGGTCCCGGAAACCAAATAAAAGAGTGATGGCTACGCCAAGACCGACCACAAATGACAAGATCAGAAAACGTTGGTTCATTTCAAATTCCTTCCGAGTATGACTGGCTTAAATAGATTGTTTCCATTTTCCTCTGAAAAGCACAAACCGACAATCTGCCTATTCAAGAAATGTCCCTTCTAGAAATCCGACAAAGCCAATAGCCTAAGATCAGAAACACGTCAGCCCCGCGCCCTTTTATCGCTTGCCCGAAATTAAGTCTGCTTACTTTTCTACTTCAAAAACCGTAAACAGCGGATCCGCAAAAAAGCCTGAAACTTCGGCCGTTTGCCCACTTGGAAAACTTGCACGCAACCGTTCAAGCTCCTGTGCACGTTCTGGCAACACAATAAATGCCGTTTTCCCTTGTGGCGACAGCTCTGGAGCCACTACGTCTAAAAAGAGCAAATCGGTTAAATTTTCTCCCCGCCGAAAGTGTGGGGCCAGGTAGCCAATTGTCGGAAAGCTAGAATTAAGCATCGGATCTGTTTGCAGATAAACCCAACTATTTTCCGGTAGGTCGTTAAGATAAGTAGCGATCTCAAATGCGACTTCTGTGTTGCGATCTGTGAACCGGCTGTCTTGCGGCCAGGTGCCAAAGTAGTAACGCAGGTCTGGGGTCACCGACAAAGCTGCAATCACAACAACCGCAATCATAAGCCATTTTTGGTGATCCACTGCCAGCTTACGCTGATAAGCATCAGCCAAACGTTGGAGTGCAACTCCAGCAAGGAGTGTGGTAAAAGGCAACAAGACCAAATAGCGGTGAGATTGGGGCGGATTGAGGAGTATCACTCCTGCTCCCAAAATCAAAATCACAAGTGCCCAAAGCACCATTTGGTTCTCAGCCCGCAATCCTTGCATGATAATTAAGATCAATCCGATTAAAAATAGAAGGGTTGGTACCAACGACATGAGTCCCAATTGGCTACCGTAGTAGGCTGAAAGATCAGGGACAGACGATAAGGACAAGATCGACAAAGAGTCGAGAATTTGCCCACGCCAAACGGCCGCTGGCGATAGTCCCGTCACTGCGCCTTGATATTCAATCCAATTTGTTTGGGCGACACCTTGGCTAACCAGTCGGTCCGTAAAACGGCCGGGGGTGCGATTATAATGTGCCAATAAAGGCAAAATAACAATCACACTCAATATCGCTGCGGCACCGGCTGAGCGTAATGTTTTGCGCAATGAATGGCTTGAATTGGCCTCATCGACAGGTGCTAAAACCTTGCGGAATTCATCTGTAAACAGCAAGGTCATGAACAACAGCGGGATGACGGCCGGAAGCAAATGACCGGCCGTGTAGAAGTAGAAACTTAACCCGCTAACCAACCCGGCCGCAAGCCACGTCAACCTCCCTCGTTTTTGCCAGGCGATCACAAGCAGTGCCGTTGACGCCAAAATCAAGAGTGGGTCCCATATATTGGTTAAGCCCAAACGGCTATAGTGAATGTGCGTGTGATTGCCCAGCAGCAACACGGCCGCGCCTAGCCCAGCCACTTCACCCCAAAAACGGCGCCCGGTAAGATAAACAAGCACCACCGTTGCGCCGCCCACCAAAGGGGAAAGCACGCGCAGAGCAAACACAGATGGACCAAAGAAAAATTCTGTAAAACTGGTTAAAAAGTAAGGCAACAGCGGATTAGTGAGGGCATCCGTCCCAAATGGGTTTTGTTGAAATCCGCTAAGTGCCAACAGTTTTTCTAACCCAATAGCAGCTTCTGTACCGCTGATAATCCATGGGTGGCTGGTTAAGCTCCAGCCTCTTATAAGCCAGGCAACCACAAAAAGGGCGGTCGGGATTAACAAGTTATTAAACGATAATTTCTGTGTGATTTTAGCGATTACCGTTTCAAAAGATGCGTGTGACCATGCCAGCCCGACTCCGGTTGACCCGATCGACAGCAGCCAAAAAACAATAGCCAACCACGGCCGGTCTGTCCCCCGGCCGTCGGTTAAAAATATAGCGATAAGTGATAGCACAAAGCCGCCTAAGATACCCGCTATAGCCGGAATGCCGGGCAGTTTTAATCGATTTGTATCTACCTCTTGCACATCTACATCTACATTTATATCGAGATCGAGCGAGTCAGGGTTGTTAGCCAATATGCTAGAAGTAGCGTGCTCACCGGCCGGGAGCACCATTGGCATTTGGGTTGATATTTCATCCTGCTTTAAACTGCCGTCAGGCAATACCTCAAACGGCCGAGCATCGGGCAATATCGGGGTTTCAATCGGCTGGTCACTGACCTTACGCGCTAATATAAATTGATAGCAGCCTTCTTCACTCGCTTGTTCTAAATAGTAAGGGCGCACCCATCGATCAGTTATCCCAAGACTTTCACGAACCGGGGCAACGACCCATTTGCCGGTAAACGCATGTGTGACGAGCGAAGGCAACCCCTGTATATGGCCAAATTCAAGTGTGTGCAAGGCGGCCGGGGAAAAATAATATTCCCAACGTTCTACAACCATTCCAGCTTGGGCCAAGCGATCGGCCCACCATTCAACCGGTTCAGTATGCTGATGCCGAGAAACAAAATTGAAAAAGCCCCGATACCGTTCGGCTAGACCGCCCATTCCTCGTTTTTCAAAAAACTGTGCCCCCCACAACATTTCGGTAAAGCGGTGATTGGGCATTGTCATCAAGAAGACGCCCCCCGGTTTAAGCACACGCCCAGCTTCGACCAGAACCGGGGTAATATCAGCAATGTGTTCTAAAACAGAATTGCTCAATACCGCTTCAAAATGGTTTGAAGGGAACGGCATTTCGTCCCCCATCGCCTGCAAAGCCCCATCTTTGTAAATGTTGTGTTGTACTGATTTTTTGAGTGGTTGAAGCCAAGGGTCGAAACCAACATCGATTTTGCGACCAAACTCATTAAACGTGTGGTTGGCAAAATCCCCATCACCACAGCCTAAATCTAAAATAGGGCCAGGGATGTCAAACTGATGATAAAAACGGGCTTCAACTGCGCGCAATAACGCGCGAAAAGCAGGGAGAGTTTTTAGGTGTTGCCAGAGCAAATCGGAGGTTGGTTGCATATGAGGGTAGGGTTCTAATAGGAAGCATCATACTAACAAGGGCTTCTAAAATGAGAGTGAAACGGGCGAGGACATAAGTGCCAATCAATTTTACTTGATCGGTAGCTTTAACCTATGCCTTGTTCCAATTATCTCGCATTTGGCGTAGTTTTTCATACGGCCCTGGTTCTGGGGTCGTGCTGCCCTTTACGCCAGCGATCAACGCTTTAAATAATTTTAGATACTCGGCCGCCGTTTGATCAGGGCTAAATGTATCGCCAATCAAGGTCGCATCTCGCTGATAACTCTTTTTATTAGACAAAACTTGATTAATCGATTGACCCAAAGCGTCATAGTCTCCAATCGGAACAACTTCCCCCATGCCTGTCATCGTGACCGATTGTCGCACCCCTGGTAGATTGCTGGCTACAACGGGCACTCCGTTTTTCATCGCTTCAATTTGAACCAAGCCAAAGCTTTCGGTGCTATTAAGACTACAGATAACCAAGCAATCAAGGTTTTTATAAAAAGCGGTTAGGTCAGCCCCATGCAGTGTACCAAGTCTCAAATAGTTTTTCTGGAACATTGTAAAAAATGGTTCAAGCCGTGCAGCATAAGCTTCTTCACCTAGTACATTTTGATAGGGGCCTGCGTGCAAAATAACGGCGTCGGGGTGCTCTCTTAAGATAAGAGGCAATGCATTGAGTAGTACTTCAACCCCTTTTTCAGTCGCAAGCCTAGCGGAAATCCCAACGACTTTGCGCCCTTGCAGATGATGTTTTCTGCGAAAGGCGGCCGAATGTTCAGCCGAGCATTCAGCCAATGCAACCGGTGGTGGAATGATGTGTAGTTTCTTTTCGAGATATTGCTTTAAAAACGGGGTGTTCATCCCGTAATCGCGTGTGTAAGTGACCACTGCATTTGAAAGAGAGCCAGCGATCTGGTTCATTGTTTTAACAACAGCATTTACCGCTTTGTTAATTCCCCCGGTTGGCAACTGAAGATCGCAGTGATAGGTCAGAATCACCGGCCGGCCCAGGAGCTTGCCCCGCAAAGCCAGCCCGGGCGCGTCAAACTGCGGCAAATGCAAATGCATCACATCGGCCCAACGTGCCCAGCGGGTCGCTTTAATGCCAAAGGTTGGCATGATGACCCCTTTTGAGATGCGAAAAGCAACCGGGACACGAATAATTTTAACCCCTCGTACCGTTTCTTCTAGCGGCAGAGAGTTGTCGAATTGCGAGGTAAGCACTGTGACCTCGTGCCCTTGTGCAGCCAAAGCTTCACACAAGCGTTCGACATAAATGGTGAGGCCACTCACATGCGGCCGATAGTAGGTGAGAACTTCAAGAATTTTCATGGCTATTTTGCTGGGCGATGGGAACGGTTGATCTTGGTTATGGCGGTCAATTGTCCTGAATTGGGGGGATGGGTTCAATAGCTGCGTGAAAGCTCTTATTATTTTGGATGGCTCATTGGGTTGCTCATTGGGTTGCTCATTGGAGGCCTCATCGAATGCCGACAAGGCCGTTTGCCCTCCCACTCTATATTGGCACAAAGGGCCCGATGTGATTAAGTCGCCTGTGTTATCAGGCGACTTAATGATTCTAGCTCTCGTTCAGCCTATTTCACCTCAAACTCAAACGTATCAAGCGCTTTTTCATCATCAGGAATAATCGCCTTCAACACCATCAGTCCGGCCGCATCTTCGGCCGGTAGCTGTACGTTTGCTTCCCAGTAGCCAAAATCATCAACATCGACAGATAGCTTTAGAAGCTCTCGCTCCCCATCTTGCCCGTCTTCACCTTTTAAAAACAGTTGCAAATCAAGCATTGGCGTCCCAATTGCCAGACCCGAGACATAAATAGAAGCTCCTTGTGCAAAGGGTCCGGCCGCAGAGTCGTTCATGACCACTCGACGGATACCTTCATCCGCCTCATTCACAACCAAAACCGGCACCTGCATCTCGCGCCAATCGCCCACCCGATATTCACCTGTATAGGCGACAATACAACCCTCACCTTCTAACAGGCGGGGCACGATAATTTGTGCATTCCACTCGCTCCACAAGTCAGAAGCGGTTCCAAGGGCGAAACTATACTGAGAAACAAATGTCGAACAATTATCCATCAGCACCCCCACGCTCATCATATTATCAACCGGATTGAGTATGCGCCCTTGTAAAAACACCGTATAACCAGATACCACCGCTTCTGTTGCGAGCGGCCGCTGAACCTGAACTTCTGTCCCAGAGATTGTCGTTTGAGCAGGGTTTATTAAGGTGATCTCTAAAACGATCTCTTCAGTAGTTTCATCAGTGTCATCAACGATCAAAATCGCTGGCCCGACAACCGATCGAGGGATCTGTAACGCTCCTCCCCACTGTCCGTCTGCACCGATGGGGAAATCTGCGATCACAAGATCAGTCGCAACAGAGCGCAAGCTTACCGACACGGCCGAATCTCCTTTAGGGGGTGCGGTTCCCTCGACACGCAACGGAGTGCCTATCTCGACTTGTGCATTTTGTAGCGGCGACAATACGGCTAAAAGGGTCACGACAATTTCAGGACTTGCGACCTCTTCAACAATAATAGGCTCCGGCAACTCGACCGGTGAGGCACTTTCCACATTTTCAATAACTATTGGCTCCAGCACATCTTCGGCCGCCACTTCAGCAGCCTCAACAACGACCGGCTCTGGCAACGCTGTTTCGACAATTAGCACAGGTGCAGGAGGAATAGGCGACACCACCACCTCGGCTGGACTATTCTGAGCTTCACCACATGCTGACAACAAAATCAGCGAAAACAACAAACAATAACTTCTCAATTTCATTAGGAACTCCTACGTATTAATGAATAAGTGTTGACAAGGTTTCGCACAGCAATATCGCATTTGACTAGCGGGTTTAGCTTGTTGCCTAGTTCTTTGTCTAGGTCATGAAGTGCCTATAAATTCTAACAGTTTAATCTCGGTCAACGTGTACTTTCTATACTCGAGCCATCTGATTGATCTCCGATTCATAGACGATGGCTAATGCATAAAATCGGTTGAAAAGCTATAATTTAAGCTTTTAAAATCCCATCCCTTAGCAAAATACCAAAGTTTGCGAAAAGTAAGTGTATGATGCTAACACACGTCATTTACTCGTTGTGTCTATTTGCAAACACATCAGGAGAAAATTATGCAGATTTCAGGAAGTACATTTTTAGTAACCGGCGGGGCTTCTGGCCTAGGCTCAGGCGCTGTACGCCGATTCGCCGGAATGGGTGCAAACGTTGTCATCATGGACGTAAATGAAGAGGATGGCAACGCGCTGGCGGCCGAACTCGGCGAAAACGTTGTTTTCAACAAAACCGACGTTACCAACGAGGCCCATGTTCAGGCTGGTGTTGACCTAGCCATGGAAAGTTTTGGAGCCATTCATGGTGTTGTCAACTGTGCAGGCATCGCCATTGGCGAGCGGGTTTTGGGGCGCCAGGGTCCCCATCGTTTAGAATCATTTAGCCGAGTCATCACGATTAATCTAATCGGAAGCTTTAATGTGTTGCGTTTAGCGGCTGTCGAAATGGCTAAAAACGAGCCAAACGCAGGTGGCGAACGCGGCATGATCATTAATACCGCATCTGTTGCTGCATATGATGGTCAAATCGGCCAAGCGGCTTATGCTGCCTCAAAAGGTGGCTTAGTTAGCATGACATTGCCTATCGCACGTGAACTAGCCCGCTCTGGCATCCGGTGTAATACCATCGCCCCCGGTATTTTTGGGACCCCCATGCTCGGTGGAATGTCCGAAGAGATTCAACAAGCACTCGCGGCCGCAGTGCCGTTCCCACAACGCCTAGGAACCCCAGAAGATTATGCCAACCTGGCTCAACACATCGTTGAAAACGATATGCTCAATGGCGAAACAATCCGTCTCGACGGAGCGATTCGCTTAGCGCCAAAATAACGTGAGAAGTAAAATTTAAAAATTAAGAAGTGAGCGATTCACTCAACTTATTACTCAATACTTGTTACCGATCACAAAACACCTAAATGACTCAAACAATCAATCCAACCCTCCCTCAACTTTCCGCAAACACGATTCGTTTTCTAGCCGCTGATGCGGTTCAAGCCGCCAACTCGGGCCACCCCGGCATGCCGATGGGCATGGCTGACACGGCCGTTGTACTATTCAAAAACTTTATGCGCCACAATCCAACTGACACAAGTTGGGCCAACCGTGATCGCTTTATTTTGTCGGCCGGGCATGGTTCCATGCTGCTGTACAGCCTGTTGCACCTCACCGGCTACGATCTACCGCTGGAAGAAATCAAGAATTTCCGTCAGTGGGGTAGCAAAACCCCAGGGCATCCCGAATATGGCCACACGGCCGGAATCGAAACAACAACCGGTCCACTAGGAGCTGGTATCAGCAACTCAGTTGGATTTGCGTTGGCCGAAGCCTGGCTAGCTGGCAAGTTCAACAAGCCAGGTTTCGACGTTGTTGATCATCACACCTATGTCATTTGTAGCGACGGGGATTTGCAAGAAGGGGTTTCGCATGAATCATGTGCCTTGGCCGGGCATTTAGGCCTGGGGAAGCTCATCGTTTTGTGGGACGACAACGGTATCCAAATTGATGGCTCAACCGATCTTGCATTTGGTGAAGATGTGCTCAAACGGTTCGAGGCATACGGTTGGGACACCAGCCGGGTCGATGGCCACGACATGGACGCTGTTAACTTGGCGATCGGGAACGCCAAAATGAACACAAGCAAGCCGTCTATCATTGCATGTAAAACAATCATTGGCAAAGGTAGCCCAAACAAACAGGGAACCTCTGGTAGTCACGGCTCACCTTTAGGCGAAGAAGAAATCAAACTAACCAAAGCTGGATTGGGCTGGCCGGTTGATGAAAAGTTTTTGGTTCCTGGTGACGTTCGTGAATATATGAACGCGTCAGCAAATGGCAACGCGTTACAGTCTGAATGGGCAACGCTGTTTGCGGCGTACAGCGAGCAATTCCCAGACGAAGCGGCCGCATTCACCAGCTCAATGAACGGTGATCTGCCTGATGGCTGGGAAGATTCATTGCCAACTTTTGGCCCTGATGACAAAATGGCGACTCGTGCAGCCAGCGGAAAAACTTTAGCGGGATTGGTACCAGCCATCCCAGCGATGTTAGGTGGATCGGCCGACCTAACCGGCTCCAACAAGACCGATGTGAAAAACACAGGTCATGTAGCCAATGGGGATATTACCGGCCGGTACATTTACTACGGTGTGCGGGAACATGGTATGGCTTCGATCATGAACGGTTTGGCCTTGCACGGCGGTGTCATTCCTTATGGCGGCACCTTCCACGTGTTCAGCGACTATATGCGTGGGGCGATGCGTTTATCAGCGATCACCAATCAGCGGGTGATTTATGTGCTGTCCCATGACAGTATCGGATTAGGTGAAGACGGCCCGACCCATCAGCCAATTGAACACCATATGGCATTACGCACAATGCCGAACATGTGGGTCATTCGCCCAGCTGATCCAAATGAAACGGCTCAAGCTTGGAAAATCGCTTTGGAACGGACCGATGGTCCTTCTGTAATTGTGCTGACCCGCCAGGGTCTGCCCGTTATCGAAGCGAGTCTAGCGGCAAATGCGGCGAAAGGCGGTTACGTTGTCGCTGGGTCAGATTCAGACACGGCGGTGATTCTTGCAACCGGCTCAGAGGTTGAAATCGCACTTGCGGGGCGTGACCTGCTCGCGGCCGAAGGTGTTTCTGCCCGGGTTGTCAGCCTGCCGTGCTGGAAGCTGTATGAACAACAGTCGCCTGAGTACAAAGAAAGTGTGATCCCGTCTAGCCTGACCAACCGGACTTCGATTGAAGCTGGAACAACTTTTGGCTGGCAGAAGTACACCGGTTTAACAGGCGTTAATGTGGGTCTTGATCACTTTGGTGGGTCAGCTCCATTTGAAACGCTTTACGAGAAATTTGGCCTCACGGCCGAAGCGGTTGCAAACGCAGTTAAAAGCCAAATCTAGCCCTATGAAAAAGTAGTCAGTAGTCAGTGACCAGTGGATTCAATACGCCACTGATCACTGACTACTGATCACTTCAAAACATGCAATTCGAAAACAAAATCGCACTGATAACCGGTTCCGGCCGGGGCATTGGCAAAGCGATCGCCTTGCACTTTGCTGAGCAGGGTGCAGACGTAGTCATTAATTATTTCCGCAATCGAGAACCGGCCGAGCAAACGGCTAAGGCTGTGCGAGAAATGGGGCGTAGGGCGTTGGTTGCACGGGCCAATATGGGGAATATAGATGCTGTCAACAACATGTTTGATCAGGTTCAACAAGAACTTGGCGGGCTCGATTTTTATATCCACAGTGCAGCATCGGGCTATAATCGGCCAGCGATGGAGCAAAAGCTAAAAGGGTGGGATTGGACAATGAACATCAACGCCCGTTCACTATTATTTGCGGCTCAACGGGCGGCCGAAATGATGCTAGTCCGGGGTGGCGGTGCCATTGTGTCACTAAGCAGTATGGGCGGTCAGCGGGTGATGATGCCGGAATATTCTGTCGTGGGCGTATCAAAAGCAGCAATTGAAACGCTCACTCGTTATCTGGGAGCTGAGCTCGCCTCAAAAAATATTATTGTGAATGCGGTAGCCCCTGGCATTATCCGAACCGATGCATTAGAAAAGTTTGATATTGTGCGCGAAGGGGGCGAGGGATTTTACGAGCACATGATCGAGAAGACGCCTTTAGGCCGCTTGGGAACGCCGGAAGAAGTAGCCGAAATCGTGGCGTTCTTATGCACTCCGGCCGCGCGGCTGATTGTGGGGCAAACGATTGTGATGGACGGCGGCCACTCGCTGGGCGTGCCCTAAACAAGCTGTTTCAGACTTAATGGGGCTTACTATCACTTTGGACTTTTGACAAACCAATTGACATAAATAATGAACAACTATCGTTTTCGAGTGCAAAATAGCCAGATTCAAACGCATAGCATCACTGGACAGAATTATTCGGGGGTTTGAGCAAAAATTTGAGTTGCTCAAACCCCCAAGTAATTGCTCGCAATCGTTTGTTTGGGCGATATTGCCTTAAAAAACGCATAAATGACTGACATAACTCATTTTCTTTATCAGATTTTGTCAAAAGTCCAAATCACTGCATTCATTTAGTAAAGAGCCGCAACTCTTTGATTTCAGATAATCTTGACAGCCCACATGCGAATAAAGTACTATGGAGAGAATTGCATGTACAGGGAGCCATTTTGCATTCAAGGTCTTAAAGTGCTTGCGAGCGCTCACAGGCACCTTTCATAGTAACCGTTCAGCCCCCCTCCTACTCGAGAGGAATGCTCTAGAAAACAAGCTAAAAAATAGGACAAATTGGGCTATTTCGGGCCATTTCCGCCTAAAATCACCTAATTGGGACCAAAATGGCCCCAATTTCTGGGTGACTTTACTCGAGTAACAGGGGGGGGTGAACAGTTACCTTTCATATAAAAACTATCATCAGTTTTTATGTTGATAATCTTCAAGACACGATCTCGACAAACTCGCTCAACATATTTAAGTCAGTATTGTTTTTGATCCTTTAGGTTTCTTGAACCCCTAAACCAGATAAAGCGATCAGATTGGAACCAGCAACCTGCTGAAGTCCAATCTGATACTCGAAAGGAGATAAAGATGGATAGTAAACTAAAAATCAAGTTCCCAGTTTTCGTGCTGCTCATTAGCTTTTTAATGCTTACTGTCTTTGCATTTTATAGTCAGGGTGAAGGGTCTACACAAATCGATTATGGAGCAACTGCTGAGGATCATACTCATACCACTGAATATGATCATGACCATGACTTGTCACAACCGATCAGCCGGAATGCGTTCGAATCTTCGGCCGCTTGTGACGGTGGCACCGCTCCTGCAGTTGAAGGCATAACCCTAACTGAATGCTACCAAAGAAACTTTACAGTAGGGGGGAATGCGCGCAAGATTCGCGTTTGGTACACCACGGTAACAACTACTTTCACCGTTGACAGCGTTGATTATGTCCATGGTATTGCCGGCGAATCTCAGGCGTCAGATGTCGCTGATGGTGTGCAAGAAGGGTGGGAAGCCGTTTTTGTTCACAGTGCAATAGGCGGCCATACGGCCCATGAGCCATATATTGACGGCTGTAGTTCAGTACTCAACATCCAAATGCGGGATGGAAAAGGGTGGGCTGGAATCGCCTATTGGGGCTCCTCTGGTAACTGTAACATCGGCATCGATGCCCCGATGGTTTTAAACGGGGTGGGGACCGGCGATGATGGGGTCATATTCCATGAAGTCCAGCACTATACGCAGTATAGCTACAACGATGGGTGCTATGCGGATTTTAAACCCCTTTACGACACAGGCAATGCATGGATCGAAGGTTGGGCCAATTTAGCTGGAACAAATGCGACAAATGCTGCAACCGATGCAGACTATAGTGTGGCATCTTATAACAGCAATAACTCATATTATGATTTAGATTACACCGATTTACATGCTCAGTACTTGGTTGAGCAGTATGGAGGAAATGGCGCACCAGGAGACCCTGAGTTTGGCGTTAAAGAAATCTATGAGCATTACCGAAAATGTGATCAGTATGATGATGTTTTTGTGATGGACGAAACGATTATCGCTTTGACAGGTGGTGCCAAAAACGAAAAATCTGCGTTCGTTGATTTCCAAGCCGCTTACTATGCGTATCCATACGCAGATGCTGTGACACAGCCAGAGCTGGTCTTTCCCGATGCTGATGACAAGCCAACCTCAACACCTTCAATGGCGCAAAATGTTAACCTCGCTTCGGGCAGTCAAAACTGGGCAGAAAGTTCTCCAGAAGATTGGACCGGAAAATATTACCGCATTAACCCACAGTCAGGGTGTGAGTTTGTTGAGCTACATGTCGAAACCCAACCGCTTGGTGGCGAAATCGGGATTAATTTCTTAGCCGTCAATACTGGCGCGCCATCGGTTAAACGCTCTGCGCATATCGGCGATAATGCGACCCGTCTGTTTGCTGGTTCTCCTGCCCATGACCGGCTAATCGTTAATGTCACCAGTTTTGAAAATATAATGACGTATGAAGTAACAGCAACCTGTGTCACACCTGCGCTTAACATTTTAGAGCCGGTGCATAACCCAGGTCATGCCATGGTTGGTGATCCAACAAACCCAATCGCAACCTTAACGAGATTTGAGATCACAAGCGGTGGATTGCCAGTTAGCGGCATTACCCCCTCTATCATCTCTTTTGATGCGGAGGGCGATGCACCTCAATTGGTTCCAGGCTCGATGCAGGAAGTTGGGCCAGGAGAATATTGGGGTGTGATTATTCCCCCCTCAAAACCGGCCGGTACCGTTTTTGTAGACTATGAAGTTTGTTTAAATGGATCGATATGTGATAGCGAATCCGATGCTTTGTTATATGTAAATCCTGGCAACGTTGACACCGTTTATTTGTTTGATGAATCCGGCTCTATGGCAACTCAAGACACTCTCGGGGAAGGAACCCGAATTCAGAATGCTAAAACGGCTGGAAGAGTTTTGTCTGATCTGCTCAGAGACGGTGACCGAATCGGTATTATCGGCCATGGGGGCTTGGATAGCCCTGCAAATTGTGGACTGCCGGGTGGGACTGGCAATTGTGACAATGGGAATATCACACGTTTAGCACGTATTGATAGTGTCAGTACCCCTGGTGACATCGCGGCCGTCAAAGCGGCGATTGATACAGTGACCGACCGGATTGTATGGACAAATACGGGACAAGGGCTAATCGATGCCAAAGATATGTTATTGGCCAATCCAGGCAATACAAATCCTGATCATATTATTTTGCTGAGCGATGGAGTAGAAAATGCCAACCCGCTCTACAACACAGCAGATGTCAAAGACAAACTCCAAGCGGCCGGTATTTGTGTAGACACAATAGGCTTGGGGCCTGAAGCACCAGGGGCCTTGTTAGCTCAAATTGCGGCCGACAATTGTGGCACGTATATGCCGGTTCCAACTTCTGGACTAGGTACATCTAGAACACCCGCTTCGATCGCTTTGATGCAACAGCAAATAATAGCGATGGGGGCAACAGAGGTATTAGCAGAATCGGTAGCCAGTGTAGCAGCCGCTTCTTTTTACCCGGCTCAGTTAGGCATTGCGAATGCCAATGAATATATCGACGTTGCCGCTCAAGATTCGGCTCGCCTTTTCCACTATTTGCATCTTAAGGTACCAACAAGTAGCTACAGCACACATGAGGCGGTTATCGATGAAACGGTTAGCAGCTTCCAATTCTTAGTAGCGGGCAAACAGCAGGATGGACAAGGGGTACGTCGGGTTGAAATATTAATGCCTGGAGAAGATCCTCTCAAAGGCTGGGTGCCAATTAGCCCTGCAGACGGAAGCACTCCAACTGAATGGGATATTCGTAATGATCCATATGAAGATGTCTTGATAGTCAAGGATCCTAAACCAGGTGTTTGGGGATTCCGTGTGCGATATGCTGAGATTTCTGGTGATTACATTATGAACCTCTCCGTGGCTTCACCCATTCGACTTGAAGGAAATATCCTCAACTTAACAAGCGGGCAAGCGGTGCATGGGGATGTTGTTCCAATTGTGGCGACCCTTATGAGCCGCAAAGCTTTGATCCCTGGGGCGACAGTATTGGCCGCCATCTCAAATGAAGGGGGAACAGATCTCACACTGCTGTTAGATGATGGCAACCATAATGATGGAGCGGCCGGAGACGGTATTTATGGCTTCCCTTATAGCCTCACCCAGCATGGAGGGTCATATGCGGTTCGTATCATCGCACTTTTGAAAAACCCAGCTAACCCGAGCGAGACATTGCTCCGTGAATGGAATGGCGGATTTTGGATTGACGGTCCTCAGGAAGGACGTGATCGTCCATCTGATGATGACACTGATAATGATGGCATGCCCGATGAGTGGGAACGTCGTTGTAAGTTGATTGTTGGCAAAGATGATGGAAAAGCTGACAATGACCGCGATGGCCTTACTAACAAAGCGGAATTGACCCACGGAACCTCTCCATGTCAACCTGATACAGACCGTGGGGGCGAGCTTGATGGCAGTGAAGTCAACGCAGGCCGTAATCCGCTCTTGGCCAGTGATGATAAGGCGTTTATTGTCAAGGGCATCACATTTGTTGCCCTTAACCGGCAAATAATTATCAACTGGTCCCAACGTGCAGACACTCACCAAAATGTCCGTGTATGTATCAGCAATACAGCTGGCTCTTTAGGCCCTTGCCAAGACATGGATAATCAAGGTAGCTTTGTTTTGCCCGATCTAACTAATGGGCAAACCTATTACCTGACGCTTCAAGGAGAAGGTGCAGCCGGAGCGCAAGGCGCTTACTCTGATCAGGTTGCGATGACTCCAAAAGAGGATCCGGTCCCCCCTCAAGGTACCTTCTTTATCGGCGGCGAAACTGTTAAAGATGGTGGTGATACCACAACCTCTTTAGATGTGATGTTGTTTGTCGATGCCATCGATGCCAGCAGTGAACATGAAGGTGCGCCTGGACTAGGCTCACACAGTGTGCCTCATGGCTTAATTGGGCATGAACAAGCAGGCATGTTTGAAGCTTCGGGCGATGTTGAAATGAGATTTGCAAATACCTTGGAAGATTTAAGCACGGCCCCATGGGAACCGTTATCATCAGAAAAGGCATGGACTCTTGGCTGTGGAGGGAATCTCACCTGTCACGTTTATGGCCAGTTCAAAGATGGCGCAGGAAATGAATCCTTAGTTATCACTCAGCAGATCACGCTTGATTTAAAGGTGTACTTACCGATGATTTTGAGGGGTAATTAGCATCACCGTGTTTGCATTAGGGTAAAGTTCAATATTAACACCCCCATGACAAAGTTGTGGGGGTGTTTTGTTATTAGCTGAACCACAACAAGTCTATTGAAGACCAGAGCAGTTTTGAACCATCTACCTCAAGCAAGTAGTCGCTAAAAACCGGTCTGGTCTAATACCAACTACTTTCTATGATCAACTTAGCTAAAGAGCACTTGAATATCTTCAGGCGTTAAATCTTTAAAGAAGCTACTTTCAGTGGCAATCAAACGATCTACTAATTTCTGCTTGCGCTGTTGCAACTCTAAAATTTTCTCTTCAATTGAAT
>JBLIMP010000024.1:0-23704 GCA_047638855.1 Cellvibrionaceae bacterium | reverse complement strand
GTAACGAGCGGCCCTTCTTCTGTTTTGATCAACCCGACTATATAAGGAGCGTACTGATCAAATCCGGCCGGAGCATCGTATACCACGCTGTATGAAAACAGTTCACCCTGACCTTTAAAATCGAAAGTTTCTTGTTCTGGTTGCGCATCTGGTAGTGTGATCGCACCCGTGTGATTCATGCTGTACCGCTGCGCTTTCATGCGCCAATGTGTTGAAACGTTCATTTGTATTCCTTCAGAAATATAGATCGCAAGTTGCAGATGGCAACTATGAACCGTTTTCTGTGTATCCCAGTTAAAAACCTGCTGAAATTATCAGTCTAGTCACCTTTCAAGGACTCCCATCCAGTGAGAAAAGCTGTCAAAAGCTATCAAAGTCCCTATAATTCGGCCGAATTTAAACATGGGTCGCCGTGCGACCCACCCACTATGAGCGTATCGCTTGAAAACTAATTTGATCACATCACGTTTGACCACATGGACAAAAACCTCCCAATTAGGGACAAGCGGCACCGCCGTTGCAATGGCTAACTCTGCAGGCTTAGACAGCAATATCTGGATCGGCTCTCCGGCCGGGCTATTTGTGCTAAACACAGAAACCGCCACAACCAATCCCGTTGTACACGAAATCCCATTTGCCAGCGTACACGCAGTTGCCCTAGCCGGTGACACCCTGCTAGCGGCCGGACTGCCCGCCAACCTCATCTACTCAGGTGACGGCGGTAAACATTGGCTACGCGCCACCATCGAAGGGGCTGATCGGCCGTTCACCAGCCTAGCCCCATCCCCTAATATTTTGCACGATGGGGTTGTGCTGGCTGGTACAGCTGGGCAAGGGATTATGCGCTCGTCTGACGGCGGCCGGTTTTGGGAATTTGCCACCTTTGGCCTCGACGATTACAACGTACTCGTTGTCGCTTGCGCACCGGTCTGGAACGCAGATCAAAACGACCAAGAAATCGCTCTAGCAGGGACCGCCGACGGCATTTTCCAGTCGCCCAACGGCGGCCGAGCCTGGCGCAAATGCCAAGCCCCAGATGGAGCCACAGACGCAATCGTGCAGTCGATCTGCTTTAGCCCCGATTTTGTCAACCACCAACAAGTGTTCGCTGGCACCGAAATGCACGGCTTGCTCATTTCCACCGATGCCGGATTAAACTGGACACAACACGACGGCTTACCGGCCGATCTTTCGATTACCGCCCTGCTTGTTGTAGACAAGAAGCTCGTAGCCGCAGCCGGTAGCGGAGAAGTTTATACATCGGCCGACCTGGGCCAAACGTGGCAGTTGCAACAAAAACTCCCCTTTCCAATTACCTGTTTGGTACAAGCGGGCGAAAGTTGTATCGCCGGTTTGGTGGATGGGGGGCTTATAAAGCTAGATTTAGATCAAGCCGATGTCCCATCCGAAGAAATTAGCGGCGCTTTACGCCGCTTTGATCAACTGGATATCACTGCTGGAGATTGGCACGTTGAGGAGCCTGGCGTTGGCCGGTGGCATTCATCAAACAACGGGGCAAGCTGGCAAGCGATAGAAGAAACCCCAACTTCACCCGAATCAACGATTGATCCGCCACTTGACCGGTTGCTTACCCACGTTGAGGGTGGGGCGGCAACGATAGGGGCAGATCGTAAAACGGTTGAGGTTTGGGTCCAAACAGATGCAGGTGAAGCATGGCAAAAAGTAGGGGCGCATATCGCTTACGGCCGAACCCCTCGCTTAGCCGTGCTGGAAACAGAAACCGCAGACTCCCCGTCAGTTGCATTAGCCCTTGGCCCTGATTGCCATATTTTGCGCCACGGTCAATGGCAATCATTCAGACTCGGTAGTGACGGCTCCCCGTTGACGGCGATCATTGGTTTGCCAAATGGGCAAATCGCTTGCGCTAGTTTTGATCGTTTACACTTGTTTGACGGCGGCAGTTGGGAAACGGTCGCAGCCCCTGAAAACGGAAGTAAACCACTTACGGCGTTAGCACTCACGGCCGATAACGGGATTTTAGGGCTCACCTTTGACGGGGTTATTTACCGCATTAGTGAAGGCCCCGGTGCTTAAACGAGGCGTTGTGCCTGTATCGCGGCAACCACGGCCGCCATCACAATATCTTCCGCATTTGCACCGCGTGACAGATCGTGGATCGGCCGAGCAAACCCTTGAAGCAAGGGGCCAATCGCCTGCGCACCCCCGATCCGCTCTGTAATTTTGTAGCCGATATTGCCTGCATCCAGATTTGGGAAAATAAATACATTTGCTTGTCCAGCTACCTCTGACCCGGCCGCTTTGCGCTCGCCTATCGCCGGAACAAAGGCGGCGTCAAACTGTAGCTCTCCATCAATTTGCATAGATGGGGCCAATCGTTGCGCCAATTCAGTCGCGGTGCGAACCTTTTGCACAGATTCTGACTCAGCACTCCCTTTGGTACTAAATGAAAGCATCGCTACTTTCGGCGTTTCTCCGGTCAGTTGGGTGTGGGTTCCGGCCGACGTGACGGCGATATTCGCAAGTTGCTCGGCCGTTGGGTCTGGCACCATGCCACAATCTCCATAGGTGATCGCCCGGCCATCGGGCAAAATCATGAGGAAAACGCTGCTTGCTAAATGATTGCCTTCTTCTAAGCCGATAATCTGCAAAGCCGCCTGCAACACATCACGCGTCGCATGAACTGCACCGGCCACGCATCCATCAGCGTATTGGCTACGCACCATCAGTGCGCCAAAGGTGAGAGGAGCGTTTACGGCCGTTTCTGCGTATCCTCGGGTGACCCCTTTTTTACGTTTACGCAATTGGTAAAGCAGTTCGGCCAGTTCAGACCGATATCGATTTCCGGTTGTTTTAATGACGGTTACGCCCGGATGGCTGGTTGTTCCGTTGAGCAAAATCGGCCGCACAAGCTTTTCATCCGCCAGAATTTCGGCCGCTTGCGTCACACGGGGGTCGTTGCCTTCGGGCAAAACGATTGTTTTAAGGTCTGCCTGAGCAGTTTGTTTGAGAGCTTCAATAATTGACATAGCTATAGCCTTGTTAAATAAACCGATGAAATACTTGGTTGCTAATAAACCGCCCTTTTTCAGTTAACAGCAGTGCCTGCCCGTTGGCCCCATCTTGCCAAGTCAGCAACCCCAATTCAATCAAATCGGAAATCGTTTCTCCGTGCATCTCTTGAATCGGCACTCCAAAGCGGGCTGAAAACTGATCGCTGTTTAACCCTTCTTTTAAAAGGCGAAGTCCCATAATAATCGTGTCTGCGATTTCATCTGTTGGGTCGATGACATTGTTCTCGGCAACGGCCGGGGTAAGTGGGTAAGCAAGTTGCTCTCCGCTGTTTTCAGTCATGCGCCGGATATAGGTTCGCGGCCGACGCACAATATGGTATCGATGGCCACCAGCATGCCCATGTGCGCCCGCACCTAGCCCCAAATATTCGGCGTTATACCAATATGCCAAGTTATGGCGACTTTCATGTTCTGAAATCGCCCAGTTTGATATCTCATAATGGTTCATACCGGCTTTGTCTAATCGCTCGCTCACCGCATCATATTGGTCGGCGGCTAGATCAGGGTCGGGGGGAGGGATTCGGCCGCTATTCACCTCGCGATGTAATGGTGTCCCAGGCTCTACGGTCAAACAGTAAAGGCTTAAATGAGGCAATCCTAAGGGGAGGACCGCATCAAGTGTTTTCTCGATAGAGGCAACCGTTTGCCCTGGCACCCCATAAATTAAATCAATACTGAGGTTATCAATCCCGCTCTGACGAGCGAGGTCCACCCCGGTCACAACGGTATCAAAGCTATGCTGTCGGCCAAGAACGGCCAAATCTTCTGTTAAAGCACTTTGAGCACCAAAGCTAATCCGATTCACACCTAAAGCGTTCAAACCTCGCATATAGTCAAGATCAATTGTTTCGGGGTTTGTTTCCAGCGTGATTTCTGCATCTGCGTCAATATCAAAATTTTGATTAATGCTATCGAAAATTTTGCTTAAGTCAGCATGTGACATAACCGATGGCGTTCCTCCGCCAAAAAAGATTGTCTGAACTTTCTTTTTGTTTTGCCCCAGTTGACCAGCCTGACCGGCGTAGGCAACTTCGGCCGCCAATGCGTCAGCATATTCGCTTTGCACATCGCCCAAGGTCGTATATGTATTAAAATCGCAATATGAACAGCGATAGGTGCAGAATGGAATATGAAGATAAAGACTAACTTTCTGCGAGTAATTCATCTGTAAATTGTATCAGGTTGGGCTGTATGAAGTGAGTTCACTGATAGTTATTGTTGGTTTATATTGTTTTTATCGGTAATTCTAAAATTAAGACTTTGAATTGCTTGATCGGTTGCCTATAATCATAAGTGGAAAGATAAGTGTGGGGTTGACGCCTTTTGGGTTGATGCTTCTGTTGACGCTGACGCTATTGTAGAAACAATCATGACTTATATTAATGCCGAAAATCTCCCTGCTGAAACACTGATTCGAATCATCGAAGTCAGTCAGCAATTAAATACAACGACTGACGTTGATGTCTTGCTCAATCAAATTATTCAAACAGCGGCCGATCTAATCGGTTCAGAGGCTTCATCTCTTCTTCTGTTTGACCCTCAAATGGGGGATTTGCGATTTCGAGCAGCTGTAGGTGATCGTTCGGCCGAACTCAAAAACATGAGCGTCCCGCTTCAAGGAAGCATTGCCGGCACCATTTATCTCAAAAATGAACCGATGATCGTAGATAATGTTGCCAATTCAGCCGATTGGCAACCTTCTTATGACGAAGAAGTGGAGTTCCAAACCCAAACACTTTTGGGCGTCCCTTTACACGATGGATCAGGAAAAGTTGTCGGTGTACTTGAAGCGATCAATCGCAAGTCTGGGACCTTTAACGATACAGACAAAGCGGTTCTTTCAATTTTTGCTGATCTTGCTGGGGTTGCCATCAATCGTGCTCAGCTTTTTGAGGAATTACAACAAGCTTATTATCGGGTCAACGAGCTTGATCGTCTAAAATCAGACTTTATCGCATTGGCCTCGCATGAATTAAGAACCCCACTTTCAGTTATTTTGGGCTACATGTCATTTTTACGCTCAGACGTACGTGGTGTCCAAGCCGATCAGGTTGACCATATCATGCGAGCTGCGATTCGATTACGCAACTTGATCCAAGATATGCTCAACCTCCAATATGTCGACAATTCAGATAAAATTGAGGGTCGGGAAATTATTAATGTCACCCGAATGATTCGCGAGGTTTCTACCGAACGCAAAGAAATGGCCCTGGCCCGCAAACTCATTTTTCGACTGCATCTTCCCAAAGAGAAACTATTCACTTTTGCAGAACCGAATATGATGTCGATCATTTTTAACAACTTGATCGACAATGCATTTAAATTCACAACTTCTGGCGGCCGGATCGATGTAGGTGTAGCAAGCCGTAATGGCGAAATTTGGATATATGTTCGTGATACTGGCATAGGGATTCCTGAAGACCAGCTCAATCGTATTTTTGATCGCTTTTATCAGGTAGAGCATCATATAGATCGCCGCTTTGAAGGCATGGGGATTGGATTATCAATTGTTAAAGAGTTGATTGAACTACACGAAGGGCGTGTCTGGGCGAAAAGCTCCGAAGGGAAAGGAAGCGAGTTCTTCGTGGTGCTTAAAAAGGCGGAGTCAGAGTAAACTTGAAAAAACGGTGACCTACAAGAAAAAAAATGTTATAACCGGCCAAATCGATTTTCACAAATAATATAAGGCAGGTTTTCATGAATCAGGAACGTTTATCTAATATTCAAAAACAGTTGCAGCAAAAGGGGTTAGATGGGATGGCTCTTGTACCAGGGCCAAACTTGCTATATATAAGTGGCATGCATACTCATTTAAGTGAACGGCCGATTGTGTTACTTATTCCTGATGTCGGTGAGCCTGCGATCATCATTCCTACTTTAGAGGCTCCAAAAGCAAGATCGGCCGGAATTCCTGAACACCTTATTTTTCACTGGGGCGATGATGAAGGCTACATGACAGCCTTTCAAGATGCCTGTCAAGCGTTGAAATGGATAGAGAAAACGATTGCAGTTGAAAAACTTTACATGCGCATGCTTGAGTGGGACATGCTAGAAGAGTTCGCTTTTGGGTTAAAACGAGATTATGCAGACCCAATCCTTAATGGGCTACGCCTAATCAAAGGGGATGATGAGCTTGTTCACATTGAAAAAGCGATAGCCATTGCTGAACAAGCGATGCACGATCTGCTCCCTCAAATAAAAATCGGTATGACCGAGAAGAAAATCGCGGGAATGTTGAGTCAATTAATGATTGAAGGGGGTTCTGAAGGGAATCCGTTTGGGCCAATCGTTTCATCTGGGCCAAATGCTGCGTCACCCCATGCGGTGCCTACTGATCGGCCGATTCAAGCTGGGGAACTAATGATCATTGACTGGGGAGCGATTGTTAATGACTATCCATCTGATATTACTCGCACATTTGCGATAGGTGACATTTCCGATGAGTTAAAGCAGATGTACGATACAGTCAAAGCAGCAAACGAGGCTGGCATTACGGCCGCTCATCCAAGTAATAGTTGCAGTACCGTTGATGAAGAGCCTCGCAGAGTGATTGATGAGGCGGGCCTTGGCGACTATTTTATCCATCGCACTGGCCACGGTTTAGGGCTTGAAGTGCATGAAGAGCCATCGATGATAACTGGAAATCGCAGCCCGTTGGTTCCGGGCATGACGTTTACGATAGAGCCTGGTGTTTATATCCCCGAAGTCGGGGGAGTCCGAGTAGAAGACGATATTCTGATTACGGCCGATGGCAATCGCGTACTCACTAGTTTTTCTAAAGAGCTCATTACGATAGGTATTTGAACATAATTCAAAGAGATCTGTAAAAAACAGCCACCACAGCCGAATCTGAAAGACCCGTCGCCACTTTGCACGTATACTTCCCCCTTAGTTTCGCTAGACAACACAGTGCGTGTTTTCTGAGCTAAGGGGAGAATTTTCAACAATGGCGATATGTGGCATCAATGCACAATTACTAACCGCTGAAAGTGGTTATCGAAGAGCTGGCATACATGTCTATTTATCAGAAGTCTTAAAGCATCTTCCCCCTCTTCCTGAAATTCACTATAAAACGTTTACCACGTTTCCACTACCTGACAGCAACATAACACAAATGGAGTGGGTAGAAACGGCACGAATGACTACACACCCTATCGGCCGGATTATTTGGGAGCAACTTGTTTGGCCTTTTCGTGCCCGTTGGTTAGGATGCAACCTCATTCATGGGGCCGCCTTTGCGCTTCCATTTGTAACCGCTATTCCAAGTGTTGTGACGATTTTTGACCTTAGTTTTATCTACTATCCTGAGCTGTATCCGAAATTTCGAAGGATGTATTTAAACATGTCGACACGATTGGCATGCAAAAAGGCAAAAAAGATCATTGCCATTTCTGAATCAGCTAAAAATGATATTATGCGGCTATTCAATGTCGAAGAGGAACGCGTACAAGTTATTTATCCAGGTTTGAGAGAGGAATTCACACGCCCACCGGAAGAAGCAATCAATGCGTTCCGTAAACAGAAACAGCTACCGGACCGTTTTATCTTGCATGTAGGTACCTTACAGCCAAGAAAAAATCTACCTTTATTAATCGATGCTTTTTCTCAAGCAAACCTTCCAGGTATCGACCTGGTTTTTGCTGGAGGCAAGGGGTGGTTTTTTGATGAGATATTTGCCAAGGTAAACCATTTAGGACTGGCAAATCGCATTCATTTTCCGGGCTATGTCCCAGATGATGAGCTGCCATTATGGTATGCAGCGGCCGACCTGCTTGTATTCCCCTCATTTTACGAAGGGTTTGGCATGCCTATCATCGAGGCAATGGGGTGTGGTACACCTGTATTGGCTTCTAATACATCGGCCATGCCAGAAGCCGTGGGTGAAGTAGGAGGGCTTTTTGATCCATTGAATGTGAGCAACCTAGCTGAAAACATTCAATCGCTATTGGAAAACCCTGTGCAACTGGCTAAAATGCGGGAGTTAGGCCCTATCCATGCCAAGAAGTTTTCGTGGGCTTATGCCGGTGAGCAAACGGCAAAAGTATATTTAGATGCACTAGTCAAGACGAAGTAAAAGTTTAAAGAATTTATAAAAAGTAATCGTATTTTTCAAAAACACAGTTGTACTATATCCACCGAAGAAACCATTTTCAGTCAAATGTTTTTTTGGCGGCCTTACTTGAAGGGATGGAAATCAATACATGGGAAGAGGCACTCGCCCTGTTAGAACAATTACATTTTTAACCGATATTGTTTTCATATTGGCTGCATTTTATCTTGGATGGTTTATCCGATACGAATTGGAGTGGCTACAGCCGGTTGAAACCTACCATCCGTTCGTCAATTATATCCCGCAATTAAGATTGTATTTTGTTCTGATTGTGCTGGCTTTTTGGCAGAATTTGGTTTGGCGACGGCGTAGGGGTGAGCTATTTGCGGATGAAATGATGCGAGTGATTAGTGCGGTTAGCATGGCAACCGCGATCATGATTATTTATATATTCGTGACGCAACCACTCCCTTTTTCAAGATTATTTTGGGCATTTGTGCCCCTTAGTGCGCTTTCCCTTATTTTTTTCGGCCGTATTCTTCGCAAACTTTTGCTTTTGTACCTTTATTCATCCGGCCGATCTTCTGACAAAGTGCTGCTTATTGGCAAAGGGGAAACCGGCCGTAGCGTGCTCAGAACCCTGATTGCTCGCAAAGATTTAGGGTTTTCATTAGTCGGTTATATGCACGACGGAGAAGCGAATGACTTAGGGGTAATTGGCTCTCGCATTCCTGACAAGGGCGACTTTGATAATCTGTCAAAAGTGCTGCAAGAGCATAAAGATTTACATTCAGTATTTATCGCACTGCCCGGCAACATGTACGAAGATGTCATGCGTCTGATCCGAATTTGTCGAAACAGCGGCGTGCGTGTCCAAGTTGCCCCTGATCTATTCCAACTAAGCTTGAGCCGTGTAGAATCGATTAGCATGGGCGGTATTCCTATTTTGAGTATGCGTGAAGTTCGAATCTCGCTTTTCGAGCGTTTCATTAAGCGCTTTATCGATCTATTTATTACGCTTATTATTGCTCTCCCGGTTGCAATTTGCTGCGTCTTTATCGCCATTGCTATCCGTCTTGATTCAACCGGCCCGGTTATTTACCGAGCTAAGCGGGTTGGGCAAGGCGGCCGGGATTTTGTCATGTTCAAATTTCGGTCAATGATTGTAGGTGCCGATGAAGAAAAACCGGCTCTGCAAGAGATGAATGAAAAAGAAGGGCCGATCTTCAAGATTCGAGAAGATCCCCGTTTAACCCGTGTCGGCCGTATCATTCGCCGTTTAAGTTTAGATGAGTTTCCACAGCTCTATAATGTACTATTAGGGGATATGAGCTTAGTTGGGCCACGCCCCCCGATTCGCGAAGAAGTTGAGCAGTACCAAGCTTGGCATCGACAACGGCTATTAATACGGGGTGGTATAACTGGCTTATGGCAGGTAAGCGGCCGGTCGGACCTCACTTTCGATGAGCAGGCATTGCTCGATATTTATTACATCGAAAACTGGTCTTTCAGTCTAGACTTACGCATTTTGCTTCAAACGATTCCCTATGCTCTTTTCGGCCGAGGGGCCTACTAATCGGAACCATGAGTCGAACCTGTCAGCTTGCTTAATCATCGTTTTCTGGAGCCGCAGGTGCGTTTATATCAACGATTTCACCGTGAATATTGATCGTAATGCGTAGCCCCATCATCGCTAACATATGCCGCGCCTGCTCAGGCATCCCTTGTGTCAAAATCTGGTCCTCTGAAACGTTCGCAATTGAAGAGTCTAGTGCGGCTTTAGTAAACAGATCGTCTTTGCCCAAGAAGCCCATCGCCTGATTCACAGCCAAATCTTGGTTTCCTTGTAACTGTTCAATAAAAACAGCCAGTATTTGCCTATCGACGATATTCGCGTCAATATGGCGCAAAAATCCATCATCGTCAACAATATATTGAGCATCGCTCCCTACAAACCCAGTTGCAACCAAGTTTTCTTGTTCGTCATAAACCATCCCATCAAAAAAAGCTTTTTGTGTCATATTGTTGTTCCTACCTGATTTGTAATTGTTTAGCAGATGCGAATATTCTCTTAGGGGTCTACGCTACCGGCTTGGAGCTGTCTCCGAAGGGCAAACTTGTTCTCCGGTGGCGTAGACCCTTACTACCACATAAGGGTGTTGAAGAGTTACCCTGATTTTATAAATGCAATTATGCCTACGTTCTTAATCTAATCATACCTACGCTACCGTATGAAATCGCTCTACGCAATCACTTATCTATCGTTTCCTAATTTAATGCGATTTTGAGTTTCATAACCACCCGCATGCGATAAGTGATATGTGAGATTAGAAACAAGCAAACCTATTAGTTTAGAAAACAGAATCAACAGCACATCTGAATAGTAGCTGATAAACTGACAACATGATTTGGACGATTACCGGTACGATATTTGCGGTCTTGATTCTTGCACTTTTAGTGCTCCGCATCATGGTCTCATTTGGTGGCAGAGGAGTTATGACGAACGACCCTTTATTGTTTATCCAAGAGCCTGAAACCATTGCTCAGGCCGTGACGTTGCAAAATGGCGGCCGCCGCTTATCTTGGAAACGACCTGATTCAACCAAGCTATTCATCTCAACTGACCCAACAGACTTAAATCAGCAAGAATCACATCCTTTGTCAGGTGAATACAGCTATATTCACTCGGCTTTAGAATCGAGCCTTCGTTATTTTTATACGATACAACACAAAGATGGAAGCTTGACACAAACGGCCGAACGCATCTGGCCCCTGCCTGGAATTTTGAATTTAAGAGACATAGGCGGCTATGAAACAGATGACGGCCGTATCACACGCTGGGGCGTTGTCTATCGTACTGCTCATTTAGGCAATGCGACAGACGAAACACTTGCGGCTTTGACTCAACACGGTATTTCGCTCGTTTGTGACCTCCGTAGCAAGCGGGAGCTTCATGAAAACCCAGACCGAGTGCCAAATGGAGCTGCCTATGCACATACGCCTGTCTATGAAAATGATCAGCTTTCAGCCATCTTCCCAAAACTGCTTTTTGATCGGGCTTCTCTAGGCGATCAGTTAGGCGAGGGTTACATCCGTATGATAGACGAGAAAGCGGCCGTCTTTGCTGATGTTATCGGCCGGTTTGCAGACCCAGCTAATCTGCCTGTGATGTTCCATTGCACGGCCGGGAAAGATCGGGCCGGATTAACGGCCGCCTTGCTGCTAAGCTTATTGGGTGTGCCGCGCAAAACAGTTGTTGCAGACTATTCTTTAAGCAATTTAGCGTCAGATAAAATGTTTAACGATTTTATGGAAAAGAGTGGAAGTAGCATCGGCCGCTTTGGTGTGCCACAAGATCAACTTAAGCCACTATTTGTAGCTGATCCCCAGTGGTTAGAAAACGCTCTGGACCATATCGATGACCATTACGGCGGTATAGAAGCTTACTTAACAAGTTCAGGCGGATTACCGGCCGGAAAGATAGAATCCTTGCGAAAACATCTACTCGTATAAAACAAAAGGTATTTATTCAGGAGATGTAAGAAGCGGGAATAAGCATCATACGCAGAGAATAAATTCGCCGCCGCTTCTTTCATCCCTACGTTTTTCTCACCATGCAGTCAATCATTTCATCAGAAAAACCAAATAAAAAAGCCCTTGATCATATGTGACCAAGGGCTTTTTATTTCTAAACGTGAAACATACCTCTATCCAGTGTTACCGAATAAACAACATTTCCTGATAGGTTGGCAACGGCCAAAGGTCATCAGCCACGTAACCTTCCAGATAATCGGCCGCCTCACGCACCGCCATCATCGCTGGCAATACCACATCTTTATTATGGAAAGAATGGGCTGCATCATCCTCAGCTTCAAACGCGTGTGCTTCTGCTAACGCAATTAAAGCAGTTTTGAGTCCTGCAATCTTACTGGTCAGCATTTGAAGCAGTTCTAAGTCTGGCTCAATCCCGATCGCATCAAGGTTTGCAGCGGCAGTTGCTAGCTCACTTTGATAACGCACAGCAGCTGGGTAAATCATGGTTTTACCCATTTCTAGTACCAAGTTTGCTTCGACATTAATCGTCATGTTGTACTGCTCAAGTGCTACATCATAAACAGCATGCAACTCGGTCTTGTTGAGTACACCATATTTTTCGAACAGTTCTTCAACCGATTTGTCCAAATAGGCGGGTAATGCTTCTGGGGTTGTCCGAAGATTTGGCAAACCGCGCGCCGCAGCTTCTGCATGCCATGTTTCAGAGTACCCATCTCCATTGAAAATAATTTGATGGGCATCTTCCATCGTCGCAGCTAATACCGAGTTAATCGCTTTGTTGATATCTTTTGCACCCTCAAGTTGTGTCGCAAAATAATCAAGGGATTCAGCCAAAATCGTATTAATAATCGTGATGGAGCCTGAAACCGATTGGCTTGATCCGACCGCGCGAAATTCAAACTTGTTCCCAGTGAATGCAAATGGACTTGTCCGATTGCGGTCGCCTGCATGAATCAGCATACTTGACAAAATGTCTGCACCCAAATTCATCTCACCGATGGGGGTTGAAGAATTGGCCTCACCATCGTTTAGAATTTGTTGGAATACATCGTTAATCTGATCTCCTAAAAAGACGGAAATAATCGCAGGCGGAGCTTCGTTTGCACCCAAACGATGGTCATTACTCGCAGATGCGATACCGGCACGCAGTAACGGGGCATATTTGTGTACAGCACGGATAAACGCACCACAGAACACCAAAAATTGTTTGTTTTCATGCGGCCGGTCACCTGGCTCTAGAAGGTTTCCTTGGGTTGAGTTACCTAAAGCGACATTCAAATGCTTACCAGAGCCATTAATTCCCGCAAATGGTTTTTCATGGATGAGGCATGCAAAGCCATATTTGGGTGCAACACGTTGAATAATCGTCATTACCAACTGTTGATGGTCGGCGGCCGTGTTTGAATTTTCAAAAACAGGGGCAACTTCATATTGGCCTGGGGCAACTTCGTTATGGCGGGTTTTAACAGGGACACCCAATTTGTAGAGTTCTCTTTCAAAATCGAGCATAAATGCGGCAACGCGTGGGTTGATAGCGCCAAAATAATGGTCATCAAACTCTTGCCCTTTTGGAGAAGCGGCCCCAAACAAGGTGCGGCCGGCATTTAGCAGGTCTGGACGTGTTAGGTAAAAATTGCGGTCAACCAAGAAATATTCTTGTTCGCAACCGGCCGTGGCCGTTACGTAGCCAACTTCACTGTTCCCAAGGGCCTTTAAAACACGTTGGGCTTGTGTATTAAGCGCTTTCATCGAGCGCAAAAGGGGTGTTTTCTTGTCGGTAGCCATCCCTGACCAAGAAACAAAAGCAGATGGAATTGTTAAAGTTAAACCGTTTTGATTCTCGATCAAATAGGCCGGGCTGGTCACATCCCATTGAGTATAGCCACGGGCTTCGTGTGTTTGACGTATACCGCCGGATGGAAAGCTAGAACCGTCAGGCTCCTGCTGCATCAAAGCCGCCCCTGTAAATTCAGAGACAATGCCGCCCATACCATCTGGATCGAAGAATGCGTCATTCTTCTCGGCCGTATAACCGGTTAGCGGATAAAAGATGTGTCCAAAATGGGTTGCGCCTCGCTCCATCGCCCACGTTTTCATGGCGGTTGCAACGGCATCGGCCGTTCTTGGGCCAAACTGTTCGCCATGTTGCACAGTGCGCATTAGCTTTTTATAGGCATCCTTTGGCAATCTTTCCTTCATCTTGTCAAAAGTAAATGCATTGATGGCAAACAGAT
Source organism: Cellvibrionaceae bacterium (assembly GCA_047638855.1). GTDB lineage: Bacteria > Chloroflexota > Anaerolineae > Promineifilales > Promineifilaceae > WTJY01. The sequence goes on along the minus strand of JBLIMP010000024.1, from coordinate 9,812 downwards.
CGCCACTCGGGATCTCTTCGAAGCCAATAGGCTCCGGAAGTTCATAATTTGCTATCATAGAAATAGCATTCAATCGGGCTGCGTTTCCACTCATGGATAACTTCTCCTATCTTTCTCTAAAACTTAAATAAAAAAGACGTCTTACCCAGAGATAGTAAAATATCTCTGGGTAAGACGTCAGGGTCTCGAAAAATATTCTTTTAGATGTGAAAAGTAATTTTCACACACAAAAAATTATATAGACAGAGGCTTTTGTGGGCAATAGCTGTTGCAAAAACTTTGCACAAAGATCTCGGACCATTCTTTGTGCAAACACGATAATCACTAAAATCAGAACGACCTTCGGCTGGGCTAGTTCGGCTGGGCTAGTTCGGCTGGGCTAGTTCGGCTGGGCTAGACTGAACGTCGCTTAAAGTCGGCCGCAATGCGACCTTCTAATCCTTGGGCAGAATCACTCAGGAATAGACCATAACGATCTTCTTTCTCGCGATATTCAACCCCAATGTACATGGCATCACTTGTATAAAATTCGATAGATTTCCCATTAATTTCTGTGGTGCCTGCCGCAATTAGGTTTTGTTTTAGTTTCTCCCAAAAGAATGGCTGAAGTCGATCTGGGCGCAGGTCGTAAATGTCTTTTAATCGTTTCTCTGTCTTCAAAGCTTCCGCAACGATGCGGGTTAATACCAATATCCCTTTGCCGCCATATTCATTTTTTACTTCACGGCGATCGCTGGCTGCATAAGTATAAAGACCATCAAGGCCCTCTGTTTCAAAGACGGGAGCCCAGAACTCTGCATCCCCAACGTTGCGGTTTTTAAGATAAAGCACCGGCCGCCGTAGCTGAAGTGTCTTCAAACTTGTTCCACGCACGTGCAGCTTATCGCTCACACCTTTTTCGCCCAAAATTTCCGCTTCATGCAGATAATCGGTTAGGTATTCACGCACTTTTGCCAGTTCAATATGTTTAAACATCGGACCTCCAGGGGTTGTAACAACAACCTCACTGCCGATTGTATAAACCGGGTAAGCCTTTTTCGCCCTGCGCGCAACAAAAACGTGTCGTGGAAGGCGAGATATATTAATTAGCCCATCGATTAGCTGTAAAATTGGAGAATTGAGCTTTTTAAGCTCCTTAGCTCTGGCACGAAAGCCACAAATATCTACAAAATAACCGCTGCCTGCGGGGTCTTTGAAAACAGGGACTTGGTAAATCCTCTGCGGGTGTATTGTTTCTTGAATCGTATCGATGACGGCCGTAAAAGGAGAGATGCCACCGTCATTTGATTGAAAGGTAACGTTCATAATTTTTTCTATAGAAAGTCGAAAGAAGGTTAGGAAATACTCAATTAGCCACACGTCTCTATACAATGACTGTGACTGTGAAGCGATTTGGGGCCTATTTCTGGGTGTTTTTCTCTGTGGAGAAGAAAGAGTAGAAGAGAGAGCCATACCCTTCCCAAAAAAGTAGGTCTGCCAGAAATTATTTCTGGCAGACCCGTATGCATGATGACTAATCCCCCGCTGGAAACGCAGTTGTTGAGCCAAACTCTGGATAGCTGACCCCAGAATGCTCAGATATGTCTAGTCCTTCAAGCTCCTCTTCTTTAGATACACGTAGGATACCGGCCGCATTCAATGCGTAGAACACGACAAACATTGTGGCAAAGGCAAATGCAGCATAAACGGCAGAACCTAGTAGCTGTACGCCAAACCCGGCCGTACCCGGATGTCCAAAAATGGCAACGGCCAAACCACCCCAAATGCCACATACACCATGTACGGGCCAAGCACCTACGGGATCATCGATTTGTAACTTCTCTAAGAGAACCATCGCACCCACAACAAGCATCCCAGCGATCAAACCGATGATAATTGCGGATAGGTTTGAAACACCATCTGCACTGGCTGTAATACCGACCAATCCAGCTAGCATCCCGTTCAAACTGATGCTCAAATCAGGCTTACCACCATTCACAAAATAGCTGATAAGCATCGCACTGACTGTGCCAGCACAAGCTGCTAAAAAGGTATTGACGGCCGTAACCACAACTGCAAGGGTGTTGGCTTCACCTGACATCGCTAAGACTGAACCAGGATTAAAACCAAACCAACCAATTAGTAGAATAAAGACACCCAAAGTTGCAATTGTGATGCTGTGGCCCGGCATCGCATTGGCAGAGCCGTCTTTGTTAAACCGGCCGATACGCGGGCCAAGCACAATCGCGCCTGCTAAACCAGCAAAACCACCCACCGCATGTACAATTAAAGACCCTGCGAAGTCGTAGAATCCCATAATATCTAAAAAGCCACCGCCCCATTTCCAAGACCCTGCAAGAGGGTAGATAATAGCGGAAATAATCGCACTATAGATTAGGTAAGAACGGAACTGCATACGACCGGCAACAGCACCAGAAACGATTGTGGCGGCCGTGGCAGCAAACGCAACTTGGAACAAGAAATCAACTTCAGTTGTTGGAAGGTAGTCAGTGACAATACCGGTTGAAGGAACGAAACCCACGCCAGAAAATCCAAAGAATCCATTGAATTCACCCGGATACATAATTCCATAGCCGATAATAAAGTACAAAAGGCCACCAACCGCCATATCCATTAAATTTTTAAACAAGATATTGATCGTGTTTTTGCCACCGTTGAAACCAGCTTCAACCATAGCAAATCCAGCCTGCATAAACAGAACCAGCACCGCACAAATAAACATCACAAAGTTGTCAATTGCAAAAGCTATTTCAACACCAGAAAATTCAATGCCATCTTGTGCAAAAGCCGCCCCAGCAAAACCAAAGGTCATTGCGATAATCAAACCGCTGACCATCATCCGAACAGTCCGAAGATTTTTTGAATACATAATTCTTTTCCCTTATCTTATCTATTTTGTTCTCATATTGAGAATCTCAATGAGATCAAAGATGGTATTAAGCGAGATGCAAATAAAGTACTTTTAAAACAAAAAACGCCTTCTCTGCGCACTCATAGGATGAGTATTCGCAAAGAAAGCGTCTTGGCTTTCAGAAAGTATTTTGTTGTCACGCCCGATCTTTGTTTCTAGCAAAGACTATGCAATCGAATTTACAGTTTGCAAAACAAATCGTCAATTGTGAAAATGTCCTAAAGGGTGCCCAACTATTTATGTGTAAATTAAACAAGGTATTGCAATAGACAAAAGGTCTATAATGATGGACTCTCAGTTTTTCCGTTTGCAATGCGAATGGTCCAACAACTGTACAGTCATCAGACTACAACTTGCTCAAACAAAATAAAACGCAGCCTGGCTTTTAGTAACCATTACACTAAGATGCCCTTTTAACTTAGGCGATTTCCGAGAATAAAACATGCAATTGCATCAACAAAATCGCCTCACTTCGTCAACTTGATTGACACAGCCAATTCCCCTGAGCTAGTTTGCTAGATAATTATTTTTCGGGGTTGGCCTTACACAAGTGCTGCACATAATTAAAAATTAAAAGATCTGGAGGAGATTTTTATGTTGGAACCACGGCATAAAGAAGAAAAAGGGTTATATCGCTCATCATATGAACATGATGCTTGTGGTATGGGGTTTGTTGTTCATATCAAAGGGCAACAATCACATGAGATTGTGCAACAGGCGCTTCAGGTTCTTGAAAATATGGAGCACCGGGGAGCCACTGGGGCTGAAGCCAACTCAGGGGATGGCGCAGGCTTACTCATTCAAATACCGCATCACTTTCTTAAACATGAATTCGCACAGCAAGGGGTTGAGCTACCGGCCGTAGGCGACTACGGTGTTGGCATGGTATTTATGCCAAAAAATGCTACCCAACGACAGCAGTGTCGACAGCAGTTCGAAGCCATTGTAAAAAAAGAGGAACAAACAGTTTTAGGGTGGAGAGTTTTACCCGTAGATAATTCTGATTTAGGAAATACTGCTAAAAACGCTGAACCGGTTATTGAACAAGTGATCATTCGAAAAGACAGTTTGCCTCGGCAAGATGCGCTTGCTTTCGAACGCAAGCTGTTCGTGATTCGGCGCTTGGCTGAAATCGAAATTCGAGACAATATGCCGGGCAAAGGGGCTGACTTCTACATTCCAAGCCTCTCATGTCGCAAAGTGATCTATAAAGGGATGTTTTTATCAACCCAAGTCAGGTCTTATTTTAAAGACCTTAGTAATCCTCTATTAGCCTCGGCGATTGCAGTTGTCCATTCTCGTTTTTCAACCAACACTTTCCCAAGCTGGGACCGAGCGCATCCATACCGATATTTGATTCACAACGGTGAAATCAACACGATTAAGGGCAATGCGAACTGGATGAATACGCGTAAAGGAACCATGTCAGCGGGCGACGAGTCGGCGAGTCAATTTGGTGATGATATCGAACGTATCTTGCCCCTTATTGATCCAGACACATCAGATTCCGGACAGTATGACAATGCCCTCGAGTTTCTTTATCTTTCTGGATATTCACTGCCGCATGCTGTCATGATGACTGTGCCAGAGCCTTGGCAAAAGCACAAGAACATGAACCCCGAAAAGCGAGCATTCTACGAATATCATAGCTGTATGATGGAGCCGTGGGACGGGCCTGCCAGCATCGGGTTTACAGACGGGGTTGTTGTGGGGGCAGTGCTCGACCGGAACGGATTACGGCCGTCACGCTATTATGTGACCAAAGATGACATTATCGTACTCGCTTCCGAAGTTGGGGTGATGGACGTTCATCCCGAAGATGTGATTGAAAAAGGGCGTTTACGCCCCGGCCGTATGTTGTTGGTTGATACAGAACAGGGACGCATCATCAGCGACGAAGAAATCAAAAGCAGCCTCGCCAATGCCAAGCCCTATCAAAAATGGCTCGATGAAAATCTGACCTTTTTAAAAGATTTAGAAGATGTTGAACCGATCCGCCCACTAAATCCGGCCGATGTATTGCAAAGACAACAATTTTTTGGCTACACGTTTGAAGATTTACGCACCATCATAGCTCCGATGGCAGCGACAGGCTTAGAAAATTTAGGCTCGATGGGCGATGACACCCCACCGGCCGTCTTGTCTGAACATGCCCAGCCGTTATTTAACTATTTTAAACAGCTATTCGCCCAAGTCACCAATCCACCCATCGATGCAATTCGAGAAGAGCTGGTTACCGACACAACTGTTTTCACCGGTAAAGAGCCAAACATTTTGGACCCCCGGCCAGAAAACGCCAAATTGCTCAAGCTCCCCCACCCGCTACTCACCAACGAAGATCTAGCCAAAATCCGTCACATGAAAAAAGATGGGTTTAAGGTTGTGACCCTCTCGCTACTTTATGATGTGCGTGGTGGCGGTACCACTCTAAAAGATGTGCTTGATGAGCTGTTTGAAGACGGCGAAGAGGCGGTACGTAACGGGGCAACAATTTTGATTTTGTCTGACCGAAGGGTTGATGCAAAACTAGCCGCCATACCGTCACTATTGGCTGCATCTGGCTTACACCACCATTTGGTACAGGCTGGGCTTCGGGGTCAAACGAGCATCATTCTTGAATCGGGCGACCCCCGTGAGGTCCATCATTATGCGGTATTAATCGGGTACGGCGTTTCAGCCATCAACCCATATTTAGCCCTTGAATCAATCAATCAAATGATTGAAACGGGAATTTTGGCCGATATTTCATATGAAGAAGCGGCCGCTAAATATATAAAGGGGATCGTTAAAGGTATTGTTAAAGTTCTTTCTAAGATGGGGATTTCAACGATCCAAAGTTATCACGGTGCGCAAATATTTGAGGCGTTGGGGTTAGCAAATAGCGTTGTAGATAAATATTTCTGTGGCACCGACAGTCGGATCGGTGGAATCGATCTGTTTGGCATCGCCCAAGAGGTGGAGGCCCGCCATCATGCAGCCTATCCAGAACGGCCAGCAAATGGACATCAACTATCGTCCGGCGGCCGGTACCAGTGGCGGCATGATGGTGAGTTCCATCTGTTTAACCCAACAACGGTTCACGCTTTGCAAGACGCGGTCCGAAATGGCAGCTACTCAAAATTCAAACGCTACACCAACGATGTCAACAACCATAAGACAAAAATGGCGACTTTGCGCGGAGCTTTACAGGTCAAACCGGACACCAAGCCAATCCCGCTAAGCGAAGTTGAATCGGTTAAAGAGATTTGCAGGCGGTTTAAAACCGGCGCGATGAGCTATGGCTCGATTTCGGCCGAAGCCCACGAAGCCCTTGCTATCGCCATGAACCAGATCGGCGGCCGTTCAAATACCGGTGAAGGTGGAGAAGATCCAGAGCGGTTAAAAGACAATCGGCGTAGTGCGATTAAGCAGGTAGCCAGCGGCCGGTTTGGGGTCACCAGCAACTATCTAGTAAATGCAGACGAAATCCAGATCAAAATGGCACAGGGAGCAAAACCAGGTGAAGGGGGGCAACTTCCAGGGCATAAAGTCTACCCATGGATCGCCAAAGTGCGCCATTCAACTCCAGGAGTGGGTCTGATTTCACCACCGCCCCATCACGATATTTATTCTATTGAGGATTTAGCTCAGCTGATCTTCGACCTTAAAAGTGCCAACCCTCGTGCTAGAATCAATGTCAAATTGGTGTCTGAAGTAGGGGTTGGCACAATTGCGGCCGGGGTTGCCAAGGCAAAAGCGGACGTTATCCTGATCTCGGGTAGTGACGGTGGTACCGGGGCTTCACCACTTACCAGTTTAAAACATGCTGGGTTGCCATGGGAGCTGGGGCTGGCAGAAGCCAATCAGACCCTGTTGCGCAACGGCTTACGCTCACGCGTGGTGCTTGAAGCTGATGGGCAAATGAAAACCGGCCGAGATGTCGTGATAGCAGCGTTGTTGGGAGCTGAAGAATTTGGATTTTCAACTGCACCACTGGTCTCGCTGGGTTGCATTATGATGCGGGTTTGCCAGCTTAACACCTGTCCGGTTGGGGTCGCGACTCAAAATCCAGAACTGCGGGCACATTTTACCGGCAAGCCAGAGCATGTTGTTAACTTTATGCACTTTATCGCCCGTGAAGTCCGTGAAATCATGGCCCGGCTCGGCTTCCGCACAATGAACCAAATGATCGGCCGGACTGACTTTTTACAGCAGCGTGAAGCGGTACATGCAAAAGCGAAAACGCTTGATTTATCAGCGATTTTGTACCAACCGGCCGTTGTCGATCAGCGTGATCGCTATCAAACAATTTTCCAAGATCACAAGTTAGAAGATCGGCTCGACAACCGAGTATTGCTCGGTCTATGCAAAGGTGCGCTTGAGACAGGGCGGCCGATTACAGCAACATTGCCGATCAAGAATACAGATCGGGCGGTGGGCACAATTTTAGGCAGTGAACTGACCCGCAAACATGGGGCGGACGGGCTGCCGGAAAATACGATTCATCTCAAATTCTTAGGCTCCGCAGGGCAAAGTTTTGGCGCTTTTATCCCCAAAGGGATTTCGCTTGAACTTGAAGGGGATTCAAACGATTATATCGGTAAGGGATTATCGGGCGGCAACTTAACCGTTTATCCACCGGCTGGATCAACCTTTGTGCCAGAAGAAAATATCATCATCGGCAACGTGGCCCTTTACGGCGCCACGGGCGGTGATGCGTTTTTCCGGGGCGTTGCAGGCGAGCGGTTTGCCGTGCGTAACTCTGGGGCCATTGCGGTGGTCGAAGGGGTTGGGGATCACGGTTGTGAGTATATGACGGGTGGCAAAGTGGTTGTATTGGGCGAGACGGGGCGCAATTTTGCGGCCGGGATGTCTGGTGGCGTCGCTTATGTGCTCGATCAAGTAGGCGACTTCGGCCGATACCATTGCAATACAGAGATGGTAGAGCTTTCGACCCTTTCTATACAAAACGATAAAGACGAAGCGGATGACCTGTATGCCCTTATCCAAAAACACGCAGTAGCAACCGGCAGTCAACGAGCCTGGAATATTCTGAGCGATTGGGAGCTGATGCTGCCTCGCTTTGTCAAAATTCTGCCGCTTGATTACAAACGGATGCTCGAAGCAATTGAAGCACAACAGTCGGCCGGATTATCAGGTGATGAAGCCCTGCTAGCGGCATTTGAGAATAAGCTAATCAGCTAGTCAGCACGCTTCGCTTTCAGCAATTCATCAGGTGAATCGAATACCCTGAGCTGAATTTCTGACCAGCTAAAGTGCTGAGATGCTAAAACTATGAGTACTGAAAAAGCAACCGGATTCATGACTTACGGCAGAACATATGCCAACGAGCGTGACCCACAAGAAAGACTAAAAGATTGGGATGAGTTTTATATTCATCTACCTGTCATCAACTTGCAACAACAAGGGCAACGGTGCATGGATTGTGGCATCCCATTTTGCCACACCGGCAAGACAATCAACAACATGGCCTCAGGTTGTCCGCTGAACAATTTGATTCCCGAATGGAACGATTTGGTTTATCGTGGTCTGTGGAAAGAGGCATATGAACGGCTCGACAAGACGAATAATTTTCCTGAGTTTACCGGCCGGACTTGTCCCGCTCCCTGTGAATCAGCCTGTGTTTTAGGCATTAATCAAGAACCTGTGACGATCAAAAACATCGAAAATGCCATCATTGATCGTGCATTTGAAGAGGGATGGGTGACACCCAATATCCCGCTTTTGCGCACTGGAATGAAGGTTGCTATTGTAGGATCGGGACCCGCAGGGCTGGCAGCGGCCGATCAGCTAAACAAGGTAGGCCATACGGTTACCGTCTTCGAGCGTGCGCCACGCCCTGGTGGGTTAATGACCTATGGCATCCCAAACATGAAGATCGAAAAACAGACGGTGATGCGTCGGATCGACATGTTAGAACAGGCTGGGATCACGTTTGTATGCAACACTGAAATCGGGATTGATTTTCCAGCGACACAACTCACTCAAGACTTCGATGCGGTTGTGCTGGCTGGCGGTGCCACAAACCCAAATGATCTACCGATTCCCGGCCGGGATTTAAACGGCATTGGATTTGCGGTTAACTTCTTAGGCCAAACCACTGAAAGTTTGATTAGTAGCGGTTTAGAAGATAAAAACTTTATATCAGCCGCAGGCAAAAATGTCATCGTGATTGGCGGTGGGGATACCGGCACCGATTGTGTCGGGACATCATTGCGTCACGGTTGCAACAGTGTGAACCAATTTGAGCTGGTTCCAATACCGCCTGAAGAGCGAGCGGCCGATAATCCATGGCCACAATGGGCACGAGTCTACAGCATGGATTACGGTCAAAAAGAGGCAAAGGCGATCACCGGAAGTGACCCACGCACTTATTCTATTTTGACCAAAGAGTTCATCGATGACGGCAATGGCAATGTCAAAGCTCTCAAAACAGTAGATATCGAATGGTCAGATGGTCCACGCGGCCGAAGTTTTAAAGAAGTGGCAGGAAGTGAAAAGGAATGGGCGGCCGATCTTGTGTTGATCGCTATCGGTTTTCGGGGGCCAGAAAACCCAATGCTTGTGCAATTAGGCATTCATCGGAACGCACGCACCAATGTGCAGGCGGTTGAAACAGGGCAATACACGACCAATGTCAACAAAGTGTTTGCGGCCGGAGATATGCGCCGTGGGCAAAGCTTAGTGGTTTGGGCGATTAGCGAGGGTCGAGGTGTGGCTCGTGAAGTAGATCAATTCTTGATGGGCAAAACAGATTTACCGTAGCGTTAATTTCAGTAAATGGCAATAAAAAAGACTCTCAAATTGAGAGTCTTTTTTATTGCCAGGCCAGAGTCAGTCTAGCCTTTTATAAATTTTATTTTTAAGCACCTACTTTTTAAGCACCTACAAACGGATCTTC
>JBLIMP010000023.1:0-23857 GCA_047638855.1 Cellvibrionaceae bacterium | reverse complement strand
GGTTCAATTTTGCTTAGCGACATCGCTAAACAGATATATTTCTCGCATCACTTTAGATGAACATCAATTGGCTGTGTAGCCATTGATGCAAAACGACTGTCTATCAACACGACGGGCGTTTCGACTGTCAACTATTAAAAATTTGTGCCAACTCACAATACTTTAGGGTTTTAAAGTAGCTATGACTGAATCAGTCCCTCTTTCTAAACAAATCTCGTTTCAAACCTCGTCTCAAACCTCATCCGTTCAAACGGCCGATCGCATCAGCCAAATTCTTGACTGCTTTTCAAAAAACGTGCCACAATTGAACATGACTCAAATCAGCAAGGTGATCGGTCTATCGACCAGCACGACCCATCGCTTATTGGGTGCAATGGAAAAAAATGGGTTGCTTGGGCGTGCACCAGACGGAAAAAAGTACCAATTGGGTCATCGCTTGCTTCACTGGGGCGCCATCGCTCAGGCCAGCACCTCTATACAGTTGCAAGCTCGGCCGTTGCTTGAAGAGTTAACTCATGAAACACGCGAAACAGCGGTACTCACCATCAGAGATGGAAATTGGGCCATTTGTGTAGATCGGGTTGATAGCCCCAACTCGTTGTTGCAAACGATGGCCTTAGGCAAACGTATTCCTCTACATGCAGGTTCATCGGCCAAAGTTTTGCTAGCGTGGCAGTCTTCTTTGGAGATTGAGCAAATTATCGAAGAAGTCGGCCTGCCAAAATTACTAGATAATACAATTACAAAATACCCTGATCTACTACTGAATTTAAAAAAGATTCGCGAACAAGGGTATGCGGTTTCATTTGAAGAGCGTGACCCTGGCACGGCCGGTTTAACTGTTCCGATCTTTGACAATCACGGCAAGGTTATCGCAGGGATGGGAATCATCGGGCCGATTGTGCGTCTGTCGGCCGATATGATCCAATCGCATTTACCGACACTCACAGCCCTTTCAGCACGCCTTTCTGCTTTGCAAGGCTATTCTTGACCCATGGTGCCCGTGGCTAAAGCGGTTGCCAAAACTACTTACTAAATTATAATCAGACAGGATTCCCATTAATTAAAAACCGTTCCCATATAGTGGGAATATTAAACCGAAAAGGAGTTTTTCATGATCCGTACAGGTGCTGAGTACATTGAATCTATCCGTGATGGCCGAGAAGTATACTTAAACGGCGAACGAGTCAAGGATGTCCCAACCCATCCGCATTTCAAGCCTATTGTTGATATTCGTGCGCGCATGTATGACATGCAACATGAAAAAGCACATGCTGACTTACTCACATACCAAGACGATGAAACGGGTGAAACAAACGCTATGTTTTACAAACCCCCTAAAACTCAGCAGGATTGGTGGGATAAATACAATGGCGTCAACGGGGTCATGGAAGAAGTTGGCGGGGTTGTGACCCGTGTTGGAGACGAGACGATTGGAGAGGTGTGGTCACTGCTCGATGGGGAAGAGATGCTCAACAGTGTTGATCCACGGTTTGGAGCCAACATCAAGAATCATGTGCTTAAAGCACTGCGCAACGACCCATTTCATGTTTCAGCTAATACCGATCCAAAAGGAGATCGTTCAAAAGCACCGCAGGATCAAGACCCTGACATGCTGCTACATGTGGTCAAAGAGACTGATTCTGGCATTGTGGTACGGGGTGCAAAGTTTGAAACGGCCGCCGCTTATTCCAACCAAGCGTTTGTAAAACCAACGATTGCCAATTGGGGCAAGGCGGAATTATCTGATTATGCGGTTGGGTTTATCTGTGACATGGCGGCTCCAGGACTCAAACATATCTGTCGTACCGGGTTTGCAGGTCGAGGCTCAGTGGAAGATTACCCGCTATCAAACAGGTTTGATGAGGTTGATACGCTTATTATTTTTGATGATGTACACGTGCCATGGGAAAACGTTTTGTTCTACCAACATACCAAGGCGGCCACGTTTATTCGGGCCACCCTCCACCGCTACAGCGCCTTCCCATACACTCAGCGTATCCTCACCTATACCGACATGATGATCGGCACCGCTCTACATAACTTGCAGCAGACCGGTCTGCAACACATACCGGCCGTACAAGAAAAACTGGGCAAACTGGCTGTTTATCGCGAAGGGATTCGAGCACATTTAACCGCATCTATCGCTTTAGCGGAAGAAAGTCCTAGTGGCCTGTTGATGCCCAATCAATCCCTGTTGTTAACCGGCCGTGTACATGCGCTCAGCAATCTGCCCGAAATGATGCATATCACACGTGAGCTGTGTGGCGGGCAAATCTGTGTCACACCCGATGCAGCCACATTTAACAGCCCTGAAACAAAACCGTGGATGGATAAGTTTTACACGTTGAATGAAGATTGGATTGCAGATGATCGGCGCAAGTTACTGGCTTACGGCCGGGACTTGCTCAATTCAAGCTATGCGGGCCATCGCCTCACCTTTGCACTGTTTGCTCAATCTCCGCCATTTGCGAACATGGCGGCCGTCTATCGCAACTTCGACTTTGAGGGTCCGCTGGATTTTGTACGCAAATCGGCCGGGTTGTCGAATTAAGGCGATTCTTAAATTGGCCCGTGAAATCAAGCGAACTAATATTTACGGCACTTGCAGCATGCAACTTGTCATCTCAATAAAAAATGTCTCATAAACGCATTCGAAAATTTAATACAAAAGAAGCCTATCCAGAACAAACTTTAGACAACGACGTGTGCATGGCCGTCGTGGCCGGAAACCGGGTCTTTTTACGCGGCCAAACAGCGATGGACTTCGATGGCAACATCATCGGGATCAATGATGCGGCCGCCCAGGCTGAAAATGCCATGGCCTGCGCCAAGGTTTTGCTTGAAGAAGCGGGGTCAAAGCTAGAAGATATATGCAAAGTCACGATCTATATCACTGATCGTGCTTATCGAGAGCCGGTTTATCGGGTGATTGGCAAGTGGCTCAAAGGGGTTTATCCCGTTTCAACTGGGCTGATTGTGAATGGGCTAGCCAAGCCGGAATATTTGATGGAAGTTGATATTGAAGCGGTAATTCCAGAATAGGGTAGAGGTCAAAGAGGTCGGGAAGCAACTTTTCTATTCGGCTCCAAAGCCGTTCCGACCCCTTTGACCTCTATAAAATACGCCACGGAGGCGACAATGACTTTTTCACTTGCAGGGCGCTGTTCCGAAACCGGTATGTTAGGCGCAGTTATCAGTACATCTAGTCCGGCCGTGGGGGCACGGTGCATTTGGGTACGGTCCAATGCTGGGGTTGTGCTCACGCAAAATGTTACCAACCCATCTTTAGGGCCGTTGGGTTGTCGGGCTATGGCTGATGGGATGAGTGCGACAAACGCGCTTGATACTATTCTGAAAACAGAGCCAAATCCTGCTTATCGTCAAGTGGCCATATTGGATTCAAACGGCGGCACGGCCGATTTCTCAGGCGAGAACACGCTGGGGATACACGCAGTCGCCACAGGGAAAAATTGCATCGCGGCCGGCAATCTGCTTGACAATACCGGAATCCCACAGGCGATGGTGGCGGCGTTTGAAACCGCTACCGGCCATTTGGTTGACCGCTTGTTGGCGGCACTCGACGGCGCACAAGCGGCCGGTGGTGAAGCTGGGCCGGTTCACTCAGCCGGATTGCTGGTCTATGACACCCAAACATGGCCGATCTGTAGTTTGCGGGTTGATTGGCATGATGACGATCCAATTGGAGAGTTACGCCGAGTGTGGGAGGTGTATCAGCCGCAAATGGACAACTACATTTTGCGAGCGTACCAACCGGCCGATGCACCGAGTTACGGGGTGGCTGGCGACGAATAATTAACCATTCAACAGTTCACAAATTCAGCAGTTCAACAATTTTCCAGCTTATTATCGCATAAAAGTTTTCAGCTATAAATTATGCAAAATGCTTTTGCACAATCCAGTTGATTATGGCTGATTGCATGCAAAAAGCTCTTTCTAATTGGTGATTTGTTGAACTGGTGAATGGTTAATTTTTATTTTTTTTGGCTCGCAAAGACACAGGGAGATTACATGAACAAAGGTGACGATATTGAAGATAGATTAATTGATTTTGCGGTGCGAGTCATTCGCGTATGTAAATCCCTGCCAAATGACACAATTGGCAAACACATTCGAGGTCAACTTGTGCGCAGTGGCACATCGCCAGCCCCAAATTATGGTGAAGCAAGAGGGGCCGAAAGTGGAAAAGATTTTATCCACAAGCTAAAAATCGCATTGAAAGAGCTTAATGAATCACGAATTTGGCTAAAAATGTGTATCAAGGCTGAGTTAATGAAAGAAGAAAAACTTGACCTACTATTAGATGAATGTGATCAACTTTGCCGCATATTGAGTGCAAGCATCCAAACAACCAAGGCAAACCTAAAAAGTTAACCATTAAATATTCACCAATTCAACAATTCACAAAATATTTGTGAATTGTTGAATTGGTGAACTGTTGATTTATTAATGACTATTTCTCACCCCCTCGACCCACTCTCAGCCGCTGAAATTCAACAAGCCGTTGCCCTCGCCAAATCCCATTCCAAGTTAAACCCTAATATAGCCTTCAATATTGTTCAGCTTCACGAACCAGCCAAAGCACTGGTGCATGATTTTTCGGCCGGAGATAGCTGGAACCGCCAAGCTTTTTTAATCGTGCTTGATAAGCCAACTAGCCAAACATTCGAGCTAATTATTAGCCTAAGTCAAAACATAGTTGAGTCGATCAGTCACATTCCTGGTGTCAAGCCATCTGTTATGGAAGATGAGCTTTTCCAAGCTGAACAAATCATTAAAGAAAATGCTGAGTTTCTGGCCGCATTGGTCAAACGGGGCATTACAAATTTTGATCTAGTCAGCGTTGACACATGGGCACCGGGTTATTATGGCGATCCGGCCGAAGATGAACATCGTCTTTGTCGTGGCGTACCGTATCTAAATACAGTTGAGGGGGATAATTTTTACGCCCGACCCATCGAAAACCTACTTGTGCTAATCGACATCAACATGATGCAGGTGATCCGCATCGATGATTACGGGGCGCTTGATATACCCACTGAGCCAGCAGATTTTCGCCACGATCTACTCACTGAGCCGGATCGCACAGACATTCGGCCGCTCGACATTGTTCAGCCTGAGGGGGTTAGTTTTAATGTGGACGGATGGCAGATCAAATGGCAAAAATGGGAGTTTCGTATTAGCTTTAACCATCGCGAAGGATTGGTTTTACATCAAGTAGGGTATGCCGGTGTAAGCGAAAGCGACGTCCGGCCGATCCTCTATCGGGCATCGCTGGCCGAAATGACCGTCCCGTATGGTGACCCTGGGGTGTCTCATTATCGCAAAAACGCTTTTGATGCTGGAGAGTATGGGCTAGGCATGTTGGCGAATTCGCTGACGCTTGGTTGTGATTGCTTAGGCGAAATCTATTACTTTGATGCTGATTTGGTTCGGATGAACGGCGACGTTCACACCATTAAAAATGCCATCTGCCTGCATGAAGAAGATTATTCGATTTTGTGGAAGCATGTTGATGTGCGAGCCGGAAGAACCGAAGTGCGCCGCTCTCGTCGCCTCGTTGTTTCATTTATTGCCACGGTTGGCAACTATGAATACGGCTTTTATTGGAACTTTTATCAAGATGGCAATCTTCAGCTTGACGTCAAGCTAACCGGCATTTTACAAACAGCCGCTTATGAGATGGGGGCCGAAACACCATTTGGCTCCCCTTTGAACGATCAGCTTTATGCGCCGAACCATCAACATTTTTTCTGTGTCCGCATGGATACGGCCGTTGACGGCGATCACAACTCAGTTGTCGAAACAGATACGATAGCTGACCCGATGGGGCCAACCAATCCACACGGAAATGCATTTTACGGGGTCACAAAAACGTTCAAAACAGAGCGAGAGGCGCAACGCCTTATAGATCCGTTTAAAGCCCGTTTCTGGTCTATTGTGAACCCAAATAAGCAAAACAAAGTCGGCCGACCCACCGGATACAAGCTGGTTGCTGGGGAAAACTGTCTGCCATTTGCTCAGCCTGGCTCCTGGATACATAAACGAGCCGGATACATGTTTAAGCATTTGTGGGTCACACCGTTTGATCCCGACGAACGGTATCCCGGCGGCCGATATCCGTATCAATCCCCTGGCCCCGGCACACCCGCCACTGATGGATTACCAGAATGGACGGCGGCTGATCGGCCGATTGAAAACAGCGATATCGTGGTTTGGTATGTGATGGGGCACAACCACATCCCTCGGTTAGAAGATTGGCCCGTTATGCCGACGGCCCAAATGGGGTTCCTGCTGAAGCCATCCGGCTTTTTTGACAAGTCTCCTGCGATGGATGTACCGCCTAGCCATCGGAAGCATTGTCATTAAACCTTTTAATCTTCGGAGCCAAACTACTTCATCTAGGAGCCATTGACTTTGATACTGTTGACAACAGTATCAAAGTCGAAAATTGCTGGCGTGGTTATTTTGCCACTATCGCTTAAAATCCAGCTAACTAAGGAGTTGTTCTTTCCATGTCGTCCGCACCTTCTCAACTATCAGCAAAAGAGCCTATGACAGAAGATCGTTTGGTTTACCGGATAATCCGACAAATTGTTTTCTCTCTTGTCCGTCTTTATTATCCGCGCCTAGAGGTACATGGGGCGGAAAAAATCCCGGCCGGAAAACCGATCATCTTCGTGCCAAACCATCCAAACGGATTGCTTGACCCGATTTTGATTATGCTCACGATGGAACGCCCTGTTTCCTTTTTAGCCAAAGGGACGTTAATGGGCAATCCGGTCGGCCGTCTATTCTTGGGCGCATTTGCCGCTTTACCCATCTTTCGTATGCGGGATTCAGGCCAGCTGGGTGGTCCGGTTGATGAAGCTGATATGCGAACTAAAAACGAGTCTACTTTTAGCCTCTGTCGTGACATTTTGCATCAGGGTGGGGCGATGGCCATCTTCCCCGAAGGTAAAACCCATTCTGAATCTTATTTGTCAGAATTCAAAACAGGGGCTGCCCGGATCGCTTTAAGCGCTGAGGCAGAGGCTGAATGGGGGGACGATCTACGAATCGTACCGGTGGGGCTGTGGTATGAAGACAAAACGATGTTTCGCAGTAGCGTACTTGTAGTGATCGGTGATCCATACGACATCCACTCATATCGAGAGGCATACGAAACAGACCCATACCAAACGGCCCATGACATGACGGCTAAACTCAAAACAGATTTGGATGAAGTGGTGCTTCAAGCGGAGAACAATGATCTACTTGCAGCCATTCCGGCCGTGGCCCGCTGGGTTGAACCGCAATTTGACGAGCTACCGTTGATCAATCAGCACGGGTTAACCAGCGAAATGATCGATGCTTACAGCTTTATCCAAACAGATCAGCCGGATCGATTAGCGGCTTTTTCAACCGATGCGCGCAAATATGCACGGGCATTGCACACGTTAGGAATAGACGACCCATGGGAGCTAGAGATTCCGGCCGCGACCAAAGGCCGCCCGTGGCGGCTGCTTACATTTTTGATTCTCGCGTTTCCATTTGCGCTGGTCGGGGCACTGATCAGCTATTTTCCGTATCGTATGGCCAAACCGGTTGCGATTAAAGTAATGGGGGACGATACCTCAACAATCAGCACAGTTAAATTGATTTTAGGCGCATTATTTGTATTGATCGGCTACATCATTCTAGCTTGCCTAGTTGGCAGTTGGTCTAATAGTAGTTGGATCGGGCTTCTTTCTTTTATTATCTTTCCGATGTTGGGCTACTTAGCTCTCATATGGGGGGAAGGGTTTGAAGAATGGTCCACGCTGACTTCTTATCACTGGCTGCGCTTGGCCCGCACAGAGTTGGTCGGTGCGCTCAAACAACAGCGTGAAAACTTGGCAGACCAGGTTCGCGAGGCGCTAGAAGATTATCGAAACTCAGAGCAATTAAAAAACAGCTATTAACTCAGTTTGCAGGGATGCAAGTGGCGGATCAAAACTACCATCAGCCCCCCGCGCAAACTCACATATTTTATGAATGATTTAACTGAACGGCTTGAATTAGCACTAGTAGCCAGGCAAGAATTGATCGATGAAGACCCACAGCACGAAGGTGCTTGGCGCTTGTTCAATGGCTTTTACGAAGGATATCGTGATCTTGCTGTCGATGTGTATGCAAAAACGGCTGTTGTACACAACTATGCCAAGCTCCCGGCCGATGGCGAAGCGGCCGTCGCAATCGCAAGACAGTTTATCATGATCCATCTGCCGTGGATTGAAGCGATATTACTCAAAACCCGCAAAGGGGCATCGGCCGAAGCAAAAAATGGCATTCTGATTTATGGCGAAAAACTCGACACGTCAGTTCGCGAGCATGGGGTGCGCTACGCGATCGATCTCACAATGAATCGTGACGCTAGCTTATATTTAGATACTCGTGAATTACGCCAATGGCTGATCGACAATAGCGAAGGAAAAACGGTACTAAATACGTTTGCCTACACGGGCAGCTTGGGAACGGCCGCCATGTCTGGTGGAGCCAAACAGGTGGTTCAAACTGATCTTAACAAAAAGTTTTTAAACGTAGCCAAGACAAGCTATACGTTAAATGGGTTCCCCATTAACAAAAAAGATTTCCTCACCGGCGATTTTTTCTCTGTCATTAAGCAGTTTAAAAATGACAATGCCCGGTTTGATATTATTTTGCTCGATCCACCCTTTTTCTCAACAACTGGAAAGGGAAATGTTGATTTGTCGGAGAATATCGGCCGTTTAATCAATCGTTTACGGCCGCTGGTCAATGAAGGGGGCAAGTTGATTGCGATCAACAATGCGCTGTTTGTCTCTGGAGATGAGTATTCTAGGGAATTAAAAGGGCTAGCCGAACACCGATTTGTGCGCTTTCTAAGTCAAGTTGATGTTCCAGCCGATTTTACCGGGTACAAAAACACGCGCGTCGATGAACCGATCACTGATCCGGCCCCATTCAACCACTCCACAAAGATTGCGGTGTTAGACATTTGGCACAAACGAAAAGTCGGCCGTGGTGAACGTTAAAGTCAGAAGACAATGATCACGCGCCTAAACTAAATCTAAATCAGTTCTAAATACCAACTTGAGCCTATACGCGCATACTTTCTGCATGTTTGTGACTCACAATCAATCATCTCGCAAGGCTTTCCCCCAATCTAGATCGATTGGGATAAAAGCTCGCAAAACTGAATCGGTCGGGCTGTCGCTCCTTGCGCTTTTGGTCATCAGCACTTTTCTCACCGCCTGCATAGACTCTACCACTCAATCTCAGCATCTTCAGACTTAAACCCAATGCAAACCGACATCACTCCAACCGTTTATATACCACCGCTCGGGGACGGCACGCTTCAATATGTCTTAGATTGGGAGTTGGGCAAAACGATTATCGCTCCGGACAACAGCAGTTGGTCGGCCGAAACCGAGACTGGCTACACGGTTACAATCACAGAAGGAGTACTAACGAGTGCCACTGTACAATGGGTTGATTGTGTTGAAAGCCAAACCATACTATCGTCCAGTATGGTTTCGAATCTTATTTCCGGTTTTGTCTCTGGTTTTATTTCGGTGGCCACGGTCACGCGAGACTTAGGCACGATATTCAACACGGCCAACTTCGTTTCAATGAGTGACTCTGAGAGTGACTCTGAGCTCACCCGTTCAATTTTGCGCCAGCTCACTGAAACGGCAACTTTTAGCATCACAAGTAACAAATAATCGGTGATAGAATAGAATTCACCGGTTGTCATTTACCCATCATTAAATCTATGAAAACAATTCTCGTCATCGATGACAAAGCCAATGTTCGTCAATTACTACGTGAGTATTTAGAAGAGCAAGGATACCAAATATTTCTGGCCAATAACGGCCGTGAAGGTCTTTTTTCAGCCAGACATGAAAAACCGGACCTGATCTTACTTGACTTGATGATGCCTGAAATGGACGGTTTTCAATTCATGTCCACCTATCGGCGTGAATCCTCCACCCCGATTATTGTACTCACGGCCAAAGAAGAGGAGTCAGACACTGTTTTAGGCCTTGAACTGGGGGCTGACGACTACGTCGTTAAACCCTTTCGCATGAAAGAGCTACACGCTCGCATCCGTGCTTTGCTACGACGGGCCGAAAACGCAGCAACCACCTCCACACCCATTTTAAGATCTGGCGATTTACAACTTGATCCAGATCGACGAGAAGTCACAATTAGCAATGATCATATCAGTTTGACCCCAACCGAATTCAATCTGCTATACATATTTTTACGCACCCCAGAGCGGGTGTTTAATCGTGAGACGCTACTCGATTTGCTTGCGGAAGATGGATACACGGGTGAAGAAAAAACGATCAATGTACATATCCGCAACTTACGAGCCAAAATAGAACCGGATACAGCGAATCCTATTTACATTGAAACAGTTTTTGGTGTGGGCTATCGAATGGCTCGCCATTAAAGCAGTTGGTTCGAATTCATTAGGCAAATGAACTGACGTTTGCTCAAAATAGGCTATATCTTATTTACTCCATGTCTTTTCTAAAACGCTCCATTCGCCTTAAGCTCATTTTTTCATATGCTGCTATCGCGCTATTAATCACGCTATCACTAACTCTTTTCACACGGTGGAATCTGACAGGTGATGTTCGTAGTTTGCTGCGTAAGCAAGCGGCAACTTCTTTGGAAAGCAAAATGATCGACTATGTTGAAGAAATCGGATCGCTAGCTGGGTTTGGTGAAGCTTTTCGTAAAGAGCGAGATAGACAAAACAAACAAAATCAGGTTCAAAATAATGAAGGTAAAAACGGCGATGTTGTAGGGCAACCTCCACCCTCTCCACCCTCTCCACCCGATCAAACTATCTTAGGGGCGACTGATATCAATGGTTATATTATTTTGCCACTTCCACCGAAGTTTAATATCGGGGACAAGCTGGACTTGCCTTCAGACCTTGTAACATCCAACCCGGTTATCGTTGATTCTGAGATTGTCGGTTACATCCTTGTTAGTAATGATTTAGGCCGACGCACGCCGGCCGAAGCCTCGTATATCTATCGGGCAAATATTGCATTTGGAATCGGGTCTCTGGTCGCTTTGCTTATTGCCGCATTTGCAGGCTTTTTTATGTCAAAAAATATCACCAATCCGCTAACCCGTCTGACAGAGGCCAGTAAGCTTATGGCGGCTGGGGATTTTGATCAAAAAGTCAAAATTGAAACAGAAGATGAGGTGGGGCAACTGGCAAAGGCGTTTAACCAGATGAGTACAGATCTAGCTGAATCACGTCGCCAACGCAGACAAATGACGGCCGATATCGCCCATGATTTACGTTCCCCTCTAACTGTTATCGCAGGTTACATCGAGTCGATGCGAGATCAGGTGCTTTCGCCCACCACGGCTCGATTCGATACCATTTACTCAGAAATAGAGCATCTACAACATTTAATTACCGATCTACGCACCCTCTCCCTTGCTGATGCCGGAGAGCTACCACTTAATCTACAAAAGTGTGAGCCACAAGGGTTAATTGATCGAACAATCGCAGCATTTAAATTGCAAGCTGAAAAGAAAAACATTCAGATAGAAGCGACTGTAGAAGAACATATTCCGACAATTAACGGGGATGAAGAGCGGCTCGCCCAAGTTCTAGGGAATTTGGTCAATAACGCGCTACGCCATACACCTGAAGATGGTGCGATTCGTCTAAAAAGTCGCAAGGATGCAAATGGGGTTCTACTAAGTGTTGAAGATACTGGCGAAGGGATTCCGGAAGATGTGATCCCGTTTATATTTGATCGTTTCTATCGGGTCGATGAAGCACGGCAACAGAACAGCGGTGAATCTGGACTGGGGCTAGCCATTGCAAAGTCATTAATTGAAGCGCATGGTGGCACCATTAATGTCTTTTCAAAAATCGGTTTCGGAACTCGCTTCGATATACTCTTACCGTCTTTGCCTTCAACGGCTTAAGCAACTTAAGTTCTACCTCATTTGTAGGTCCCTTCAAATCCACTTCTCATAGAACGTTTAGAGGGCTGTTTTATGAGTCCTAAATAGGGTCCACGAACAAGTTGAACACGAGCTTGCCCGAGGTGAACTGGTGGCGGTGCCGTTTGACGGCCGGGCTTTGAAAGTGAATGTTCAGCTTATTTGGCACAAAGACAAAGTGCTGAGTTCAGCGACGCAGGCTTTTCTTGATCATGTTATTAAGCGGTCTAAGATCAAACTGTAGTTGTTTTTTGCGAGAAGGGATTAGCAGAAATGCATCAACTTTATTCACCCTTCCAAACCGGGTCACGCTTTTCAGCAAACGCCTTCGGCCCTTCTTTCGCATCGGCCGACGCCAACATTTTGTCATACACCTTTGCATCTCCAGAGCGCATAAACGCATAGCTTTCTTCCATGCTCATATTGGCCGTGGCACGGGTCAGCTCTTTCACGGCCGCCAGCGACAGCGGTGCCCCTTGGATCATCGTTTCCGCATACTCACGCGCTTTGACCATGAGTTGATCCTGTGGCACAACGGCGTTCACCAAGCCCCATTTTTGAGCTTCGGTCATATCCATCCGTCGGCCGGTAAGCAACATCTCCATCGCAATGTGGTACGGCACTCGTTTTGGAAGCCTGAACGACCCCGCATCAGAGACAATGCCGATAAAGATTTCTGGCAAAAAGAATTGAGCATGGTCGGCCGCCACAATTATGTCGCACGAGAGCGCCAGCTCAAATCCACCGCCAACCGCCATGCCGTTGACGGCCGCAATCACCGGCTTGTTCAGGTCGTGCATTTCGGTGATACCAGCAAAACCGCCAACCCCGTACTCACCATCGATGGCGGCACCGTCGGCCGCCGCGTTCAAGTCCCATCCGGCCGAAAAGAAGCGTTCGCCCCCGCCGGTCAAGATCGCTACACGCAGTTCGGGATCGTCCCGAAATTCAGCGAACAGGTCGCCCATCGCTCGACTTGTGGCGTTGTCGATGGCGTTCGCCTTCGGCCGGTCGAGCGTCACTTCTAATATTTTTCCATTTTTGACTACTTTTAAAGAATTCATTTGATTTTGGATTGACGATTGGTTGCCATGCCATAATTGCTCACAAGCGGCAAAAGTTTGTCATGATGACAGAATCGCAAATCGTCAATTATTCCACTAGTCTCACAACACCATCAACCGCAATTACCCCATCTTCCAGAGCAAACAATGGATTCACATCCACTTCCACAAGCGAATCCGCATGGGCCTCGCCAAATTTGGATAAGGCGATCATTGCAGCAATGATCGCCCCTTTATCGGCCGGAGGTTGCCCCCGATACCCGTTCAACAACGGCGCAATTTTCAGCTTTTCAATCGCCTTCGCCGCATCCTCACGACTCACCGGCAAGAGCAGCGTTTGGCTGTCCTTCAACACCTCCACCCACACCCCACCGGCCCCCACGACCAACGCCAGCCCAAACTGCGGATCACGGGTTAAGCCCAAAATCATCTCTACAATCGGCTTGCTTGCCATTTTTTCAACCAAAAACTTGTCAGACAGATGGGCCATCGCTGCAACAGCTTGTTCAACTTCGGCCGCTGAGCGCAAATTCACATGTACCCCGCCCACGTCCGACTTGTGCACAATGTCGGCCGACAACACTTTAGCCACCACGGGATACCCTGTGCCATCTTCGTTGGCAAAGTTTTCAGCCACAGCACCAGCCGAATCAGCCGTAGCCACGGCCGACTCCGGCACCGGAATCCCAAACTCAGCCAACAACCGCTTACTCTCAAACTCATCCAGCGTCACAACCTCACCCTCACGCAACGACTGCCCACTCACCACTTCCCACTTCCCACTTTCATACGCCGCATACACCTGAGCCGCCCCCTTCGCCGCCAAAAACGCCTTCTGCATCCCCAGCATCGGTACAATACCGTGCTCAAGCATTTCTTCAGCCACAAAATCTGGCAGGTTTTCGTGCATCGTCGCCAGCAACACGGCCGGATGATCTAAATCTTTGGCGGCTCTTTGGAACGCTCGGGCCGTTTCAACCCACTTTGTTGGGTCGCAAATATCCGGCCTGGGAAAGTCTAAAATCTTCATTGTCACCGACTGATCCCCCGTCATCATCGCCCGAAAAGCTTTCTGTTGCTTTTCGGGTTGGCCCCAAATATAAGTGTGATAATCGAGCGGATTATTGAGTTCGACACGCTCACCCAAAACGGCCGCCAACGCCGCTCGTTGTTCTGGGTGGATGGGTGGAAAAGTCAACCCAAGCCGTTCACCGATGTCGGCCGCTAACGCCGCTTCGCCACCGCTACTACTAATCGTCGCAATCCCATTTGTCGGGATGGGACCTATAATCGACAAAAATTTCAGTGTTTCCAACAGCTCAGTAATCGACTGCACGCGCACAATGCCGTACCGTTCAAAGAACGCATCATATAGTTTGTCCGATCCGGTCAGCGAGCTGGTGTGGCTCAGAGCAATGGCTGAACCCACGGCCGACGCACCGGTTTTTAGGATGGCAATCGGCACCTTTTTTTCCAGGGCTTTTATCGCGCAACGTGCAAAAGCCTCGATGTCATTCACCCCTTCCATGTGCAGGCCAATCGCCGTCACTCGCTCATCGTCAAGTAGGGCGTTCACATATTCGGGCGTAGTCACCCCCGCCTGGTTGCCCGACGCAATCAAATACGCAAGGGGCAAACTGCGCTGTTGCATCGACATTGAAATCGAGATGTTGCCAGATTGGGTGATGATGGCGACCCCTTTTTCGATTCGTTTGCCCCCCTGTTCATCGGGCCATAGGGTCACGCCATCTAAATAGTTGAGGACACCGTAGCAATTGGGGCCGACAATCGCCATATCCCCCATTGAATCAAGTAATTCTTGATGAAGAGCCAGCCCGACCGGCTCGCCTGTTTCAGCAAACCCGGCCGCAAAGCAAACGGCACCGCCAGCTCCCATCTGGCTGAGTTCCGCCACAACGCCGGGGGTCAGCTCCCGCTTCACGCCGATAAATACGGCGTCTGGTGCGGCCGGAAGCGAGGCGACATTCGGGAAGCATTTCCGGCCGCCCATCGTCTCTTTTTTCGGATTGACCGGCCAAATCTCGCCCGCATAGCCGATTTTGTCACACTGCTCGATAACGCTGGCCGCCCACGAGCCGCCGATGACGGCGATTGTTTTCGGCCGTAACAGCCGATGGATAGATTGAAGTGGGGTTGCCATAGACCACCTAATTGAGTTTTTCTAAATCTGCTAAATCTTGATGTCTTCCCGTTGCCCTTTTGTTTTCCTTCAAGCTTTCTAAGTCAACAAATGCAACTTCTACATCGTCAATTTTGAAAATTTGCTTTGCAAGAAAACAAAGGTCAAACGTTAGGCCATTTGCGGTCGTTAGCAGGTCGATCCGATTCGGTGGGTATCCTAGTTGAATGGTGACATCGGGCTGAGAAAAATCGTCAGCAGATAATCCAATTGACTCAAACCCAAAATCAATTAAGGCTTGAGCAACTCTCTCGCCATTTTCGGGCTGGGGGTTGATCCAAATATCTAAATCTTTGGTGTAGCGAGGGTGACCATGAAAAGCCACAGCGTATCCACCTATGATCAGATATTGAACCTGATTATCGTTTAATAACTTTATAAACTCGATGAAATCGGATGTCAGGACCATATTTCCACTCGTTATATTCAGCCCGAATCGCTTCAAGAGCGGCGAGGCGTTCCAAAGGGGATTTGGTTTGCCAGTAAGCAAAATCTGAAGGCTCTTCACCCAACTTATATTTGGTCATTACTCGAACGACTTTTTGTTGATTGGGAAAATCTTTTAACATACTGGCAATTATACCATATCTGTCTTAGGCACCATGCGGCCGCAACAGCGACCGTGAAATAATATGCCGCTGAATCTCACTTGTGCCGTCCCAAATGCGTTCCACCCTAGCGTCACGCCAGAACCAAACAATCGGATTCTCTTCGGCAAGACCCATCCCACCAAAAATTTGCACCGCTTCATCGGTCACCATTGCCAACATTTCAGAAGAGAATAGTTTCGCCATGGCATAATCTTCGTCTTTGGCGGTGCCTAGATCAGTTTTATAGGCCGCTTCATAGGTCAACCATTCGGCCGCCCGAATCTGTGTCGCCATGTCGGCCAGCTTAAAGCTAACACCCTGGTTTTTGCCAATCGGTTTGCCAAATTGCACCCGAGTCGCCGCCCATTCTGTGGCAAGTTCTAAAGCCCGCTGTGCCCGGCCGATGCAAAATGCCGCTACCGTTAATCGGGATGAGCCTAGCCAGACACCTGCTACGTCAAATCCTTTGTGCTCTTCGCCTAAAATATTGCCAACCGGTATACGAGCGTTGTCAAAATCGATGATGCAGTTGTTGTACCCTTTATGTGACACAATGTCGTAGCCAGGCTGAACCGTCACTCCAGGGGTGTCAAAATCAACCAAAAACGAAGTGATTTTTTTACGCATCCCACGTGGGGTTTCGATCTCGCCACTGGCTGCAAACAAGATGCAATAGTCGGCCACGTCAGCATGGCTAATAAAATGTTTGGAGCCTTTAAGGATATAGTGGTCGCCGTCACGGGTCGCGGTACATTCCATCCCTCGTACATCAGACCCCGCATTTGGTTCGCTCATCGCCAAACAATCGTGCCGTTTGCCTTCTATAGTGGGAATCAACCATTTTTCGATTTGATCCCCCTTGCAAGCACGCAAGATGTTTGACGGCCGACAGATAAAATGTTGCAACGCAAAACTGGTTCGCCCCAATTCACGCTCCATCAACGTCAATGACACCGCATCTAAATCAGCCCCGCCGTACTCTTCCGGCATATTGGCTGCGTACAATCCATATTGGATCGACTTATCGATGATCTGCTGAGCCAATTCCGGCCGGACAGCGTTAGTTTTCTCAACTTCTTCCTCGTGCGGCTTCAGTTCGTTCTCAACAAACGCCCGCACGGTATCCACAATCATTTGTTGTTCTGAGTTTAGTTCTAGTTTCATAATGGCATTTCAGCATTTCAGCTATTCAGCATTTCAGCCGGTTCGCCGTCCGCTCTACTCTTGTCTCAATTCTCTCTGCTTCTTAAGCCCGCATCGTTTCTGTGTGGCCGTCTATGCTGATGGCTTGACCTGAAATATTTTTGCCCAGCGGCGAACACAAATACAAAATCTGGCTGGCGATTTCTTCTGGGTCGATAAAGGTTTTCATCGACACTTGATTGGTGAAACCAAGCCGAACTTCATCTTCGGTCCGGCCGGTTGACTCCATTTCAAGCTCAATCACATGTTCCATCCGCTCGTTGTTCAACGATCCGGGGCAGATGACGTTGGCTCGTACATTAAACTCGCCCAACTCCATCGCCATCGTTTTGGTTAGCCCAACAATGGCCCATTTTGAAGCGCAGTACGGTGCGCGATAGGGAAATCCCCACAAACCGGCCGTGCTGGCGATGTTGACAATCGAGCCACTTCTTTGCTTTTTAAGATGAGGAATCACACGGCGGGAGGTTAAAAACATCCCAGTCAGATTCACATCAAGCGTCTGTTTCCAGCCCGCTTCGTCCAAATCTTCAAGATTGCCACCCGGCCCAGCGATACCAGCGTTGTTGACCAACACATCGACCCCGCCCATACTGGCAATTGCTTCAGCCATAAACGCATCCACTTGGTCAGCTTGGCTCACATCGGCCGTCCACGTTTTGAGGGATGGGAGATCACGTTGCGCCTGGCGCAATGCATCTTGCGAGACATCACAAATACAAACGCTTGCGCCATTTTCGGCAAAGGTTTTGGCGATCATATAGCCTAAGCCCGATCCCCCGGCCGTCACAATTACTCGAAGCCCATTAACATCAATATTCATGGCATTATTTCTGGTAGAGGTCCAGCGTGCTGGACCTTTAGGGTTTAGCACGCTGGGCCTTTAGGGTTTAGCGTGCTGAGCCTTTAGTGTTTAGCACGCTGGGCCTTTAGGGTTTAGCACGCTGGGCCTTTAGGGTTTAGCACGCTAAACCCCTACCAACGAACAAACTAATAAACCTACTTTTTCGCGTCTGGATTACCCACATGCCACAAATTGCTGGCGTCGAGCATATCAATTAGCTTTAGTAAAAGATCATCTCGCTCAGCCTCAAGTTGTTGGATTGGCGCACCATTTGTCAGCCGTTCACAACCATCAATCACTTTGTTGGCTAACTCATCAGTCAGTTCAGGTGCTTCTAAAAAGGTCCAAGGTGCTTTTAAAGACGGTCCAAATTGGTGAATAAGGTGGGCCATCCCGCCTTCACCACCGCCAAGGTGCAAGACCGATAGTGGCCCCATCAGCGCCCAGCGCAAGCCAGGGCCATAACGTACCGCCATGTCGATTTCTTCAACCGTCGCCATGTCATTGTCGATCATGTGTAAAATTTCACGCCACACCGCTTCCATGATGCGATCTGCGACAAAGCCAGGGACTTCTTTGTTGAGTTTTAGTGGCTGTTGACCATTGGCGCGGAAAAAATCAACCGCCCATTGGTGTGCCTCTTCACTGGTGTCGGGGCTAGCAACAACCTCAACCAACGGCATCAAATACGGCGGATTAAACGGATGCGCCACAGTACAACGTTCTGGGTGCTTAAGATCAACGGCCATTTCGCTCATCAAATAACCAGAAGTTGAGCTAGCGATGATCGTATCGGCCGGGGCCGCCGCGTCTATCGCTTGAAATGTTGCGATTTTGATTGGCAACCGCTCAGGGGTGTTTTCTTGGACAAACTGAGCATCGGCAACCGCTTCTTCCAGCGTGTCAACAAAAATCAAATTGTCTGGTGATGCGTCTGGATGTAGCCCAATCCGTTCAAGAATGTGCCAGACAACCGCCAAGCGGTCGCGCAAAATCTGCTCTGCGCCTGCACCCGGATCAAAAACCTTGACCGTCATGCCGTTGCGAATAAAATGCGCGGCCCAACCGCCGCCAATCGTGCCCGAAGCAACGATTCCAACTCGTTTTACATCTGTGGGGTTTGGTCTCATGATTAGATGAGAGACACGAGAGCATAGAAGAGAGCTGATTTGCTCTTATCTCTACTCTCGTATCTCGACTCTCCTTAATTGTTTCACAGCTCGCCCAGCTTGATCAGGCACGGGAAGATGGGCCTGGGCTTTGGCAAGGTCTAATATTTGTGTGTAAAATGATTCCAGTATGGGGGAAACTTTGCTGGCGACTTGGTCATAATGTAGGTGCATGGTTTCGGCCGTGGCCGCCAAATACCCCTTTTCAGAATGGATCATTTTGCACACAATCTGAATCTTTTTCGGGCCCATGCCGACAATCTGAGCGGTAAAGTGAATCGGGTCCCCTTTAACCAGCTCTTGCACATAAACGATGTGAGTTTCGGCCGAATAGAACGTACAGCCAGTCTCTTTTAAATAAGCCTCCAATCCCCAGTCTATGAACATCTTGTCAATGGCAAAGCCAAATGCCAAGCCGTAATACCCTTCGTTCATGTGGTCGTTCATATCGAGCCAGTCGGGTTGAACCGTAGTTGAATAAATCGTTTCAAGAGTCATAATTTAATCCTGTGCCGCAATCACATCAAAAGATGCGATGCCGTCTTCATCTGCTTCATATCGAATATGAAGCGGATTGCAGCAGACTTCACAATCTTCGACATAGTCTTGGCGACGAACTGACAAGTCCAACACCATTGAAATTTCTTCCCAACAGTGTGGGCAAGTAAAGAAATGTTCTTCTTCTAGCATAAATATCGCCGTACAACTTATTTAAACTTGCATTTTGTCGCCAAGTTCCGTACAGTGGAACAGTGCCACACAATGGAATTAGTTGATTTTCGAGATTATGACACACAGGAAAACAGATGTCAAAAATTAGGTCGATAGACCGAGCATTTACAATTTTACGCGCGGTGTCTACTGCCCCAGATGGCATCGGAGTAAATTCGGTTGCTCAGCAGGTTGGGCTTGCCAAAAGCACCACTTCACGAATTTTGTCGGCTTTGGAAGAATGGAATACGGTGGAACGCACGGCCGACAATCGCTTTAAAATCGGCCCTGGTTTGGTGCGCCTGGTAGAAAACCAACCTTTTAGTGCTACGCTAAAAGCGCTCGTTAGGCCCGCTTTGCAACAAATTGCGGCCGAAACTGGTGAGGCGACATTGCTTGTGGTGAATGATGGCTCCGAAGCGCTCTATCTAGACATGGTTGCAGGCAGTCACGCTGTGCAAGTACGGGATTGGACCGGCGAACGTGTGCCGTTTAATGTCACATCTGGCGGGAAGATGTTGTTGGCACATGCAGACGAAACGTTTACGGTCGATTACCTTTCTAAACCACTGGCTCGCCTTACAGCTCACTCCGTGGATGATGCGCAAAAGCTTGCTGTCCAACTGAAAACCATCAAAGAGCGTGGATTTGCCGTAACCGATGGTGAATATGATGACGAGGTTGCGGGAATCACCGTGCCGGTGAAAAATGTAGACGGGATTGTGATCGCAGCTATCACCGTTTATGGTCCCACGTTTAGACTACGGCCGTTTGCTCGGCGCACTGAAGTATTAGAGGTCATGCAATCGGCCGTCAGTAAACTCATGATCGATTTGCAGGCATAGTAGTATGAAGCCCGAAATAGCCTGTTTCTTTATGATTCAGGCGACCAATCTGGCAACATGGCTTGGGCCAACATTTGATAACCAGCCGCCATTTGTGGATCATTGTCTAATCGCTCTTGAAAGTTTGAGCTTGCTACTACACCCGCCAAAAAGTCTTCTTGATGGACCAGAACACCGGTATCTGAAAGCATCACAACCCCATACGACGGCGGCTCTGCAATGCCGCCTGACGGGTCGAGCTTCTGAAAGTCAAGTGGTGTTTGTGGGCTGAGGGCTTTGAAACAGGTGAATGGAACGCCATGAGAAACGCCTGAAATTTGGCGATGGTTATGGCCAAAAAACACCATTTGAATGTTGGGATACCGGCCGACTATTTCCAAAAACTCAGGGCCGTTCATGAGGCGAATGACATCCATCCCTGGTAGCCCGATTTCAAACGGATGATGGTGCATGGCGATCACAACCGGCCGACCGTTTGCTTCTTCTAATTTGGCTTCTAAAAATTTAAGTCGATCTGGCGTCAGCATTCCGACATGGCGACGCAATTCATCCAATGGCGGGCCGTTCAGCGTGTCGAGCACAATCAAACGATAGTTGTTTTCAAAATCATGCACAAATTGAACAAAGCCGTTTTCATCTTTTTCCGTTTCGGGAAAAGCGGTCTGAAAATTCACTCGCTCGTCATGATTCCCCACCATTAGCCTGATAGGCGGCAACAGCGGTTGAATGAGAGATTTGAAACGTGCGTAAGCGGCCGGTTCTCCCTCATTGGTGATGTCGCCTAAAAACAAGCATAAGTCAGCATCTGCATGATGTTGATTGACATGGGCCACGAGTTTTTGCAAAACATCGGCCGTATCAACTCCACGGTGTTCACCTTGCTCAGCCTCAATGTGCTGATCACCTACAACCACAAGTTTTCGAAATTTCATATCTTAAATTAGACAGGATATTAATAATTTCAGTGTCTATTCTATCCTGTACATCCCGTTGATCTTGTCAGAAACATCTGCTTACTCACGATTTTCAAGCCATTCCATGAAAATATCAAGGCCGCGCAAAAATAGCCACGGTATGAAAATAAGTAAGCCACCAAGGATTAAAAAGGGTAAGGATGAAAAAAAGGCTTGCCATCCAAAAAACAACCCGCTCATGATCGAACCACCCGCAATCAATGTCAGGATCGCCATCCACATATTGCGTCGATCGCTGTCTTTCCGAATCGACTTAGCCGATCTGTGTTTTCTGTTTTCTTCAGTCATGGGTTTATTTTGCCACAATAATTTGAAGAAATGATGGAGATTTTCTAAATAGATTGAGGCTTCTTCAACCATTAATTAGATATCCTGCCACTTGATGACACGGTGACTCTATTCCGTGTCACCATCCTCAATACTGCTCCCGACAAAATTATGGGTAATGACCAAATTATCAAACCCGGCTCTAAACAGGTCTGCATCATCTTCTTTTGTGGCCACAAACTCAACATCACCTGACTCAGGTATCGCCCCAGAAAAAGTGCCTAGGTAGCTTTCATTGACGAAGAAATGGATGATTTGGCCTGAAGCTTCAATCTGAATCGTATTGACCGACCCGTCTGTTTTAATGGCGCTATTATATTTGTTTACATGGTTCGTTAACGAACGTCGGTTTTGTTGAGCAATCGTAAACCGGCCGTCATTGTGCAGATATAGGGCTAGAAATTCCCCTGTTTCACGATCTTTGCGGATGCGAATTCCATAGACTCCGCTTAAAGCCCCGCCTACCCAACGACTACGAGTTTTTAAGACAAAGTCATCAAAAGTTAAACCGGGTTGTGCCCAAGATTCCCCATCATAAATATTATCGTCTAACAGCAGTGCCTCTGCGTAGAAGCTAGCTTGATTGGGAGGGCTAAAGCTCCAAGAACCACGCGTCGTTTCAAAATTCTCTTGGAGTATGATCGTACTTTGTGAAATATCTTGAGGTGACCTAAGCTCGCTTTCATCATCAAATGGATTCTGATTCCGATCCACTGTGACAAAGACGCCTTCTCCTTGGAAGATGAAATAGCCCAGAATCGTTAACCCGGCAATCAGTAAAATTGAAAAAACATTGCTCCATGTTAACCACCACCGCCTTTGTACAGGTGGCTCGGCCGATGGGGCAGTTGCACCACTGTTTTCTGGTGCATGACTGGCGACAGGTTCATTTGATACTTCGTTTGACATAATGTCTGATTATAACAGGGTATTCCCATCTTTTACCAACATTGTCTGCGCGAAACAGCCGTTCTAAACACGAATTTTTTGGCTCAAGCCAATATCTGATACTATTCGTGAATATGAGTTCATCCTACGTGCAAAACACACCTCCTCCACCATACCTTCAAACAATTGATGAGATCGACCGGTCCGATACATGGCGTGGTTTGATCTTGCTTTTTCCTGGGCAAAAATTAGGATTTCTGGGGAAATTTGGAAGTGATGTAGCACAAAGCTGGGGCGGAGAACTGCTGATTGCCGTGTTAAATGACGGAAAGGGTCAGAAAAATCTAATCAGTGAAACGTTAGACGCCGCGGCCGCTGAAATTGGCGACGCTAAGAGAAAAATAAGCGCGCTTGTTGAATTAAGCTACGAACCAGGAAAGGGGGCGGCCGAAGTTGCTCAACTTGTCCATCAGGGTTCAATAGACCTTGTTTTGATTCGTAGCGGTCACAATGCAACAGAGCTGGTGAATGGGTTAAGCTGCCATTTTGGCATTATACGAGGGTCGAACACCGAATTAGATGTGCCGGTAAAAGACGCCGAAATCAAACAGATATTGATCCCATCGGCCGGTGGTCCTAATACCATTTCAGCCTTAAGGCTATTACAACCTTTAGCGCAACATTGTGAAATATCAACCCTTTATGTGGTGAAAGATAGTTTAGGTGCCCAAGGAGAGCAACAAGGGCGGCAAATTGTCGGCGATATTTTAAACATGGCCGACGTCGAAACGACGGTCAAGCCGCTTATTGTGCTTGCAGAAGACCCAATTAAAGGGATTACAACCCATGCAAAAGGGGAGTATGATCTGGTGTTGATTGGAGCAACTGAAGATGCGCTTAGCCGGGTTTTATATGGAGATATCGTTAAAACGATTGTTAGGGATTATCACAAACCGGTTATTGTGATGCAGAGGGCGAAAAAAACAAGACTATCACTTGCAGAAACACTAAACTGGCGTTTGCATCGCTTAAT
>JBLIMP010000022.1:0-24143 GCA_047638855.1 Cellvibrionaceae bacterium | reverse complement strand
GCGTGAGATTGACGGTGCAAGAACCGGCCGCTGCCCGCTTCGCCCAACCATTGATCACCATCGACAACAAGATTGCCTCGGAGCAAGACCTTATCAGCCCAGCCCACGCACGTCATCCCTTCGTACACGTTGTAGTCGGTAGCCATGTGATGAGTCGCGGCCGAAATTGTATGCTCTTTCTTCGGGTCCCAAATCACAATGTCCGCATCAGCCCCAATCGAGATTGTCCCTTTGTGTGGGTAAAGGCCAAACATTTTGGCGGGATTGGTTGCAAGCAGTTCAACAAAACGATTTGGCGAGAGTTTGCCACTGTTGACCCCGTGGTGCCACATAACACCCATTCTATCTTCAATGCCAGGCATGCCATTTGGGATTTTAGAAAAGTCACCCAAGCCTAACTCTTTTCCTTTTGATCGGCCGTCGATGCCCCCTTCAAACCAAAATGGGCAATGATCGGTTGATACCGACTGGATTGCACCAGACTGCAATGCTTTCCAGATTGCGGCCGCATCTTTAGGTTGACGCACGGGAGGGGAGCAGACAAATTTAGCCCCTTCAAAGCCAGGTTTTGCCAAATCATCTTCAAAGATGTGCATATATTGAACACAGGTTTCACCCATCACGGGGTAGCCTTTTTCACGGCCGAGAGCGAGCTGTTCCAACGCTTCAATGCAGGTCATATGAACCACAAACAGCGGCGCGTTCGCGACCCCGGCTAGGGCGATGGCCCGGCCGGTTGCCTCTCCTTCCACCGCTGATGGCCGAGTTTTGGCGTGATAGATCGGATCAGTTTGCCCGTTAGCGAGAGCTTTTGTAACAAGATCGTCGATCACATCCCCATTTTCAGCGTGGACCATGGTCAGAATGCCGTTTTCGGCCGCTTTTGACATGGCTCGAAATAAAGTGGTGTCATCAACCTGAAGCACATTTTTATAGGCCATAAACAGCTTGATGCTCGTGATCCCTTGAGCAACTAATCCTGGGATTTCAGCCATAACTTCATCACGCAGATCTGTGATCGCCATGTGAAAGCCATAATCGATGGCGGCTTTATCTTTTGATTTGGCATGCCAATCGTCGATCCCATTTTGCAAACTGCCACCGATGGGTTGAATCACAAAATCGATGTGGGTGGTTGTCGCCCCAAATGCGGCCGCCTGATGACCAGTAAAAAAGTCGTCGGATGACATTGTGCCACCAAATGGCATTGCAAGATGGGTATGTACGTCGATGCCGCCTGGCATAATCAACTTATCGGTCGCATCTATGACAGTAGCCGTTCCGGCAGGGTCAATATCGATGCCTAATTGCACAATCTTCCCATTTTCGACCATCACATCAGCCTGAAATGTGTCTCCGGCCGTAATGACTGTTCCGTTTTTGATAATCGTTTTCAAACTCAGTTTCTCCTTCTGTTCGCAGTTTCGCCTGTTTGCTTCACTCACAACTCAGATTGTTTAACAGACACGGTATCTTAATTGACATAGCCATCCCGTGAACCTCACCATTGAGCAATCTTGCTATGAGCTTCATTTTAACTAAAATCATCTAATTGCAAAGTTGTTCAATCTGTGTGATCCTTGAATCAAGATTAAGGCACAAGATAAAGATCAGCTTGAATCCGCTAATTAACGAATATTTCTCTTTTAAAATGGAAAACAAAAGATTATGAAACCAGCACCTTTTGCATATCACGCCCCTCAAACATTAGCACAAGCACTTGAGCTTATTGCTGAGCATGGAGATGATGCAAAGCTGTTAGCCGGGGGCCAGAGTCTGATCCCAGTCATGAATTTTCGCTTGGCTCAGCCTGAGATGCTGATTGATTTAAACGGAACTCAAGGGTTAGATGGGCTATCCCTTGCGGAAGATGGTTCGGTAATGATCGGAAGCATGGTACGGCAGGCAACGCTCGAAAAAAGTGAGCTGATCAAGCAACATGTACCCCTTGTACATCAAACAATGCCCTCGATCGCTCACTCGCAGATTCGCAACCGAGGCACTATTGGGGGCAGTTTGGTACATGCAGACCCGGCCGGTGAGCTGCCGGTACTCATGGTTGCTTTGCAAGCTAGTTTTGAATTGCAAAAGGTTGGCCGCACCCGCACTGTAACGGCCGATGAGTTCTACATTGGGCTGTTTGAAACAGCTTTAGAGCCTGACGAGATCCTAACAAAAATTATTATTCCCAAAAAACCGGAGCGTACCGGATATGCGTTCCAAGAGGTGGCTCGTCGCCACGGTGACTATGCGATGGCCGGTGTGGCGGCAGTGGTCACCTGTGACGTAAATAGCGTTTGCACCGATGCTCGTTTGGTGTTTCTAAATGTCGGCGTGATTCCAATGCAGGCGAATCGGGCGGCCGGAATGCTTGTAGGGCAACGGCTCACTCCAGAGCTTTTTGCGAAAGCGGCCGAACATGCGGCTGAACACGAAATTGAGCCAACCGGCGATATTCATGCCTCGGCCGATTATCGACGCCATTTGGCAAAAGTGTTGGGCAAGCGGGCCTTGATTGAAGCATTTGAAAAATTGGTTTAACGCCGAGGCGCTGAGTATATAAAGAATAAAGTTATGGGTATTTTAAAAAAGATATTAGTGGGTTTGGTTGCGGTTGAGCATTTTTTCTTTTTGATTGTAGAAATGTTTCTGTGGACGCAGCCTTTGGGTTTAGGCATGTTTGGCAATACGTCTGAATTTGCTGAAATGACATCAGTTTTGGCGGCAAATCAAGGAGTGTACAACGGTTTTCTGGCGGCAGGCTTAATTTGGGGATTGGTACATCCTGACTCGAAAATCGGCTTTCAAGTTAAGGTCTTTTTCCTTTTGTGTGTCATCGTTGCTGGACTTTATGGCGGTTATTCTGTCAGCTCGACCATCTTCTTTGTGCAGGCTGTACCCGCTTTGATCGCACTCGCCGTTGTGTGGTTTACCAAACCTGAAAGGGCATAAATCACGACATTCATGTTCTTAACAACGATCAAAGAAAACTGCGACAGGCTCGCAGATAAAACCGCTATCGAATTTATTCTGCCAGATGGGACGTCTGAATCGGTCACCTTTGGCGAGCTTGAACAGCAGGTTCAGCGGGCGATGGCGTTTTTACAAGCCAACGACGTTCAGGCGGGCGATCGGGTTGCGTTGCAACTACCGAAGTGTTTGCCGTTTATCTATTTGCATTTGGCAACGATGCGGTTGGGCGCGATTTCTTTGCCATTGAATCCAGGGTATCCGGCTCGTGAGTTAAGCTATTTTTTGAATGATGCGGAACCATGCTTGTTTTTTGCATCATCCCATCACCAGCAAGCTGGCGATCTACAAAGTGATCTACAGAGCGATCTACAGAATTTGCGGACAATTGTGTTGGATGGGACGACGGCCGATTTTGCAGACATTATCGGGCAAGAGCATGTCAAAACAGATGTGCCGTTGCCAGAAAATGCAGATGAGACGGCTTTGATTCTGTATTCGAGTGGAACAACAGGCCAGCCGAAGGGTGTGCAGTTGACGCATGGGAATCTGACGGCGAATTCGGCCGGGTTGCAGTCGGCGTGGGGCTGGCAAGAAGATGATATTTTGCTACATGTTCTGCCGATTTATCACGGCCATGGGTTGCCAGTGGCTTTGTATGGTGCGCTTTACGCAGGTGCGACAACGATCATGATGGCGAAATTTGAGCCGGAACAAGCGTTGCGTTTGATGGTTAAAAAACGGTGTACGGTGTTTATGGCGGTGCCGACGATTCATAAACGGTTGGTGGAGTTTGAACATGCGGCCGATTATGATTTGAGCCATATGCGCTTGCTGACTTCGGGATCAGACCGGTTGCCGGACGATGTGAATCTCAAGTTCCAACAGATTTTCGGGCATCAGCTTTTAGAACGATATGGAATGACTGAAACGATGATGAATTTGTCGAATCCGCTACATGGGGAACGACGGGTCGGGTCGGTGGGCCTGCCGCTACCTCAGGTTGAAGTCCGGATCGTTGATCCTGAATCTGAAAAGCCGTTGCCAGGTGGTGAAGTAGGCGAAGTCCAAGTGCGGGGTCCACATGTGTTTAAGGGGTATTGGCGGATGGAAAGCAAAACGGCCGAATCGTTTACGGCCGATGGATGGCTGCGTACAGGTGATTTGGGCATGTTGGAGCCAGATGGGTACTTCACGCTAAAGGGGCGGTCGAAAGATTTAATTATTACGGGTGGGCTAAACGTTTATCCACCGGAAGTTGAGTTTGTACTGGCGGAACATCCGGCGGTGTTGACGAGTGCTGTGGTGGGTTGCCCTGATGATGATTGGGGTGAAAAGATTACGGCCGTGATTATTCTGCGGGATGGATATGCGCCATCTGAGAAAAACATCATGGACTATTGCCGTGAAAAATTGGCGGCTTACAAGATTCCACGACGGGTTTTGTTTGTGGATGAGTTGCCACGGAATTCGATTGGCAAGGTGCAGAAGGCTCGGTTAAGGGCTCAAGTTTGTTCGTAGGCCGTAGCTATTCCCTTCGGTCGGGTGTTCCTTGTGAGCACCCAGAGTTGGGCGACCACAAGGGTCGCCCCTACAAAAGTTAATTGTTATGGAAAAAATTGAAATTACGACAACGATAAATGGTAGCGTAGTCACGAAGTCGGTTGAACCACGGTTATTGCTAACCGATTTTATTCGGCATGATGTTGGGTTGACGGGTACGCATGTTGGTTGCGAGCATGGGGTTTGCGGGGCGTGTACGATTTTGCTGAATGGTGATCCGGTACGAGCCTGTTTGATGCTGGCGGTGCAGGCGAATGGTCAGTCGCTAGAGACAGTTGAGTCACTGGGTACGCCTGACAATATGCACCCGTTGCAGACGGCGTTTCACGAGGCGCATGCGTTGCAGTGTGGTTATTGCACGCCGGGTATTTTGATGACGTTGAAGCCGTGGATTGAGGAGAACCCGAATCCGACTGAACGGGAAATCCGTGAGGCTTTGTCGGGAAATTTGTGCCGGTGTACAGGGTATCAGCATATTGTTGATGCAGTTAAGGCGGTCACGGCACAACCTAGTTAGGGGTCGACGCCGCCGGATTGGAATTAGGATATTCGAAAGCACCTATTCACCGGCGGCGTCAACCCCTACAAGAATATTGGCGATTAAAATTATGTCTGAAATTATTGATTTGTTGAAACAATTGCGGTCTGGCGAAATGCGGATCGCTGATTACTTGGATCAGCTTGAGGCTCGATTTGTTGAGATGGAGCCGGTGATCTTTTCGTTTGTGCCGGAACCTCGACGTTGGGAGCGGGTACATGCGCAAGCGGCTGAGCTTGAGGTTAAATGGCCTGATCCGGCTAATCGGCCTCCATTGTTTGGTTTGCCGGTGGGGGTGAAGGATATTTTTCGGGTTGATGGGTTGCCGACACGAGCCGGGTCACAATTGCCGGCCGATGTGTTGTACGCGCCTGAATCTGTGGCGGTAACGCAATTGCGGGAAGCGGGTGCGCTGATTTTGGGGAAAACGATCACGACGGAGTTTGCTTATTTTGGCCCTGGGCCAACGCGTAATCCGAATAATCCGTTTCATACCCCTGGCGGTTCGAGCAGTGGCTCAGCCGCAAGTGTTGCGGCCAAATTGGTGCCATTGGCATTGGGGACGCAGACGATTGGGTCGGTGAATCGGCCGGCGGCATTTTGCGGGATTGTGGGGTTCAAGCCAACGTATAACCGGATATCGAAAGAGAATGTGATTGAGAATTCTACGTCGCACGATCATGTGGGGACGTTTACGAGAGATGTGGCGAGCAGTGAATTAATTGCGAGTGTGTTGTGCAAAGATTTTGCGCAACGAGAGTCGGTTGAGGCGAAGGATGTGACTTTTGGCGTGCCCAATGGTCAGTATCTGCACGCGGCCGAACCTGAGGTGTTGGCTCATTTCTACAAGACGGTTGAGAAGTTGGAAGCCGCCGGATACACGGTTAAGCGGCTGGAGGCGATGCCTGATTTTGATGAGGTTCGCAAGCAACATATGGTTGTGAATGAACGAGATGCGGCCGATTATCATGCGCAGTTTAGTGATTATTTTAATTTGTATGAGGCGAAGACGCTGAAATTGGTCCACGATGGACAAAAACATTCGGATGAGGCGTTGGCGAAGGGACGCCAGGCGAAGATTGAGCTGCGGAATCATCTAACCGGGTTAATGGATGAGCATGGGTTGGACGGGTGGATTATGCCAGGTGCGCCGACGACGGCTCCGTTGGGGTATGCAAGTACGGGTAATCCGATTATGCAGTTGCCGTGGACGAATTCGGGGTTGCCGACGTTAAATATGAAGAGTGGGGTAGCTGAGAATGGGTTGCCGTTGTCGTTGCAGATGGCGGCGCGGTGGAATGAGGATGAGGTTTTGTTTGCGATTGGGAAGGGTCTTGAGAAGGTTTTGAAGTAGTTTTTTAACACAGAGACTCAGAGATCGCTGAGAAATTACAAATTTTAGGCAATAGGATAGGTTTCGGTTTGGGTGGTTTTACACAAACTAACAAACCATCCACCAAACAAGCAAACTAACTAACTAACTAACTAATTTATGACTTCTACCAAATTTGAAATACGTGCCGGAACATACTTTGATTCGGTTGTGCTGATGCAGTTGCAGAAATCGCTGGTTGGACTGGACGGCGTTGAGGATGCAGGGGTCGTGATGGCGACTCCGGCGAATAAAGAGGTGTTGACCTCGACTGGGTTTTCGCTGGATGGGATTTCGGTGAGTCCGGATGATATGCTGATTGTGGTGAAGGCGGCCGACGACGCAACTGCGGCCGATGCGATTTCGCAGGTTGATGCGCTGTTGAAAGCGAATCGCACGGGTGGGGGGACGGGCGATTTCCGGCCGAAATCGTTGAATGCGGCGAATGAATTACGGCCGGATAGCAATTGGGTTTTGGTGTCGGTGCCAGGCAAATATGCGGCCGGGGTTGTGCATGAAGCTCTTGATTTGGGCAAGCACGTCTTTTTATATAGCGACAACGTCTCTATGAAAGAAGAGGCGGAACTCAAGCAAAAAGGGCGAGACAAAGGTCTGCTCGTGATGGGGCCAGACTGTGGTACTGCGATTATCAACGGGGTTGGATTGGGCTTTGCGAATAAAGTTAATGCAGGCAACATCGGGATCGTGGCGGCGTCAGGGACAGGGGCGCAAGCGGCTAGCGTGGGGATTCACTCACGCGGTGGCGGTGTGTCGCAGGTGATTGGAACGGGGGGCCGGGATTTAAAATCAGACGTCGGTGGGATCACGTTTATGCAGGGTCTGCAACTACTGGCTAATGATGATGCGACCGATGTGATTGTGCTGATCTCGAAACCACCTTCAACCGAATTGGCGAGCAAGATCATTGGGGTGGCACGTGGATGTGGGAAGCCTGTCGTGATTAATTTTATCGGATTGGCAGTACCTGTGCGTGAAATGGGGAATTTGATTTTCGCTACGTCGCTCGATGAAGCGGCCAAGCTGGCGACAAAGTTTGCCAGTGGCAAGTGGAAAGTGACAAATGTGCAGTCTTCGCCGCTGACGGGGTTTGTGCGGGGGTTGTTTTCGGGTGGTACGCTGGCGTATGAAACGGTTTTGGGGATGCAACTGTCGTTTGCGCCGCTGTTTAGCAATGTGGCGATTCGGCCGGAGCAGAAGATTGCTGATGTGAATAAAAGTGTGGCTCATACGATTATCGATATGGGTGAGGATGAGTTTACGCAGGGGCGGTTACATCCGATGATGGACAATGATTTGCGCTTGCGCCGTTTTCGGCAAGAGGCGGCCGATCCTGAAACAGGGCTGATTTTGTTAGATGTGGTGCTGGGCGAAGGGTCACATGTGGACCCGGTGAGTGAGATCGGGCCGTTGATCGCTGAAGCGAAGGGGAAGCGGCCGGAGCTTGAGGTGGTCTGTTTGGTGGTGGCATCGGCCGACGATTTGCAGGATACGGCGGCTCAGATCACGGCATTAAAAGCGGCTGGTGCAGTTGTGTATCGGACGGTTGGGGATGTGTTGGCTGATTTGAACGGTCGTTTGCCCGTTGTGATAGATGAAGGTCAAGCGATAAATTGGTCGAGGACAATGTCGGCCATCAATGTGGGTGTGGAAACTTTTTATAACAGTCTGCAAAGCCAAGGGGCTGAGGTGATCCAAGTTGAGTGGCGACCACCGGCCGGGGGTAACCAGAAGATGATGGACATTTTGGCGAAGTTTAAGAAAGGCTAGTTCGACTGTAAAAATATTTAAACACAGAGGGCGCAGAGAGATTTTGAAGTAAATATTTAAAGCTGAGGTGCTAAAAAATGATAGATTTTGAAGAAGCGAATAAAACGGTGGTTGAGCGGATGATGTCAGCCCGGCCGATTTTGAAACGAATTGAGACGGCAATCGATGTGATTCCGGGGATGCGTGACAACCTGCTGTTGCATGCTGGACCTCCGATTACATGGGAAAAAGCATCTGGGCCGCTACGTGGTGCGATTGTGGGTGCGCTGATCTTAGAAGGCAAAGCGACCGATTGGGACAGCGCGGTCGAGTTGGTGACGTCAGGCCAAATCGATCTAGAACCATGCCATGAACATGCGACGGTTGGGCCGATGGCTGGTGTGACGTCAGCCTCGATGAAAGTGTATGTGGTTGAAAATGTAACGCACGGCAACGTAGCCTACTCGAACATGAATGAGGGGTACGGCAAGGTGCTGCGTTATGGGGCGTACAGTAAAGAGGTGCTTGAAAAGCTCCGTTGGCTAGATGGCTCGTTTGCTGATTTGGTAAATCAGGCGCTGGATAAGCTGGGTGGCTTGGACATTCGAGCGATGTTGTCAGAATCGTTGCACATGGGTGACGAGGGGCACAATCGGAACAAAGCGGGTTCGATTTTGTTTGCGGCTAAGTTGGCTCCGACGATTGTATTAGCAAATGGAACGGATGAGGAAAAATCGAAGGTAATTGCGTTCTTGAGCGAAAATGCACTCAGCTTCTTGAATCCGGTCATGGCCGGTTGCAAGGCGATGGCCGATGCGGGTCATGGTGTTGAGGGAAGCACGATCATGACGGTGATGGCTCGCAACGGGACTGAACTAGGCATTAAGGTGAGTGGCTTGGGCAACCAGTGGTTTACGGGTCCGGTGGGTCAGCCAGATGGGTTGTACTTTCCTGGATACACGGCTGAGGATGCAAATGGTGACATCGGCGATAGCACGATTACGGAAACGGCCGGGATCGGGGCTTTTGCGATGGCGACGGCTCCGGCGATTGTGACATTTATTTCGGGAACACCGGAATTGGCGCTCAACACGACGATGGAGATGTACGAAATCACCACGACTGAACATACGGCGTTTACGATTCCGGCGTTGGGCTTTCGTGGTACTCCGACTGGGGTTGATATTCGGAAGGTGGTTGAGTTAGGCATCCGGCCGCAGATTAACACCGGTATCGCTCATAAAGATCCAGGTGTGGGTCAGGTTGGGGCTGGACTGGTTTTGCCGCCGATGAATGTTTTTGAAGATGCACTGATGGCGTATGCTGAGAAGTATTTAAGTTAGCCAAACCTTGCCGTAGGAGCCGAAGGGGTCGGAACCATCTTGGCTCCGAAGAGAGAATTTACTTCCCGACCCCTTCGACCCCTACACGGATATTTTCATGCTCGCTGTTATTGCCGTTGGCGGGAACGCCCTAATTACGGACCCTGATCGAATTTCAGTTGAATCTGAGATCGAGGCGGTTCAAGTTATCTGTGCGCAGATTGCGGATATGATTGAAGCTGGCTGGGATGTGATCATTGGTCATGGCAATGGGCCGCAGATCGGCTTTAATTTGCGGCGGTCTGAGCTGGCAGCGCACGAGTTGTTTGAGATCCCGCTAGATGTGTGCGGTACGTTTACGCAAGGTTCGATTGGGTATTATATTCAACAATCGTTGCAGAATGTTTTTCACCAGCGTGGTATTCAAAAGCATGTGGTGACGGTGATTACGCAGGTTGAAATCGATGAAGATGACCCTGCATTTGATGAACCAACGAAGCCGATTGGGATGTTCATGACGGCCGCAGAAGCGGAGCGAGTGGCAGAAAAAGGGTGGCATGTGATTGAAGATTCCGGCCGGGGTTGGCGCAGGGTCGTGGCATCGCCACAGCCGAAAAGCATTGTTGAACTGCCGGTGATTAAACAGCTTTTAGCAGATGGGGTGGTCGTTATCGCAATAGGTGGTGGCGGGATTCCGGTTGTGCGAAACGAGGCGGGGATGCTGCGTGGCGTGCGAAATGTGCGCAAATCGGTGGTCGATAAGGATTTAGCGGCCGCGTTGCTGGCGAATCAAATAGATGCGGATTTATTGTTAATTAGTACCGGTGTTGAGCAGGTGGCGATCAACTTTAATCGGCCAGATGTGAAATGGCTCGGTGAGTTGACAGCGGCCGAAGCAAAGAAATATATGGCTGAAGGACATTTTGCCCCCGGCAGTATGTTGCCTAAGATTCAGGCATCTTTAAATTATTTAGAAGATGATGGTGCCACTGTCAGTGACAGACGTGTGATCATCACAGATCAAGATAGCATCGGCCAGGCTTTGGCCGGTGAAACAGGAACAAGAATTACCAAGTAAAAAGGAAACATATGAAATTTATAGACTTAACCATTCCGTTTGGTATTGGAACTCCGGCATGGCCGACGTATGAGCCGTTGCAGGTGAAATATTTTAAAAGATTGGCTCCGAACGGGGCGAATGGGCAGTTGGTTACTCATAGTAATCATGTCGGAACTCATCTTGACGGTGAGATTCATTTTTACACGCCGGGAAAAGATATTGCGTCATTAACGCTTGACTTTCTGTGCGGTGAAGCGGCCGTGGTTGATGTGAGCGATGTATGCGGCGACTACGACATCTATACCCCCGAAATGATTGAAGAGCGGGTTGAGGTGCGTGAGGGTGATATTTTGATCATTCACACCGGCTATCATCATTTTGGATGGGACCAGCCAACCGGCAATGAAATGCGCTACATGGTGATGCATTCAGGGCCAGATGACCGTTTTGCTAAGTGGGCACAAGAGAAGAAAATCCGCTGGATTGGGGTGGACTGCGGTTCGGCCGATCATCCGATGAACACGAAAATTCGAGATTGGATGCCAGCCCAAGCGAAACAATGTGACGCTCATTTCCAAGAAAAATATGGCAAGGGGCTAGAAGAGGTTTTCACCCCAGACATGTATCAGATGATGCATTTGTGGATGTTTGATAAAGGGATTATCCATGCGGAATGTATAGGTGGTGATCTTGACTTGATCTTGAATCGACGCATTCAGAT
Organism: Cellvibrionaceae bacterium; assembly: GCA_047638855.1. GTDB lineage: Bacteria > Chloroflexota > Anaerolineae > Promineifilales > Promineifilaceae > WTJY01. Next base: position 12,830 of record JBLIMP010000022.1, on the reverse strand, counting down.
CGGCTGTTTCCCATGGCGTTTTGTCGATGGTGAAGCGAGTTTGGCTCGTATCGTGGCGATGGTTGAAGATGATGAATATGAAGAGTTGATGGCGAAAAAAGCGACGATGCCGAAGACGAAGTTTGGTGATTGTTACGATCAGGCTCATGTTGATCAGCTTGGCGGCCGTGGACGGGTCTACTAGACAAGAGAAATGAGATAAGAGACGAGAGGTGGATTTTGCAATCCCTTCTCTACTCTTTTCTCTTTACCCTCTTCTTTTTCTTATGCGTAAAGTTAGTATCGTTGGAATCGGGCAAGTGCCTGTCAAAAAACAGTATGAAGAGCGGATGCGAACCATCGCTACCACAGCAGTGAAAGCGGCGATGGAAGAAGCGGGTGTTGCGAGAGTCGATGCGCTGTTTGCTGGCAATATGCTGGCGGATGAATTGCAAGGGCAAAAGCATCTGGCAGCGTTGATTGCTGATGAGGTTGGGCTGGATCTGATTGAGGCGTTGGAAGTACGGGCGGCAACAGCGACGGGTGCGGCTGCTTTGCGGATGGCGTACTTGGCTGTTGCAAGTGGAGAGGCGGATTCTGCCGTGGCTGTAGGTGTCGAAAAGATGAGTGGTGGACAAGCGACTCCGGCCCTGGCGAAGGCATTGGATGCGCGTTATGAAGTTCCATCGGGTGATACGCTGATCAGCAAAAATGCTGAGCTGATGCGGATGTACATCGATAAGTACAAGATGCCGGAAGATGGGTTGGTCAACTTTTCGATCAATGCGCATAAAAATGGGGTTACCAATCCGAACGCTCTTTTCAAAAAGGAAATTGATCGGGACACGGTGATGAATTCGCGCGTGATCTCTCATCCAATCAGATTGTTTGACTGTTCGCCGGTGTGTGATGGGGCGGCGGCCGTATTGCTGGTGCCGACTGAAGAGGCACGGGCGTACCATGAAAATCCGGTACATATTATGGCGTCGAGTGTTTCGACGGATCGTTTCCGGATAGCGGATCGGCCAGAGCCATTGCTGTTACGGGCGGCCAGAATGTCGGCGGTACAGGCGTTCCGGCGAGCGAATGTAAACCGGAAAGATGTTGATTTTTATGAGGTGCATGATGCGTTTAGCATTATGGCTTGCTTGTTGTTGGAAGCGACCGGTTTTGCGAAGCAGGGTGAAGGATGGCGCATGGCGGCCGAAAATCGGATCGATTTGGATGGTGAGTTACCGTTAGCGACGATGGGTGGGTTAAAGGCGAGAGGCCATCCAGTTGGTGCAACAGCGATCTATCAGACGTGTGAGATTGTTCAGCAGCTAACCGGCAGAGCTGGTGCAAATCAATTGGACGGTCCAGAGATTGCGATGTTGCAGTCGGTTGGTGGTGCGGCTAGTACGGTGCTAACTCATATTTTTGGGATTTAATACAATTACTTTTTAGGACACGGATGTGATTAGCTTTTCTTCTGGGAACGATTGGATTAGATCGATTGTTTTTTGAAGGTTATTTTGCAGATGGGTTAAAACCTGACCATCATCTGGCAAAAGATCGATATACATCGTGGTGTAAGGGGCAAATTCGCCCGATTTAGGTTTTTCGATTTTACGTAACATCGTGAACTCCTATCTTTTAAATTTTTAGGACGTAAGATGCGGGAAGAAACGTCATACGCGTAGAATAGATCCGCCGCCGCTTCTTTCGCCCCTACGGCGTTTTCGTCATCGTTAAAGATGCCGAATAATTATTTTTTTACAACTTGATTTGGGCCACATTGGCACGGAGGAATTATGAATCGCTCAGAAAAAATTGACCTGTTATCTAATGCTAAATGGCATGACTTGAATATGAGTTGCAGTATTCACACGCCACCATGGCCGGGGGAGAAAGCGCTTGAGGTACATTACTTCAAACGGTTGACGGGTGCTTATGGTGGTGGTCAAGGGGCCAATGGACAACTAATCGAGTGGAGTAACAATACAGGCACACATTTAGTGGGTGAGCGAGCGTTTCATTCTGGGGCGACAGCGATTGCTGATATGCCACTGGAAGAGCTGTGTGGGGAGGCGGTAATTGTTGATATTTCGGATGAGGTTTCGCATTACAGCATTTATACACCGGAGATGATCACGAGTAAGGTTGAGGTCAAGAAAGGGGATATTTTGATCATCAACACGGGGTATCACAAGCACGGATGGGATCAGCCCGATGTCCCTAATCCTGAAATGCAGGCTGGAATCGAAAACAAAGAGTTTGCGTTTTTGGTGCGCCATCCGGGACCGTCGCCGGACTTTTTCCAGTGGGCCATTGACATGGAGCTCAAGCTAATCGGGGTTGACTGTGGCAGTGCAGAACACCCGATGAATACGAATTTGCGCTATATGCATGCGCGGGATTTTGACAAGGCTGAGGCGAAACTGAAAGAAACGCATGGTAAATCATGGGATGAGATGTATCCACCGGAAGCATATTATGAAATGACCCATATCACGATGCCGAAGGCGCATGTGCGTTTGTTGGAATCATTGGGTGGTCAGATTGGTGAGTTGAAAAACCAACGGGTGTGGTTGATGACGGGGCCAATTCCGTTTATGGAAGTTGAGTCAGCTTGGTGTCGAGTTGTGGCTCTGACTGCACCAGACGGGATGAGTGAGGCGGACTTTTTAGCGGCGATGGGGAATGTTGAGATGTTGGATATGACGTTGCCGTTTAGTGTGCAGACGCCGCAATGGGCCAATTATGAGCCGCTGAGTGTGAAATATACAAAACGGGTGCAGGGGCAGAATTTCGGGATGGGGCGAAACAATGCGCATTGTCGGGCTAGTTTTCATTTGGCCAGTCATATGGATGGACAGATTCACTTTCACGCGGCCGGCCGGTCGATTGGGCAGGTGCCGAATGACTTTTGGTTTGGAGCTGGCGTTGTGGCTGACATCAGCGAGGTGGTGAGCAATTCGAGTGTTTATACGCCTGAGATGATTGAAAGTGTGTGTGAGGTGCAAAAAGGGGATATCTTAATCATCAAAACTGGCTGGCACAATTACGGTTGGAATAGTCCCGATAGTGATGAGTTCCGCTACATGATTAAGCACCCTGGGCCGTCGCCAGATTTTGCAGATTGGTGTATTTCTAAAGAGATTAAGTGGTTGGGCATTGACTGTGTGGCGATGGAACATCCGATGAATACGATTCAACGTGATTGGCATCCGAAGACGTTTGCTGAAGCGAATCAAAAGTTGGTTGATCAGTATGGCAAGGATTGGGATGAGATGTACCCGCTGGATAAGTATTATCAGGACATGCATTTGAATTTATTCCCGATGGGAATGGTGCATGCTGAGAATTTAGGTGGGCAGATTGCTGAGGCTGAAAGCGGCCGATATTTTATTGGGGCGTTTGTGCAGAAGGGTGTTGAAATGGCATCTTGCTGGGCAAGGTTCGTAGCGTTTAAATAAAAACTTCATTCGTGTTACCTCCTATCCGTGTCTATTTATTTAGCAGACATGGATAGGAGGTAACACGAATGACAGATTATGAGGGGGTTGATTTGACTTTGCTCCATGAGAATAAGAGTCAGCAGATTATTGGTCTTATTTATGATGTGTGAAACAGCATGAAGAGTGGCTGGTCGGAAGAAATTTATCATCAAGCTCTACTCAAACAGCTACTCAAGCACAATATTCCCACATTAAGTAAACCAAGGTTCCCGATTATTCATCGAGGAAAAGAGGTTTATCAATTTGAGCCAGATATTATTGTTTGGGATGAAATTATTCTTGAGTTAAAAGTTAATCGAAATTTTAAAGGTCGTGAATTTCCATCGATAAATGAAGCTCAAATTATCCATTATCTTAAATGTTGTAAAAAAGAGTTGGGCATTCTGGTTAACTTTGCTCATACAAAAGTAGGCATAAAAAGAATGATTTACCATCCACCTGAAATCAAGCTTGTTGAAGTTTATGATCACATTAAATCTAAAATCAATAACCACGATAGGTCGATCTTGAAAGAGGTTCGCAAACATCTATTGAATATTAGTCATCAATATGGAACCGGATACTCCGACACTGTTTATCGAAATATTATTGAACTTGAACTAAATTATCATGGACTGAAATACAAAGATAATGTCATTGCACATGCTGAGTGGGAAGGGGAAAGAATCGGTTCGCATGAAATACCACATTTGCTTGTAGAAGATCGCATATTGGTATTGATTAGAGCGTCCTTCAAACATGGCTCTACGCTTGATTTTACAAGCATGCAGTCTTATCTGAATGCACTTGATTTAAATATCGGGATTGTCATGAATTTTGGACGTGACAATATTCAGATAAACGGTGTAGCAGTTTAGCAAAAATTCAATTTGCTATTTGTAGGTTATTGGCGAGGTTAATATGGCGACACAATTTTTTGGGCAAAGAATAAAACGGAATGAAGATCCACGTTTGCTGACGGGGCAGGCGCTGTTTGTGGATGATGTGGATCTGCCGAATATGGGGCATGTGGCGTTTGTGCGTAGCCCGCATGCGCATGCGCGGATTCTGGACATTGATGCGGCCGATGCGAAGGAACTAGCTGGAGTGATTGGCGTATGGTCGGCCGAGGATCTGGGCGACTACTGGCAACACGGTCCCTTGCTGGTGCCTCCACCACCCGTTGAAGGGATGATTTTTAACGCACGGACCCAAGTCACACTCGCGAAAGATAAAGTGCGCTATGTGGGTGAACCAGTTGTCGTGATCGTCGCCGAAAGTCGCTATATCGCTGAGGATGCGGCCGACCTTGTGTTTGTTGACTATGAATTGCTAGATGTGATCAGTGGTTTGGAACAAGCCATTGAACCCGATGGCCCCGCCATCCATGAAGATGTTGCCCTGGTCAATGGCTTCAACAACGTCAATGCCCATGTTACCCAGATCAAAGGGGATGGGGATAACTTTGATGCGATTGCCGCCTCAGCCCACGCCGTCGTCAAACGTCGCTTTTACTATGATCACGGCTCGTCCGCCCCGATGGAGTGCCGAGGCGTGGTGGCTGATTGGGACAGACGCGCCAACAAAATGACGATCTGGGACACAACCCAGGCACCGGTTTTTATCCGCAACGGCATGGCGGCTTTTCTGGGATTAAGCGAAAATAACGTGCGGGTGATCGCCCCCTTTATTGGGGGTGGGTTTGGCCCTAAGATCATGATGTTCTATCAGGAAGAGATGCTTGTACCGTGGCTGTCGATGAAGCTGGGTCGGCCGATCAAGTGGATCGAAGATCGGGCTGAGCATTTTCTGGCAACTACCAACGAGCGCGATCAAATTCATCATGCTGAGATGGCCCTTGGTGCAGACGGTAAGATTTTGGCGATTCGTGATCGCTTTTTGCATGATGCCGGAGCCTATGCTCCGTATGGATTGACGATTCCGCTCAATAGCCAATGTACTCTGCTGGGTTGTTACGATATCCCTAATTACCACAGCACATTTACGAGTGTGTTCACAAATAAAACGATGACGACACCCTATCGTGGGGCGGGTCGCCAGCATGGGGTGTTTGTGATGGAGCGGTTGTTGGACATGGCCGCACGTGATTTGGGGATCGATAAAGTTGAAATTCGGCGACGGAATTTGATCCGGCCGGATCAGTTCCCCTACAATAACGAAATCATCTATCAAGATTTTGGTCCGCTGAAATATGACAGCGGCAACTATGCCCCGGCGCTTGAACGAGCGGTGGAAATGATCGGATACGATGAGTTTTACGCAACCGATCAGCCCAAAGCAAAGGCCGAGGGCAAACTATTGGGATTGGGCATTGTGAATTACGTTGAAGGGACCGGTATCGGCCCGTATGAAGGGGCGCGGGTGCAGGTGCAGAGCAACGGCCGGGTGAGCGTTTCAACCGGTATCGGGACGCAAGGGCAAGGGCATTTTACAGTTTTTGCCCAGATCGCGGCCGATCAAGTGGGGGTTGGCGTCGAAGATGTTGATGTGGTTACGGGTGATACCGACACCTTCCATTGGGGAGCGGGCACTTTTGCCAGCCGAGGTGCGGTTGTGGCGGGCAACGCCGTCAATGAAGCATCAAAAGATGTGCGAGGTAAGATTTTGAAGCTGGCAAGCGAGCATTTTGAAGCGGCCGAAGCTGACTTAGTTTTGGGCGATGGGGTTGTGCAGGTTGCCGGAGTGCCAGATAAAGTGATTAGTTTGGGGCAGTTGGCCCAGATGGCGAACCCGATGCGAGGTTCTGTGAAGCCGGGGACAGAGCCTGGGCTAGAATCGAGCAACTATTTCGGGCCGGAATACGGTGCGACCGCCAACGGCGTGCATGCGATGATCGTTGAGATTGATCGGGATACGATGATGCTCGACATCAAAAAATATGTCGTCGTGCATGACTGTGGTGCGGTGATCAATCCGCTGATTTTAGATGGGCAAATTCACGGTGGCGTGGCTCAGGGGATCGGAAACGCTTTTTATGAAAAGCTGGCATATGATGAGGAGGGTCAACTTTTGAGCGGTACATTTATGGATTATCTTTTGCCGACGGCGTTAGATGTGCCCACGATAGAGATGGACCACATTACGACGGAGAGTCCGTTGAATCCGTTGGGGATTAAGGGTGCGGGTGAGGCTGGGGCGATTCCGGTCGGCCCATTGTTTGCTCAGGCGATTGAGGACGCGATCGGCCGAGCTGATGTTGAGATATTAGAGATCCCGCTGAGTCCGTCTCAAGTTTGGGAACTTTGTAAAGGATAATACGGTTCTCAGAAGTCGGTGAGTAAGCAACTTTATACTCAGAGATATCGCTAAAATGGGCCGATGTCTAATCGATCTAAAATATTTGCGTTTGGTTGCTTAACGTCACTTTTGCTTATGTGTGTATGTGCCAATGTGGTCTATTTTCGCAGCGATGCGGCTTTAGGGGTGGTTGCCCGTTTGTGGGGTGACAGTACAGAAGAGGTGCTGTCAGAGCTCGCGGGGAATCAATCGGATCCGGCTTTTAATTGGACGATCATCAGCGAGCGGTCAGCTCCAATTGGAGCTAATTCTGGATCAACTGATGGGGTTCCAAACCCGGTCATCATAGTTGAAGAAGTTGATTTAGTGCGAATTAAGGTGCAAAACCAAACGGGTGAGATTGATGTACAAGCGGCCGGAGTGAGCCGTTCGGCCGAAATTATTGATGACACAGGTCAGTCGAGCTATGTGTTTGAATACAATGAAGCAGATTTGAATGAAGTCATGTTGACAACGGTCACATCTGAAATGCCGCCTCAGCTGCGAGAACAAGTCATTCTGGAACGCGTCGAGCTCAAGCCAGGGGCACTTGTTATTAAAGGGCAAGTCAACCCGAGTGTTGGTGGATGGCAGTCGCTGGGAATTATTTCAACTGTTGGGAGCGATGGGAAATCGCTTAAAATTGTAGGTATCGATATTGGCGGATCAGTACTTGATGCCTCGGCCGTTGGGCCGATGCAGGAGCTATTCGGGTCAGTTGAGCAAGAAATCAACGCAACGTTGCAAGCTTTTTTTGTGATCTCCGGCAATGGGGTTGAGGTGCCGTTGAATCAAATTTATTTGGGGGATGGGGTTTTGCAGGTTGTCTTTGAGAATTGATGATTAGCGGATGACAATCGTCAATTTTTAGGCCATCGTCCAGCCAAGACCGAAAGTTAGGACAAAAACAACGGTGAGCAAAACAGTTTTCTTGAGCATTGGGTCAAGTTGAGGGCCAGAAAGCTTAGCAATTTGTCGGCCGTTTTGCACCGCAAGGGGTAGTGCCAATAAAAAGAGCCATTGCCATGCAGAACGGTAATCAATCACAGTAACCGCAATCGCGAAAACAAAAGCCACAGCCAAAAGCGAGTAGTGATAAACGCGAGCCTTATCTAACCCTAAACGAACGGGAATTGAATGCTTTCCGGCCGCTTGGTCAGATGAAATATCCCGCATGTTATTAACATTGAGAACCGCTACGGCGAGTAAACCACCGGCTAATGCAGGAAATAAAAGAAGTGAGTCAAAAGTTTTAGCTTGTAAGAAGTAGGTGCCTAATGTTGGCACAGCCCCAAAAAAGAGGAGCACAAACAAGTCGCCCAGACCGATGTAGCCATACGGCCGGTCAGTAGCTGTATAGGCGATGGCGGCCCAAATACCGGCCCCACCGATAGCACAAAATAGAACAATGAGTAGTGCTTGTTGTGCGCCAAAAGCAACAAACAAGGCAGCAAGCCCAGCAACGGCCGCCAGCAATGCATTACCTATAATAGCACGCAACATTTCACCTTGGCTGATAAGACCCAATTGAGTCATCCGCTTTGGCCCATCTCTCTGGTCGCTGTCAGCCCCGTGCTTGGTGTCACCATAATCATTGGCAAAATTAGACAGTATCTGCATAAAGGTCATGCACAGGCCGCTGAGCAGGACGACGGCCAAATTAAATTTACCATTGCCCCCTGCTAAAAAACCACCCAATGCGATACTGGCCAGGGCGAGAGGGAGGGTCCGCGGCCGAGCAGCGATAATCCATGCTTCTTTTTTTGTAGGTTGTTTTAATTGGGTTGATTCTTGAGACATTTAGGAATTCTAGCACTGTCTAGTCTAAAATTAGCAAAAACCCGCACAGGCTATACTTGTTCGTGGTAAAACACATTCAAAGCTTTATAGGTAAAATAGAATCGGCTCATCATGTTAGCCTCAATCTACACATCTATATCAAGCGATAAAACATATCACCCCCTTAATTTTTTATGAATCACATCCTTTACTTTAATGGAACAGGGCCTGCCACCAATGAAATGTTCGGCTGCCCATGCAATCGCTGTAACACCACGAAGCGCTTAGCAAATGTATCCGTTTCACTTATTTCTCATGATAATAGAGGGAACACCCTTCATCATGCCCTATTTGATGCCGGTGATGGCATTGCAACAAGCTTGGCACAAAGTCCGTGGCTAAAGCATAAAAACGGGCGTCTAGATCAGGTTTTTCTTTCTCACTGGCACCGAGACCATACGCTGCATCTTAATCGTGTTTTGGTCGCAAACCATTTACGCGGAGAACGCTTGGGCATTCATCCAAACAGCCCAGCCCCGTTGTGGTGCCGTTCAGGAACGGCGGCGTGGCTACGCGATCTTTATGATTTTGAAATTTCTAATTACCTAACCATCACCGAATCTAATGAACAAGAACTACCAGGCACATTGCTTAAGCCCATCTATCTAAAAACTATCCCAGACGTGACGATTACCCCATTTTCTCTGTCTCATTTTTCGGCCGACTTTAGCCTTGATAGGCAAACTTATACCTCAAGTTGCGCCGGATTTGTTCTTCAAGGGCCAAACAAAAAAATTGTCATGTTTTGGGATGCCGATACAACCAATGAAAAGTGGATAACTGATCCACAAACAACCGCGCAAAAAAAGACAATCGAACTCTTGTCCAACGCCGACTTACTCATTATCGATACAGTCACATGGGTTGCAAAATATGATCGTGAATACCCTCATTTGTCATTTCCGAGAACAATAACGATTGCCAAAGCGCTACGGCCGAAACAAACAATGCCGGTACATATTAGCGGTCATCCAGATGGGCTTGATAACGGGTCTTGGGGCTGGTCCGATGCTGATTGGCAAAAAAACGGGAGTCGAGTGTGGCAGGCTGAAGATGCTCCAGGGAACTATTATGTTCCAAGCATAGGCGATTCGTTTGAACTTTAAACAGATTAGGTGGCAAGGGTTATTGTGTTGCAGTCATAACATCGTATAAAATTAACGCATATTATTCATCGATAAGAAACAGTAGGAAACTAACATTGGCAAGACCTCAAAAAGATTTAACCCCTTATACCGGTTGTGACTGTGACAAAACAATTGGACTAGACCCTTTGGCCATTGGTTTTGTCACACGCAAGCACCCTTTTCAAACAGGGAAAGTTCCACCCAAGTTTTTGCAAAAACTCCTCCCATTTTGCCATCCATCCAAAACGGTGTGCCAAATGCATCGTACACAAAATTCTGCTTTAGGTGGCGAGCAAATCGTTGTGGAAATAAATGGTGAACAAATCACATTAGGTGGCGCAGAGATTCGCATCATTGGCGAAGAAGAGATCTATGCAGCACCTGATCTCGTCTACCACTATGTTTCCGATCATAATTATCTCCCGCCGGATGAGTTTATTCAGGCGGTATTAAAAGGGCCAGACTCAGATTCGGCCGAATTCCGGGCTCTAATCAATACGCTCCGTGCGTTCTAATTGCATTTCTATAGCGACCCGCATCAATATGGAAATAGATTAACCTATCAGGTACACTCCAAAAATGGCAAAACCGGCTGTGCAAAAATTTGATTACATTTTGAACAAGGAAATCAGTCACGATGATGTTTCTTGGAAATCACGCAATCACAAGAAAGTTGATTTAACTGACCAGCAACCCCTGTTTATCGAATTTGTGAATACGCTTGCAGCTTTCGACAAAATAGACACAAAAAATTATCATTCAACTATGCGTAGTTTTGCCCGTAGAGGGCTACCGTGGTTGTCTAAATCGCAGTTGCAATTGGCTTATCAAGAATCCTGTGACAATGGCCTACTTGCCTTTGATAAAGATCTCAAAACCAAGATGCAGATGAAACCGGTACGTTCGCAATCCGGTGTGACAGTGGTGACTGTACTCACCAAGCCATATGCTTGTCCTGGAAAATGCATTTTCTGTCCCACTGACGTACGGATGCCAAAAAGCTATTTGCATGATGAACCGGGGGCACAACGGGCTGAAAGATATAGTTTTGATCCATACAAGCAAACGGCCGGCCGGATTGCAGCTCTTGGCAAAATCGGGCATCCAACAGATAAAATTGAGCTATTGATTTTAGGTGGGACTTGGTCGAGCTATCCCCGTGACTATCAAGAGTGGTTTGTAAAACGCTGTTTTGATGCAATGAACGAAGTTGACCACGAGACCTTGGCTGAAGCTCATACGTTCAATGAAACCGCAGAGCATCGAAATGTCGGTCTTGTTGTAGAAACACGCCAAGATCATATTAATGTAGACGAATTGGTTTGGATGCGCTATCTGGGCGTCACAAAGGTTCAAGTTGGCATTCAAAGCATGAATGAACATGTTTTAGCCATTAACAAGCGTGGGCACGATACTCAATCGACCCGAAATGCATTTAAACTTTTAAGATCTGCCGGTTTTAAAATCCATGGTCATTGGATGCCCAACTTATTAGGGGCGACACCCGAGTCAGATATTGCCGACTACGACAGCCTATGGAATGACCCTACTGTGAGGCCGGATGAACTAAAAATCTACCCTTGTATGCTCGTGGAAAATGCCGAGCTCTATGAATATTGGCAACGAGGCGAGTTTAAACCATACAGCGAGCAAGAAGTCATTGATATTCTCGTTCACTGCATTACGAATACCCCCTCTTATTCACGATTGACACGTGTCATTCGAGATATTCCTACCAATAATGTTGTTGAAGGATTTACAAAAGCCAATTTGCGCCAACTTGCGGAGCAAAAGGCGAAAACGTTAGGACTTAGCCCAACAGACATTCGCGGCCGAGAAATAGGTCGCGAAAGCATCAATCTAGACGACTTAGAATTAATTCAAGAACGTTATGAAACTGACGGCAGTGTAGAATATTTCTTGTCGTTTGAAACTCGATTTTTAAAAACTCGTCGCATTGCAGGTTTTCTACGTCTTTCCTTTCCTAATCAAAACGAAATTTCCAACATTAGCGAATTGTCTGACAGTGCCATTATTCGAGAAGTCCATGTTTATGGCCCCGCACTAGCATTTGGTGAAAATGCTCAAGGTGAGGCTCAACATATAGGTCTTGGCACAAAGCTAATAAACAAAGCTATTTCGATGGCTAATGATGCAAAGTTTTCCAAAATCGCTGTGATTAGCGCCGTTGGCACACGAAAATATTACGAAAAACATCAGTTTGTGAATACAGGCCTCTATATGACTAGGCCTCTTTAAAATAAATATGGATCTTTTTGTTTACACTTTTCATCATGAAGGCAACGTACACCGCGCACTTTCAGTCTTGAACCCAGCAACAGTCGGAGATCAAGGCATTCCTACAGAGTCCGTTCTTGGCGAGATCAACGCATTACTCCCATCAATGACTCCGGATCAGTTTGAAGCTAATGATGCTTTTCTAGATATTTTGCACCAAACTGTGCAAAAGGAAATCGCTGATATACCCGAATATCGAGAGCAAGCACGGGTTTTTGGGACAGGGGTTTTGCCCATCATGGATTTACGAGCTGGGAAAATAACGGGTGAATCAACAGATGAAGATATGATTGGGCAGTTTATTATCCGCACTGGAAACATATTGCCTGACTCTTACATACCTAATTCATCATATAAACTTTTGACAGATAATGGGCCGATTCAACTTCACTCGATCCTAGAAGCCAAGTTACTAGATAAGATAAATTATATTTTATAGAGTTTTTCAAATAAATAGTTCAATCTAGTTTCCAAAATCTTTCAACCGAACTATTTGTTTTTAAAATCAGCTTAAGAAGCGCTAAATATGGCAACTATACTTGTAATTGATGATGACAGGCTCGTGCGAGAGACCATAACAGACATTCTTGAAGTGTTTCATATAGATACATTAGCCGCGTCAAATGGAGCCGAGGGAATCGAAATATTCGCAGAAAAGCTGAATGAGATAGACGGTATCATTATCGATCGGCGAATGCCCATACTTGGTGGGCTTGCTACCTTACAGAAATTACGCGAAATTCAAAAGGATATTCCTGTAATTATGTCATCTGGCGATGCGCTTGAAGACCCTGAAATAAATATGGTAATG
>JBLIMP010000021.1:0-24262 GCA_047638855.1 Cellvibrionaceae bacterium | reverse complement strand
AGCTGCCGCTTGATAAGTTCGATGGTTTCGGCCGAATTTGGGTGAGCGCGCAAATAATCCCGAAATAGCAGGGCATAACGTTGATTTGGATTATCCAAAATGCGGATGTGAATATTTGCTTCGCGATCTCCCGGCCGTTCAATCACCATTTTCTTAGACCACAATTCAGGATTGGCATCCTCCCCTTTAGGGACATGGTCCTTCATATGCGGTCTGGGCTGATACCCCGCATCCAAGAGTTTGTTGAACAGCATATCAGTTAGCGCATGGACTGTAATCTGAACATCAATGACATCTTTGGCACCTAGCCCTGGAACTGATGTTGAACCGATATGATCGATACGGAGAGCAAGCGTCCCTAGCGTTTCTTGTAAATGGGCCCGAATTTTTTCGAATTCTTTTGGCCATTCTGGATTGTATGTTTGGATGATGATCATAATAATGAGTTGTGAATCGAAACCTGTAGTGATGCAAAAAAAATCCCTGCCATCCCCCCTTTGATGGGTTAGATGGCAGGGATATAAGCGCACGGTTATTTATACTCAAAGTCCGTTCTAAGAGATATTACGCATCTTTTGATATGCGTCAGCGATTCCATCTTTCATGCGGCCGTCCTTTGTCACAATGCCAGAGTTCTCGCTAAAGTCGCTCCAGGCAAACCAGATAATGACCGGAACCTGCGCCGCATGGGTTACTTTGAAAGCGTTAATCGCTTCATTCATGAACTTTGCAATTTCAGGATAGCGATTAGGTGGGAAGACATGTTCATGCCCAGGTACACCGATTTCCGTTAGCCATATTGGTAGGTTTGGAAATGCTTGGGCAAATGGCACAAACGATTCGGCCAAACTGCCAAACGGTGCAAAATCGAATTTGGTGAGCGCGTGCCGACCATATGGATGATAAGCCAACGCATCAACCGGTAGCGGTTTTTTGAGAGCAGCTTGTACTTGTTTTAGGTAATTTACAGCATTGTGCGGTCCGGTTTTCATGCCGCTGGCGACGATGGTTGCATCTGGATCAACTGCCCGAATTGATTTGGCTGCGTTGTCTAAAATTCGTGCATATACATCGGGTGCTAGACCAATGGCTGATTTGTTGGGATTCGCAGCATCATCGCCCCAACGACTGTCTGTTTCATTGAAAATCTGATAAGCGACCATGCCTTTAAACTCAGCACAAGCGGCCGCAACTTCGGCACATTCTCGGCCGAATGCGGCTGTATAAGGACCCCAGCCGCCGTTGTCCCACGGTCCATTTCCCCAAAACAGATCTTGGTGCATCACGATCAGGGTTTTAATTCCAGCGTCAGCATAGGTTTTGATCAACTGTCGATACCGTTTGACATAGGCCTCTTTGCCACCTCTGCGGTTCCGACTGCCCCAATATGCGTATCGAATCCAGCCTAAACCACGTTGGTGTTCAATATTGACATCACGGAAGTCAATTTCTCCGGGGCTATCAAGATTTGGATTGATATTCATCCCAAATTCAACCGTTTTGGCCTTAATCGGTTGTGGCTGAGATCCTCCGGAGCTGACAAAAGGCATAAATACCTGATGCGTTGTGCCTGAACCGGTATCTGTTGGCGTGTCAACCGGTGTGCTAACAGGTGCGCCAGGTACAATTTTCGCTGTTAACCAGCGCAATGCGCCAAAATTTTCTCCGGCCGGGTTTTGTAGCTGCCAGTGGGAAGCGATCAGCGTGTCTGATGGAGCTGGGGCGATCAGCGGCACCGTGACTGACATCGTTTCGCCGGGTAACACCAATTGGTCAGCCCCAACTTCTGTGATCGAGTAGGCGTTCTTAGCTGACATTTGCCCTTTTAGCGCCCCATCTGTACTGGGGTGAGATTGATTGACATAGACGATTTTGTAGTTGCTGTTCCACATGGTTGAACCACTGTTACGGAATGTCCAGGTGGCTGTAAAGTTGTGTCCGCTGACGATGTCGTTTGTGACAACGTTAGGTGTTGAGCTGAATCCGGCCGCTTCTGAGTCATCAACGGTGTCAAGCTCTATCGCCCCCATTGCAAGTGAATTCTCAGCCAATGATTCATATGTATCCGCTTCGATATCTGGATCATGGAACTCTTCGGCCTCCGTGCTTTGCATAATCAAATTGCTGTTTGGTGCTGATGTATGAGCGGTGTCGTCTCCTGGCATTGGGATTCTGATCGATTGTCCCGCCATCAGGAATTCTCCATGGAGCCGGTTATAGCCCATGATCGCTTTCCATTTGTCTTGCCGTCTGTAATATTGCCCCGATAGGCCAGAAAGGGTGTCGCCTGAAACCACTTTGTGAAATTTTGTTACTTTCCCAAAATCGCCTAAATGGTTCAACCATGCGTTGGTAATCTCTGCATTGTTCCAGTCGTAGTTGAGCCAGTGCCAACCGGCCAACGCTTCGACGCGTCGTTTGATTTCATCAGTTAAATCGGGTGTTGGGTTGCTTGGCTGCATCGGTCTTGTCGTTGTTGTCGTATTAGAAGGGGTCGTTGCGGCTGTGACTGTTTGGGGTGGGCTAGAGGCCGTGCTCGGTGTCGTTGCGGCTGGTTGATTGACGGCCGGTGCTGGTGCAGATGTCGAGGCGGGTGCGGGGGCAGATAAAGGGTAAATCAATAGCCAGTCAGGGTTGCCGTTCCGATTATTGCTATAGTCAGGGTTGTTAAAGCCACCCCATCCGGCCATAAAATCGGCCGTAGACATTTTGAAATGCACTCCTTTTTCGAGCGGTTGTTCTCCGCCAAATAGAGGATCGTGCATATAAATGTTTTGGTCGTCATAGCCGGTCACAACAACGAAATGAGAGCCTGAGAAACTGTTGCCGGTCACGCGACGCCACGGCGCGTAGTTGACCAGGGTAATAAATGGTTTGTTCTGATTGATTTTTAACTTGAGCTGGGCCAATGCATCATTGCGATTGGCAAACCATGTGATGTCGGCCGGAATGTTTTTGTTTCGACTGATGTCACGTAAGTCATAAGTCGTCGTGTATTGGCGTGCTCCATAGGTCCGGCCGAATTGCTGACTTAATACATCGTACCCATCATCGGGGGTGATAGCGACACCATAGTGGTTTAAGATCATGGCGACACAAGTGGGGCCACAGTCGGCATTATGGCTAGCGGCATCTTCGGCCCATTGTGATCGATATGGAACATTTAGTTTTGGCATGGTTTCCTCTATTACGTAAATAATTAATTTAACAGACAACTGACAATAAATAAGCGACTAACTATAAGGCTGGAAGGATGAAGCGAAAAAGTGCAAGCAAATTGAGACCAACTAGCCCTGCTGCCAAGAGGTGACCCCACGGCAGTTTCTGTATCATCTTATTTTGCCCTATAAAAAACCATATGCCAATCGCAACTGCCAAACTGATAGGGATTAGGGAAGCGAAAAAGTACCGCCCTTGATGTTGAACAAAGGTGAGGTTATAGGCTAGAAATAGGGCGAGATTGAGTAAGAAGAGGGACGTAAGAAGTATAAAGTGTGAAGTAAGGGAGTCACTTTCGACTTTATACTTGTCACTGATTACTTCTTTCTTCTGCTTGCGAACTTCTAGGGAAAAGCCAACCAGAACGATGATTGAAAAGATGGCTAAAATCAGATAAACCCATCGGGGCATCACAACCTCCATCCAACCAAATTGCCCCCAAAAGCTGCGAAAAGTCGTTTGGATGAGACGTCGAAGTGTTTCTTGTAGACCAAACTCAGCGATCCATGAAGCGGTGGTTGGTTGGCCGATGACGGCCGCATCGTGCGCCTGAATTCCGAGAAAGTCGGGCCAGCCATAGACGGCAAGGTTGCGCCCCCACCAGAGGCAGCCGACTAAAAACGGGATGGTAAATGTTTCAAACCCTTTGCGGACTATTTTTGACCAGTCCCATCTAAAAACGGTGATGATGGTGATCCCCACGACCAAGATTAGTAAATAAGCGGTCACTTTGGTGAGTAGGGCTAAACTCATCACAACGACGAGCCAACACCCCAGCTTCGTTGTGGGGGCAAATCGGGTAGGGGTCGAAGGGGGCGGAACCACCTTGGCTCCGAAGAGAGTAGTTTTGCCCCGCTCCCTTCGACCCCTACGAGTATCTTGCCATACTGGAACTTCTTTTATTAAGAACAATAACCCGGCCGCAAGTAACAATTCTGTCAGTGAATCATTGTTTATGCTGGCTTGAATAGAGATATGTTGGGGGAGAAAAGCGAAAAATGAGACGGCAAGCAAAGGGATCGTGTCATCCCATTCTGCCAAAGTTGCTAAATGGGAAAAGATCAGCCATGCAAACGTGAGGGTGATTGCCCCTAGAAAAACGCCAAAAAGCCGCATCGCACTCAGCCATCCACCAGAAAGCCAGTAAACGGGTGTTTGGATTAGATAGTAGAGGGGGGGCTGGTAATCTTCATAGCTAAATGGCTCAACTGAATAGCTGGGATCAAAATCTTTACTAATGACTTCGCTTTGATAATCTTGGTTGTAGTCGGTGTTGGTCATTACTGGGAAATTGAAGGCTGCCAACTGACGAATGTAATTGTAATGGGCCGGTTCATCTGGGGCTTCCCAAGCAGGGATGAGTAGGGCATAGAGCGAAGCAACAGCGATGTAGGCGATTAGAATCGGGATGAAAGAGCGGTTGTTGGTGGAGTGCATCGGCCGGATTTTACCGGATTGCTAGGGGGTTTGACACTCCCATTTGCCTACGCTTACTCGTTAGTTAGCAATTCTTCATTGCCTATTAGAAATTAAATCGCCAACGGACAATGAAGAATTGAGAATTGAGAAAGATCTAACCTACATAAACGGCCGGAGTCTGTAACTCCTTCAGTTTGTGACTAAAGGCGGCTAAGCCGGTATCCATAATCTCGTCCAAATTGCCCAACTGATCATCGATCAGCCCTGATAGTTCGGTTTTCACCTCAAGTGATTGAACGGTTGGAACATTGTCCGAGCCACCGATGACGGCCGGTAATCCACCAATCCGTTCAATTAACTTGGTTGGATGATTCAATACGTCACCAAACGACTTGTGATTTTTCTGGATGAGTTCATCTTCGACACCCGAAAGCTGCTTTTTGACACTTTCACCCATCTCTTTCAAGCTAGCGATTTCCGCATGCTCTTTCATCCGTTCTAACCAGCCATCGATTTGGGTAGCGGCTGAGCGGATTTTGTTGACAGCGATATGCGCGGCCGAATGTTTGTCAAATACCGCTTTCATTTCAGCAAATTGATCAGCAAACTGCGCGTCAGTCATCGCCACACGTGGATCTTTGATCAACTTAAATGATTCGGTATGCGACCAGCCGTTTTCACCTACCAAAGTCAAACGCACTTGGTAATCTCCGGGAGGAGCCACCGGCCCTGGGATTGGCCCATACATTTTTTCTGATCCTTTAACCCGCTCGCCAAAGTCATAGTTAAAGTTCCAGACCAATGTGTTCATGCCCGCTTCTTTTTTGGCTGAAATGTCGATTTGATCTTTTTCTTTCTTCGGCCGGATACTGCTGTAACCACGTACTACATTTCCGGCCGCATCGAGAATTTCTAGTTTGATCTCACCTTCTGGCTTTTCTTCCAAGTAGTAGTTGATCATCACCCCATATGCGATATCGGCGCCTGCATCTAGAATGTTCTTACTCACGTGTCCCATGTCATCTTTCTTGGCGACAAAGGTTGCGTTTTGCCCGAGGGAAATGTGGTAAGTTTTGCCGACGTGATTGTCGAACATATCTGCGAAAAACGGCTTTGGAATACGGACCGTGTCCCGTGGTGCGATCACGAAGTTACTGTGGTTAGCCACCAAGTCAGCGATTTGGTGAAGTGGTGTGATGTCGTCCAAAATCCAGAAAGAGCGGCCGTGGGTACCCACAACCAAGTCGTTTTCTTTCACTAACAGGTCATACACAGGGGTGACCGGCAGATTGTTTTGCAACGGCTGCCAGTTAGCCCCATCATCAAACGAGACAAACACGCCCAACTCAGAACCTGCAAACAACAATCCTTTCTTGGTTTGATCCTCACGAATCACCCGAAAGAAATCATCCTCTGGCAAGCCGTTGACGATCAGAGTCCAGCTTTGACCGTAGTCGCTGGTTTTGTACAGATACGGTGCGTAATCGCCCATTTTGTGGGCGGCGGCCGATACGTACACGGTCCCTGCATCATGTGGAGAATGTTCGATGCTGGTGACCTGGGTGAACTTTTTCATTCCCGGCGGGGTTACGTTCGTCCAGCTTTTGCCTTCATCTCTCGTAATATGCACCAACCCGTCGTCTGACCCGGTCCACAGAACCCCTTCTTCGTGCGGGCTGGCCGCAAAGGCAAAGATGGTGGCGTACATTTCGGCCCCGGCCGTGTCATGTGTGATCGGCCCGCCAGACATTTCTATTGTTTCTGGGTCTGCTACCGTTAAGTCAGGTGAAATAACACTCCAGCTTTTGCCACCGTTTTCTGTTCGGAAAACATGGTTTCCACAGGTGTAGATCACATCTGAATTATGCGGGTTAAACACAATCGGATAGGTCCATTGGAAGCGATATTTGTCATCTTTTCCAGCACCGCTCCCGTTGTCTGGCCAAACATTGACAAGCTGAATCTGCCCAGTGCGATGATCGTACTTTTGCAATGCAGCACCGCCGCCGGGCGAGCTACCGATTGCCCCAAGATAGACGATATTGTGGTCGTCTGGGTGAGGGGCGATAAAGCCAGACTCGCCAGTTCCGGCCGCGTAGCAGTTGTTCCAACCGATCGCCCCAGTGTGAGTACGGCTGGGCACCGCCAAACTTGAATTGTCCTGTTGTGTGCCGTAAACATAGTATGGATAGCGGTTGTCAGTGGCGATATGATAGAACTG
The DNA here is from genome assembly GCA_047638855.1 of Cellvibrionaceae bacterium. Classification (GTDB taxonomy): domain Bacteria; phylum Chloroflexota; class Anaerolineae; order Promineifilales; family Promineifilaceae; genus WTJY01. The sequence continues at coordinate 17,403 of JBLIMP010000021.1, read as the reverse complement.
GGCGGTCATTTGGTTGTAGATTGTCGACCACGATTTTCCACCATTAAAGCTGACAAATGCACCCCCGTCATCTGAACCAATCATCCGGTCAGGATTATTTGGGTCAAGCCAGAAATCATGTGTGTCACCATGCGGAACAGGGAAAGTAACGAAGGTTTTGCCACCATCGGTCGATTTATGAGCTTGCTGATTCCAAACCCAACAGGTGTCTGGTTCGGTCGGATGAGCGTAGACGTGCATGTAGTACCACGGCCGCCAGCGAAGATCTCCTTTGTCAGAGACCATTTCCCATTTGTCACCGTAATCGTCTGAACGGTAAAGGCCACGTTTGTCCCCTTCTGCCTCGATGATCGCCCACACGCGTCCAGCTTGGGCCGGTGAAACGGCAACACCGATCTTACCTAGTATTGAAGGCTTGCCTTCTTTAACGCCTGGCATGCCTTTATTTTGAGAGATATTTTCCCAAGTGTCTCCCCCATCAAACGAGCGCCATAATCCCGAATCTGGGCCGCCGGAGTTGATGCTCCAAAATTTGCGCTGAGCTTGCCACATCGTTGCGTATAAAATGCGCGGATTTGACATGTCCATGCTGAGGTCTACTGCCCCGGCCCCACTGTTGACGTGCAAAATCTGTTCCCAGTTTTGACCTCCATCTTTTGAGCGGTAAACACCCCGTTCTTCGCTGTTTTTAAAGGCGTGGCCTAATGCAGCCACATAAACGAGATCGGGATTTTCGGGGTGGATGCGTATTTCGCCAATGTGGCGCGTGTCGGCCAAGCCACAATGTTTCCAAGTGCGCCCTGCATCGGTTGATTTGTAGACGCCGTCGCCGTGTGACACGTCGATCCGAATGGTGCTTTCACCCATTCCAGCATAAATCACGTTTGGGTCAGATGGGGCGACTTGAAGTGCGCCAACGGATGAGGATGCGATTTGTCCCTCAGACACGCACTCCCAATATTGTCCGGCGTCATCTGTCTTCCAGATACCTCCGGCACAAGCCCCAAAATAAAAAACGGCCGGATTCACGGGGTCGGCCGCGACAGCAACTACCCGGCCGCCACGGGTCGGGCCGATGCACCGATAGCGCATCGAAGATAGATATTTAGGATCAACAGTCATAGAAAATCTCCTTTGTTAAGATGCAAGTGAGCAAGATGCAAAATACGAACGACATAAACAGCATGTATTAAATTAAAAGGGAGGTGGCAATACTCAAGGGATGTAGGTAGCCATTGAGCAAAGGTTAAGGAAAACAGGAACATATAAACCAGCGAATTGCTGATGGAATCAACTGATTCCACTATTTCAATTTGAACAGAGTTGCGTTTGAATGCGTCTGCATTCTGCATCTGGCGTCTTGCTAAATCATTTAGATAAGGTTATTTTAATTTTTTCAGATGGGCAAACCTTAGCGGCTGAATGCTGAAGAACTCCGACCCATTGCTAACAAACGATCTGAGCTAATTGCAAGATTCAGCTAACGAATTTGAAACCGATAAGACCTAAGCATTTTTGAGTCGTAACACAAATATTGCTATCTATGAATAACCACGCTGATAAGAAGGCCGAGGTGCTAAAGTTGTTTTGCTTAAGTTCTAATCAAGAAAAAATATTCCCCCGCGAGCGATAGAATATGTTATAATATCTTATGTCAATCAGGAACATTTGATCTATGGCGAAAGCAAAATCTACCCCTACCAAAAAATCAAAAACAACTAAACTGGTTCAGAATAGCACCAAGCAGACTCGGGGTGGCACTTCGGCCGCACCTGCCCTAAAGAGGAAAAGCCGTGCAAAAGTCGCCAGCCCCAGCAAGAACGAGCCTGTGAAGTCTCGGTTTAAATTGCCCGAATTCAATTTTGATATTCGAAACCAAGCACTTATATTTGGAGCGGTATTAGCACTTTTTTCCCTGTTTACATTGCTAGCGATTTTGTCTCCCGAGCAGGGGGTTGCAACAGGTTGGTTGCTTGACAAGATGTGGACCGCCTTTGGCTGGGGTGGCCCGATAGGAATCGTTGTGACTGGTATTGTGGGTGTCTGGCTAATCTCATGGGGAATACAGATGCCATTTCAAGTCCCCTTTCCTCGTTTAGCTGGATCAGCGCTTTTGTTCTTGATCTTTGAAGGGTTATCCACTCTTATTTCGCTGGTCATGGGCAACGGATATACAACATTAGATGCCGTTCGCGAAGCACAAAGCGGAGGTGGGCTAATCGGCTATTTCTTGTCGAGTGTGTTGGCCGGACTGATCGGGGTTCCATTAACAATTGTATTGCTTGCCTCTTTGGGAATTCTGGCCTCTGTCTTGATTTTAGGGCTTGAATTCAAAGATTTTCGCGGGTTTTTTCAACAGTCAGACCCAAACCCTGAGGCTCGCCAACAGCCTTTGCCTTTGCGTTTGCAGCGAGCAAGTGAACGCAGAAAGGCTGAAGAAGAAAGCGTAAAAGAGGGTCGAGCCAAGGGTGAAACGGACGAACTGACAGAGTTAGAAGCGTTTGTTGTGGAACATGATGAAGAAGACGAGGATGATCTTCCAAAACGGCCGGTAGGAATGCCTATTCGTGAAAATGATTTAAAACGGGGTGGCGGCCGGTCATCTTCTGCAGGCAAACGTGCTTCAAAAGTTAAGCCGAAGAAAGAGAAAGTTGTTGAACCACCGAAAGAACCGGCCGCACCGCAGCCGATTTTTATCGGGCGTGAAACAAACCAGATACGTGAATGGCGTTTGCCCGACCTGGCCGACATGCTGGTTTCCGGTACATCTGACGGAACTGATGACACCCGTCTACATTTAGAAGCACTTATCATTGAAGAGACGCTTGCTAGTTTTGGTGCTCCAGTTAAATACGTGGACATTAAACAGGGGCCGACGATTATTCAATATTGTGTCGAACCACAATATATTGTGATGCGCAACGGCAAACGGACCAAAGTAAAGGTTAACAAGATCGCTAGTTTGGCCGATGATTTGGCGTTGGCACTGTCCGCTCGCTCTGTTCGTATTCAAGCCCCTGTCCCAGGCGAAGCCTATGTCGGTATTGAAGTGCCGAATGAGACGAGCAGCATTGTGTCACTGCGGGACGTTATGGAGCATGGCGCTTTTAATAAGATTGCGACTAAATCTAACTTGGCCATTGGCTTGGGTGAAGATGTAGCGGGGCAAAGTGTGAGTATTGATTTGGCAAAAATGCCCCATATGCTCATTGCGGGGGCAACTGGTTCTGGTAAATCTGTGTGTGTGAATGGGATTATCGCCTGCTTGTTGCTCAAAAATTCACCAGAAGAGTTGAAACTGGTGATGGTTGACCCGAAGCGGGTAGAGCTAACCGGTTATAACGGTATTCCTCATCTTGCGGCACCAGTCGTGGTTGATATGGACCGGGTTGTTGGCACGCTCCAATGGGCACTGCGTGAGATGGATGATCGCTATAAGATGTTTGCAAGCAGTGGGGCACGAAACATTGTTGATTACAACAAAGCGGCCGGAAAGCGGAAGAAGCAAAAACTGCCCTATATTGTCATTATTGTGGATGAGCTAGCCGACTTGATGATGATGGCCCCTGAGGAAACGGAAAAGTCGATTGCACGGTTGGCGCAAATGGCACGGGCAACTGGTATTCACATGATTCTGGCGACGCAACGGCCGTCGGTCGATGTCGTAACCGGGTTGATTAAAGCGAACTTTCCTGCGCGTATCGCCTTTGCAGTTGCTTCTAGCATTGATAGTCGGGTTGTCTTGGACACATCGGGCGCAGAACGACTATTAGGCCAAGGTGACATGCTGTTTCAAAGCCCTGATGCACCGGCTCCGGTACGTTTGCAGGGTTGTTTTGTAGACGATTTTGAACTGAATAAGATTATCGACTATTGGAAGCAAGAGATGCGTCGCGCATCGAGCGAAGCCAATCGAACGAACTTTATTCCGGCCGTCGCAAACATTGTTAAAAAAGCTGATTTAAAGCAAGAAAATTGGGATGTGGACACGGCCGAGCAAAAGAAAGGTAAGGAAGAGATGGATGCAGTTCTTGAGCATCAACTTGCCCAAGCTCCCCCTGAGTCGTTGTTAGAAGAGGCACCTCCGGCCGCTCCAAGCAAAGGACATTATCTGCCAGCTGCGACTGAGGTAGATGAAAATGGCGACTTTGTTATGCCTGACATCGAAATTGATGTCGATGGTTACGATCTTGATTTTGATGCAGAAGACGATGTACCAGCGGCCGAAACCGATATGGATGAGGAAGAAAGTTCGTCACCTAGCGAATCGCCCAATGACTCTGTTACCAAATCGAAATTAGTAACACCACCGCTGTGGGAAGAGATGCGTGAAAGCCTTGAAGAAGAGCAGAATTTAGCGTTAGCCCACAAGCAGTTTGGAGATGATGAATTGTGGGATCAGGCAGTGGAATTTGTGCGGCAAAAAGGGAAAGCTTCTACCTCGATGTTACAACGGCATTTTCGCGTTGGCTATACGCGGGCGGCGCGCCTGGTTGACCGGATGGAAGACGAAAAGATTATTGGACCTCCAACCGGCACAAGTAAAGCACGAGAGATATTATAAAGGGCATGGTCATAATCACTCGCTGCACAAACTAAATTAGCAATTCTCCGTTGCCCATTGACCATTAAAATTGCCAATGGGCAACGGAGAATTGAGAATGAAGAATTTAAAGAGTTAACATCAGATGTAGGTCACCCTATAAGATTCCTAAAATCCAGAATAGCCTATCCGCCTAGAACAAACTCCATATAGTCTTTACCCGATTGAGCGGGATAGAAAAATTCATTGAGCCGTAAAGCTTGGTTATAAGCAACCAAAGCGCCTTCAAAGTCTTGCATATAAGATAAAGTATGCCCTTTATGGAGCCAGACTTCTTCAATGGTTCGGCCGCCTGCATCTACAAGAGTTCTATCGGCTAGATCAAGCGCATCTTGATGGCGACCCGTTTCGTTGTATGCAAAGAAGGGGCCGTGCTGATACCAAAGCATCCGGCTGGGTAGGCCCAGTGTAAAGGCTTGATCATAGGCAACGGCCGCTTTTTGATAATGCTCTTTTACTTTTGTTCTTTTCCCTAATTCAGTCAGTGATGTGCCTAGATTGAACCACGCATATGCATTTTCAGGTTCAGCTTCAGCCTCTTTTTGTGCCCGAAGGGCGGCCGATTTCCAGTTTTCTTCAGAGAGGACAAACTCATCGCCTAAAATTGCGTATAGTTCTGCCTCGCGCTGTGGCTCGTACACAATATAGAACGTGTAATTAAACTGTTGCCAATAGTTAGCAACATAGTCAAATGAATAAATATAGCCATCTTCAAGGGTATATCCAGCTTCTTTTACATCTTTGTTGGTAAAAGGGCCCAGGAACGTATCGATGGTGTTATATTCTTCTTTGGCCAAATCATACCCAAACACAGTCAGGTAATGGCCGTACCAGCCAGAGGAATTGGCCGATATAGGGTCATATCCTTTTTCGATAACGACTGGGAAACCGGAGGCGACCAATTCACGAAGCAGCTCTTGATTCCCGTTTGAACGGGTAATTGAGCGTAGATTGGTGAACTCATTTACATAGTCGCTGATTTGCCATGGGCTTACATTGCGGTCTTCTGGATTTGGTTTGAGATATGCGGCCGCTTCTAGTTGAGTGGTGCTATCTCCGTAATACCTCAACATAATTGACAGATTGGTTGGGCCGCAATTGTTATATTCTTGAGGTTCATTAACCAGCCCAATGACCTGGTGATTTAATGGCAACGGGGTGGGCGATGGGGCTGGGGTTGCTGTGGGAGGAATGGGGGTTGGTGTATTTGTCTCAACCGGCACCTCAATTGCGGTTGGCTGAAGCGTTTCGGCCGCTTGGGTCACATCGGCCGCTTCTATAATTGGAACTGGGGTCGATGTGGGGGTAGGGTCTTCTGTTTTTGTTTCTGCCTCTGACTCTGCCTCTGAGCTCAAGTCTAAATCGCTGAGGAGTCCGATGGCCGCAACGGCAACCGATTCATCACTATCTATACTCGACAGACGTATCTGCTCTTCTCTTTTTCCAAGCGTATTGTTAATAAAATCTGGTAGGTGCAATCTGTATCGCCCTGGAACAAAGTTTTCTAGGATGTAGGGTAAATTAGCGATACCGATGATAAGCATCAGTTGAACCACGCCAATTAAAATAATTATATTTTTCTTTTTTTGACTCATAAATTGTTAGGTGATTAGAATGCTAGATCACTCATTACTAGTTGCTCAGGGCCGCAAGAGCGTCCTGGGCTTTTTGGAAGCGAGGATTAAAATCGGCCGCGGCTTGTAAATCTCTTTGCCCGTCACGGGTTTCCCCTAAGGCGATTTTTGCTAATCCTCGGTAATAATAAGATTCTTCAAAGTAAGGGCGTTGGAATAAGGTTACGTCAGCTAATTCGATGACATCGGCATATCGATTGGCATTTAAATACGCCTCATATGGGCCAAACTGATACCAAAGCATACGCCACGGCAGGCCCAATCGACGAGACTCGTCATATGCGGCCGCCGCCAGTTCGTATTCGCCTAAATTGTTATAAATAGTACCGATATTAAACCAAAGGTATGCGTTATCCGGTTCTGCTTCTACTTCTTGACGAGTTCGGTCAAGGGTACGTTGCCACATCGTTTGATCATCTAAATTTTCCCGGCCGATGATTTCGGTTACCAAGTTCTGGTCCTCCGGTGCGTACGACACGATCAGCTGACGATTAAACTGTCGCCAATGGCTATCAAGGTCTGCATAATCGATGGTACGGCCTTCTTCAGAGCTGATGAGTTCACCTTGCGCATTCTCACCCGTACCAAGCCATGAATCATAAACCCATAATTTTTGCTGATTGTCGTCATATCCTATTACCAAATAATAGTGACCGTACCAATCCATCCAACTATAGTCACCGGGTGGATCGATGCCGGTTTCGATGATAACCGGAAAACCATAAGATATAAATCTTTTTAATGTATCAAGGTCGCTGTTGACCCGGGCCAATGACTCGAGGTCTGTTTCGGAACGGACATAATTCACTAGTTCCTCTGGTGAAACGTTCCGGTCTTCAGGATTTGGCTTGAGCCAGTCGGCCGTTTCTTCCTGCTTGCGAAGGATCTGAAAATGAGAAAGTGCCATGGCTATGGTAGCCGGGCCGCAATTATTCCAGCTCTGAAATTGATGCTGAACATTGGAGATACGAGCGGCCGGAAGAAATGGTAATGGTGTGGGGGTAGGGATCGCAGTTGCTGGTGGTGTGGGTGATGCTTTAGGTGTGAAAGTGGGCGATATTTGCTGCCCGCCTTCGGCCGTTGATATGCTGACCACGGGTGGGGGAACCGTGGCAATAGCGGCTAAGGTCGGCAGTGTTGTTGGGGCCAGAAGGAGTGCGCTAATCTCCGGCCGCTGAGCACCATTATCGGCTACGGCCGGGGCAGGCAGTGTGTCGACATGGCCCCGTGCGCCTAGCTGCTGAAGCGGTACCGGTAAGTAAAGCAAATACCGACTTGGTAGCGAGCGCAGCATGGCCGGTAGAAACAAGGCAAATATGCCCCCAGCAATAAGGAGGGTCACTAAGCCCCAAATATAAGGCGATCTACTTTTTTCTCTTCTTGCGTGTGCCATTCTTATTTGTTTTCCCTTTCATTGGTACGACCTTAACTGTACCTTAGCCTGATTAGACGGTAGAAACAGAAAGGGCTTTCCTTTTACCGGAAAACCCTCATATCAAATTAATAATTCTTTTTGCTAACTTTTTTTGTTAACTTTTGTTAACTATAGAAACCACTAGGCTTCTACGATTCCGGCTCAATGCCTAAATGACGCTGATTGTGCCGATAACCGACAAAGGTGGTGCCGATGCTTAAGAAATATAGAATGAGCAACGGTAGCATTGTAATTAGCATCGTAATCGGATCGATAGAGGGGGTGATAATAGCGGCTAAAATCGCAACCCCTACAATCGCGAAGCGCCATTGTTCAGCCAAGACTTTGTGAGTCATGAGTCCAAATCGGCCGATAAAGTAGAAAACCACCGGCATTTCAAAACTGACACCTAACCAAAACACCATTTTTAGCACAAACGAGATGTACAGATCTCCGGTCCATTCGATTTTAAAAATATCTGTCCCAGCTTCCTCTGTTAAGAATGTGGAAAGAAAGTTGATGGCGGTTGGGACGAGTACAAACCAAGCGAAGAGGATGCCTACGACAAATAGGAGAACTGTAGCCGGGATAAAAATATACACATACTTTTTCTCAGCTTTTGTGAGTGCCGGTTCAATAAATAACCAAAGCTGGTAAACAATCCAGGGCATGCTGAGCGTCATTCCGGCCGTAATAGCTATTCGGAAAAACACTTCTATGCCATCTGTTGGGCCAAGAGAAGTAACTGGGCCATCATAAGGCGTAAGAATGTACTCTAGAAGATTTGTTGTAAAAAAGAGAGCAATGATTGTTCCCGCAACAATTCCAGCGGCTACCCAAGTCAAGCGAATACGCAGTTCATTTAGGTGCTCAAGAATAGAGAAGGATTCAAATGATTCAGCTGGGAGTTCTGCTTGAGTCATAACAGTTTACGATTGTAGATTTCAGACTGACGATTGTGCTAGCTTTATTCTAGATCGTCTTCGATTGATAATGGAGTGGGTAGAGGAGGGGGAACAACGGCCGCCCCGTTTTCACTGCTTCCGTTTTTAGGCGAATCAATAGGCTTAGGGAGAATGGGTGAAGGTTCGGCTTTACTTTTGGCCTCGTTTGCTTCTTGGATGGGGTCTGCATCAAACGATGGAGGGCGAATTGAGTTTGTTAACTCGGCTAACTGATTAAGCGAGCCTTTTGTTTCGGCCGTTGCATCACTTAGTGTGGTTGAAATCTGGTTTTGAAGGTTGCTTACCTCGCTGCGCAAATCCTGCATTTCTTTTAGCATGTCGCGCAAATCTTCTGTCCCTTCGCCCATATCAAGTTCAGATTTAAGCTGCCCTAGAAACCCTCTTGAAATCGTTTGAAGCTTGGCGGTTGTTTGACCCATCCAGCGTGCAACTTTGGCGATTCTTCCAGGACCCAGAAAAATACCAGCCAAAATTAAGATGAATAGGAACTCCGGTCCTCCGATTCCAAAAATACTTTCAATACCCATAAGATACTTTTTTGTTTAAGACAATAAAACCGATCAAACAAAACAAAACAAGGCGGGGCGTTTAGACCTATCTTGTTCTAGACACCATCACCTTGTCGATTGTTCTATGATTTTATGCGTCAGTTTTCTCATTCTTCAAGTCATCCGAATCATCGTTTTCATCCATACCTTCTTTGAGTCCTTGACGGAAAGATGACACGCTTTTCCCTAGTTCGCCGCCTAATTTTGAAATACGGCCGACACCGAAAATGATAATCACAATGATCAAAATGATCCCTAATTCCCATGGACCTAATCCCAACATAATAATCTCCTAACTTGATAGATGCCGTGCAAAAAGCTTTTGCACGCACTCTTTCTTTAAATCTGATCAATCTGAGACAAATTGACAATGAAAACTTTTGCCAAAACCCCAAATGGTATGTCTTAGTATACCAAATTTTTGGAGCGGCTTGCCTCTATGAGGATAGTTTTGCATCGGTTTTTTAGAAAAAAGGGTGAGCACACGTTTTTCTAAAAATGGGTTTTGATGGACTTAGCGGTTCACAACATCAAGAAAACCATGTTTACCTCCGGCCGGGATGTAAAACTCAGGGTCGGCCGAAGCCGCGATTTCATGAATCAAACCCCATGATCTTGGGTTGCCAGATTGTCCACCCACAAGGATAAAGAGGGTTCCATGTGCCATAATTTGCTTAATAATGTCTAGCAAATCACCCAAGTTAGCTGTTTCAGCTTCTTTTAAAACGATTATTTCCGGCTTGCACTTATCTAGCCAGAGAGCCACATTTTCCGACGTATGCGTATTGCTGGCGGCCGCAAGTTTTATCTTTAATTTGCGAGACTTTACTAAAGATTGGAGCAAGGTCATATCGTTAACCGTTTTAAGCGGAGTGGTATTTTCAACCGGGTTGGCGAAAATCATTTTCTCTTGATTCCCTGTCGTTGAAAAGCCGAAAAGAGACCCTAAAGTTTTGCCTGTGGCTTGGTTGTTAAGTCGATGGATTGCTCCATTCAGATCAACAAACAGCCACGGCCGGTCGGCCCGGTCGTGCTTGGCCCAACTATCAGCTATCCAACTATTCAGGTCACGCAGATATTTTTGGAACTTCTCACCGGTTTTTCCCAGCCCTTGTGCGTCAGATGCGGCCGGAACCGTATAGCATAATGCTGAAACATGACTCAAAAATGGCTGGTGGTTGGCAAAGCTCACGTCCAATCCTAATTTTAAATCCTTGGTTGTAGCGGTCGTAGTCTCTAATTCCGATTGAATCAGCTCTTGAATCGATTTACTGGCTGTATAGGCGACTGCGCGTAGCAAGGCGGCTGTAATACCCCGAATAATAATGTTTGGAAAACGGCTTTCAACCGGTGTCAGTACCTTTTCCAATTGCCTCGGCTTTACGACACCTAAAGCCGAAAGAATGTCACGCCGGTTTTTCTTTAGCTGAATTTCGGGCGTCTCTGTGACTGGCTCTGGATAACGCCATTGATCTGTCGTAAAGTGCCCTTGGTCAACAAGTTGGCAAAGGGCGGGAAAATTATCGGCCGGTTGACCTACCAGCATTTGATTTAACCCATCTTTGATGGCGTTTGGGTCGCCTATGTCCAGCCCATCTGAGCTATTTAATGCCGCATCCCCTTTAAAAATAGAGCCATCAGACAATTCAATATTGACGCAGGTTAAGGAAACCACCTGGTCATTTAGGGGCCGGTAAGCAACAGATTGTGAGAAATAGACGGCCGAAATAGTCAGATGAGTCGTGGGGTGGGTCGTCGTGGAGTGGATCATAGAAAAAGAGTCTGCTTAAATGAATATAGATGCCTATCTAAAAAGAACAGGATATAAAGAGTCATGCATACGCTTGAATTACTTGAAAATCGAAAGCTTATCGTGTTGGGGACAGTCACCATTTTTCTGTTTATGATTTTGTGCGGGTCTACAATAATCTTGTCATGGGGACGGGGTCGCACAACGGCGCAATTTCCTGGATCAGAGCTTATTGCTGATCACAGCAAATACAAACTTCCGAAATTGTATCGCTGGGATGACACATATGCTACGCAGGCCCCTATGGATCAAGTGTATGGATGGTATTCAATTACTTTTGAACTCGGCCCAGAGAAGCAGGCAAATGGGAACTGCTCACTTTTGGAAGATGTTAAGACAAATTTGTTGGCCGAACGTTATTTTGGGGTGCTTATTTGTGAAATGGGAGAGCAACGCCTCATGTTTGTCACGAGAGCAACGAAACTATTTCCCTAAACATTTTTAAATTGGATGATTAAATCCTTTTCAAGGCGATGTAGATGGGTAAAAATTGAGTTCTTGTATAGAAACTTGTTCAATTTTAGTTTGGTGAAGCCCCATGCAACCAGTTGATAACAATAATAAAATAGCCGGGACATGTAATTTGTGTTGAAAGTTACGTGGGCGCAATTGCAGGCGGTCCAGGGGTAAAGTTGGAGGATCAGGTCTTGATTACTGAGGATGGGTATGAGTTGTTGAGCCATTACCCGTATGAGAAAGAGTTGATCTTATAAGAATTTAGATATCAGTTGGAACGTAGATGTGTGTATCTAATTCTTCTAATATCTGGAGGCTCAGTAGTTAGAAAAAGTATTTAGAAAAACAAAAAAGCGGATGGCAACAGTTTTGTTCCATCCGCTTTTTTGCTTTTTATCATCGATCTTGCGATCAAATTAAAAAGGAGAAGAAATTATGTCAAAGCCAAGCTTTGACTTCAGATTACTTACGGCCGAAAAGATTCCGTACAGTTGTGAGTACACCAGGGGTCGCTACTTTTTTGGTGGTGTTTTTGAAGATGTGTTTTGGACCTTCGGTTGAAAGGTCGCGACGGATGGTGCCTGATTGATAATCGAATATGAGATGTTGTTGGTTCATGATATGTTTTCCTGCTTAATGTTTAAGGTGTGCTTTTTATCTATCAATCACGTGACTGATAGTAAATGGGTGAGAGCAAAATTATTTACGGCCGAAAAGATTCCGTACAGTCGTTAGTACACCAGGGCTTGCTACTTTTTTAGTCGTGTTTTTGAAGATGTGTTTTGGACCTTCAGTTGAAAGGTCGCGACGGATGGTGCCTGATTGATAATCGAATACGAGATGTTGTTGGTTCATAATACTGCTCTCCTGTTTAACGTTTCTAATTTAATTTTCTAGAGACTGTTTAAACATTTTTGAATTTTTATCAGGCCCAGTTTGTCTGTGACAAAAGTGCCTGTATTTGCTTAACAATTGATAGTAGTATTAAACACGATATTTGGCAGGTGTTGGTACCTCTCTGTGGTACGATAAGGGGTACAAAAGGGGTACAATAATTAAATGATCGAGATACCGGTTTCATTTGGCGAATGGGTACAGAAACGTAGAAAACAATTAGACTTAACCCGCAATGATTTGGCGGCCAAGGTGGGTTGTTCCCCCGTGACAATCAAAAAGATTGAACGCGATGAGCGCAAACCATCTAAGCAGATTGCGGAGTTGTTGGCTACCTTTTTAGAGATCGAGACTGAACGGTATGATCTGTTTGTGCAGAAGGCACGGGGGAGTTTTGTAGAGGAGGGCTCTTTAGCACGCGCACAAACGGCTAAGGAAGGCTGGGAAGTAGCCACTGACGATAAGCAATCTAAACTCAATAATCTACCCGATCAAATGGGACAGATTATCGGCCGTGAATCTGAAATCTCCCTGCTAACCGATATTATAAAGGACCCTTCTCAAAGATTAATCTCTTTAATCGGAACGGGTGGCATGGGGAAATCACGTTTGGCCATACATTTGGGACAAACACTGCAAAAATCGATCGAAGATGGGGGGCAAGAGTTTAGCAACGGGATCTTTTATATAGACTTTAATGCGCATAAAGACCAGAGCCACATTGTGTCTGCGATTGCTAAATCAACAGGGGTCGAAATCAAGAAAGAACGCCGCTTGCCTAAAGATCAATTGTTTGACTGGTTGAGGCTGAAAAGGCTGTTACTTATCTTTGATAATTTTGATCATCTAATTGATCATGCTGCGATTATTCCAGAGCTTCTTGAAGCAGCTTCTGGTTTGAAAATATTGGTAACATCTCGTGAAAGGCTTAACTTACAGCAGGAACAAGTGTTTCCGATGCAAGGGTTGGCTTTTCCGGAAAACACAGAACAGGATGATATTGAGAGCTACCCGGCCGTCAAACTGTTTTTAGAAATCGCCCACCGTGTTCAACCGGAGTTTGCATTTACCGCTGAAAACTCAGAGCCGATCGTTCGCTTGTGCCAAATTGTTGAAGGGATGCCGTTGAGTCTCGAACTAGCGGCCGCATGGATTGATTTGCTATCTGCGGCCGAAATTGTTGATGAAATCAAAAACAGTTTAGACTTTTTAGAGACAGGGTTACGGGATTTTCCAGAACGTCATCGAAGTATGCGTGCCGTTTTTGATGCTTCTTGGGAGAAATTAGGCAGTAACGAGAAAAAAACCTTTTCTCGGTTGTCGATATTTCAAGGTCGATTTTCACGGCGAGCCGCCCGCTCTGTGGCCGGTGCGGGGTTAAATGTCTTGGCCCGCTTGGTTGATCGCTCGCTAATATGGTACGACAGCAATTTAGAGTACTACCAAATCAATGAGCTTTTGACACAATATGCGGCCGGAAAGCTCGAAGAGCTTGAATCGGCCGAAAGCCGCAATGATTTGCTTGAACGACACAGCGTTTACTATTTAGAAGCGTTGGCCGAACGATCTGACCTGATTAAAGGGGACGGTCAACAGGTTGTCGGGTTGACCATTGCTGGTCAAAAAACAACCGGTCAAAAAACAACTGGACAGAAGACAGCCCTAGATCAAATGAATCGCGATATCAAAAACATTCGTTTTGCTTGGCGCTGGGCTGTTGATCATTTTAAGCAAGATTTGATCTTTACGGGCATGGAGCCACTGGCGAATTTCTTGGATTTTAAAGGGCGTTATCACGAAGGTGAAAAGACCTTCAGCTTCTTTACAGAAACACTAAAGGGACAGTGCAAACAGCCTGAAGAAAAGCGGCTGTTATTATCTGGCTATGCATGGCTAAGTGTTTTTGAATTCGCTCGGGGGAAGATGAAGGAAGCATGGACCTCAGTTGATTCGGCAACCCGAATCGTCGAAGAACTTAGCAAATTGGGAATTGATGTGGATCGAGAGCAAGCGTTTGTAGCGGTGCTCACCGGGCAATTGAAAGCGATCAATAGGCTAGATGATGCGATCCCGTTTTATTTAGAAGCACTTGAGTTATATCGTAAGCACAACATGGGTTGGGAGCAGGCCGCATTAATGACGACTCTAGGATCTGCAGCCCGGCTTCAAGGGGATTATTTAAAAGCCAATAGCTGGCTTGAAGATAGCCTTAAAATTCGCCAACGCATTGGGGATGAAATTGGCGCGGCCGAAACGATGTCAAGCATGAGCGAGCTTTCGCGTTATCGGGGTCAATTTTTTGAAGCGACAATTCTAGCTCAAAGTAGTGTTGAGTTGGCTCGACAGATTAACAATGAAAATGTGCTGGCATTTGGGCTGGTCAACTTAGGAATGTCCTACTACTATGTGGGTGAATTCGCTAAACAGCATCGCTACCTAATGGAGAGTTTAGCGATTTATCAATCACTCAATAATACCAATCGAGTGCCGGATATTTACTATCGACTGAGTCTGGCCAACGTGTCACTAGGGCAATATGAAACAGGTGCTACCAACGCACAGCTCGGTTTAAATCTTGCCCGCCATACGGGCAACAAGGTTCAGATGGCCAATTTGTTTTATGCACAAGGTGTTGCTTCCTTGGCGGCTCGTTCCTTTGATTCGGGTAAGCAATTATTAACAGACAGCTTGGCGATATTTCCAGAAATTGGACAGAAAACACATCGAAAAAGCGGCATCATTACCCTGATTGGCTTCGCAGAATACAACCTTGGCAATCCAACCCCCGCTAAGCGATATTTTCACCAAGCGCTTAACTCAGCCATTGAAATGCACGATCAAATCGCATTGATCCTTATCTTTGGTATTTCAGCCTTGGTGCTTGCAGATAAAAACCTTAACAAAGAAGCAACTGTTTTATGGAAGATGGTAAAGCGGCTCAGCCCTCCGTTTCAGAATGCCGAATGGCTGAAAGCGTTCTACGGAGATCGTTTAACTGAAGTGGAAAACCAATTGTCACAGGCTGATTTAACATGGATTGAAGAACATATCCAAAAAAACAATATATTAGACGAGGCAGAGACGCTGCTTGTGTTTATGAATAAAGAAGGATGGGGTAAAGGACGTCCTGAAAAGCTTGATTGATGGGTGGGGGAACGAATGGCATATCAAAATATTGTATATATTCACTCACACGATACCGGCCGGTACATTCAACCGTATGGTCACCAAGTTGAGACACCCAACCTGCAAAAACTAGCTGAAGACGGCGTACTCTTTCGTCAGCACTTTTGCATTAACCCAACTTGTAGCCCTAGTCGGGCTTCACTTTTAACTGGCTCGTATCCGCACCAAAACGGGATGTTGGGGCTGGTGCATCGAGGATTTAGCCTAAACGACTATCAACAACATTTGATTCATACGCTCAAACCGCATGGTTTTGAAACACTGTTGAGCGGCGTGCAACATGTGGCCCATGCAGAAACGAAGCAAAAGGCGGCTGACATCATCGGCTATGATCGCTATTTGGGTGATTCTCCTGAAATCGATGCGGTTCAATTTCTTGAGAGTAAGCTAGATCGGCCGTTTTTTTTGGCGGCTGGATTTTTTGAAACTCATCGTGAATTCCCGGCCGAAGATGAGCTGCTCGACGACCCTCGCTACTGCCAACCCCCAGCCCCTTTGCCAGACAGCCCAGAAACCCGGCTAGATATGGCCCGCTATAAAACAGCTGCTCGAATTTTAGATCAAAAGATGGGGCTGATTTTTGATGCACTTGAGCGGACCGGTTTAGCAGAAAACACCCTCGTTATTTGCACCACCGATCATGGTTTGGCCTTTCCACGTATGAAGTGTAATCTGACCGATGCGGGAACCGGCATCATGCTGATGATGCGTGGCCCAAATGGTTTCTCGGGCGGCCGGGTTGTGAATGCAATGACCAATCATTTAGACATTTTCCCTACAATTTGTGATTGGCTGAATATTGATCAACCTGACTGGCTAGAGGGAAAATCCTTGCTTCCCCTGATAAACGGGGAAGTTGAAGAATTGCACGGAGAGATTTTCTTTGAGACTAATTTCCATGCCGCCTATGAGCCTCAGCGGGGAGTACGCACCCAACGCTGGAAGTATATCCGCCGTTTTGACGGCCGGAATTCAGCTGTACTACCTAACATTGACAACGGCGAAAGCAAATCCTTTTTACTTGAACATGGGCTGCAAGAGCACCTTGCCGAAGCTGAACAGCTTTATGATTTGATCTACGATCCGCACGAGGCACATAATTTGGCACTTGAGAAGAGCCATATCGGTTTGCTGGATCAGATGCGGGCCAAAGTCCGTCACTGGATGGTGGAAACAGCTGACCCATTGCTCGACGGACCGCTGGTGCTTCCGTTTTCTATCCAAGTCAATAACCCAGATGATATTTCACCGCAAGATAGGACGATTAATTGGGAACTTACAGACGAACATTGAAATTGGCACCAATCATCTGGCTTAGATTGGCTCTTGCTACCGTACCGATTTACACTACTATCAACTCTTGTGTTTTTGTGGATTCACAGGAGTAAATCGAGGTTTATCTCATAAATTTGAATGATAGAGCTTCGGTTACAAAGCATTAAAAGGAGAAGAAAATGAAAAGGTTATTGTTTGTGTTGAGCCTGCTTGCGGCATTGGTTCTTGTAGCTTGCGATGTGTCAAGCACAGAAGAAGCGATTCAACAGGCGGCGGAGCAAGTCAGCGAAGTTGCTGAACAAGTCGCTGATAATTCTGAGGAGATCGCTGCGGCGGTTGAAGAAACAGCTGCAGAAGTTGTAGAAACGGCCGAAGAAGTGATGGCCGATGCGGAGCTTCCTGACGAGATTACTGTCGCTTACTTTCTTGAGTGGCCTACTCCCAATCAAGTTGCCCAAATCGAAGAAACTTATGACGCAGCCTTAGGGGTTAAAGTCAACTGGGTGGCGTTTGATACCGGTGTGGCGATGTCGGCCGCAATGGCGTCTGGCGACGTTCAAATCGCTTACTCGCAAGGTCTAGTGCCTTTCGCGAACGCTGTTACCTCTGGCCTTGATA
>JBLIMP010000020.1:0-24853 GCA_047638855.1 Cellvibrionaceae bacterium | reverse complement strand
CATCAATAACATTATCGATGAACGAATGGCTGACCCTAATCTGACGATTGCGGCCGAAGGGGACGGGATGTTCCTGTTTCAGGCCAATGGGGAGGCCAACCCTGCTATTCAGGTGATGGCCACGGCCGAAGGATCGATGCTGTTGGAAAAGGTTGAACTAGCCACAACAGATGAGCTTGGAATATTTCGGCCGGAATTTGCCACACAAACCATGCAGCTCTCTCCTAGAGACGTGTTGCGTGTGACGTTTTATTGGCAGGCATTATCTAAGCCGATTGGCAATCGTACAGTTTCGGTTCGTTTGGCCGATGAAACCGGCTGGCTGGTAGCCCAACATGATTCAGTCCCATCTAATGGCGGCCGACCAACGGCCGCGTGGGAACCAGGCTGGTATTTTCGCGATGTCTATTATTTGACGATTCCAGAGGGAACTGCGGCCGGGGAAAAAACGCTTTCGGTGTTGCTCTATGACAGCCAGTCGCAGGAGCGAGTGCCGTTTGCAGAGGGCGATCAACTCGACTTAGTACAAGTTTTAATCAGCGATAAGTGATAGCGACTCTGTGCCATCGAGTCGGGTTGATCTCGACACATTTTATACCCCAAATCCAAAGGTACCGAATCTTGATAAATCCCAGAAGTCGTAAATTTTTATCCTATTACCGGCCATACACCGGCCGCTTAACCGTCAATTTAGCCTGTGCCCTACTCAGTTCAGTGACTATTTTACTCATCCCCCTTTGCGCCCGATACATCACCAAAACAATCCTGGCTGATGTCACCCCTCAAACCTCCATTCAAATTTATCAGATGGGCGCCATCATGCTCATTCTTGTCGCCTTGTACATCTTCAGCATCAGCGTTGTCGATTATCTGGGCCACTTAATGGGGGCGATGATGGAGCGTGATATGCGTGAAGAGCTGTTCGCCCATTTCCAGAAACTATCCTTTGGCTTCTACGACAATCAGAAAACAGGGCAGCTCATGTCACGCCTCACCAATGACTCGTTCCACATGTCAGAGCTTTATCATCACGGGCCGGAGGATCTTGTAATCTCAGCTCTCAACTTCACCGGAGCCTTCATTATCTTACTCAACATCAACCGGTGGCTGGCCGTCATCGTCTTTTTGTTTTTACCGGTCATGATGGTGTATGCGATCTACTTTAATCGCCAAATGCGCCGCGCTATGCGCCAGAGCAAAGAACGCATCGGGGACATTAACGTTCAAATCGAAGACACGCTGGCCGGGATACGTGTGGTACAAGCGTATGGAAATGAGCAGCGGGAGCAGGCGAAATTTAACTTTGAAAACGGCCGGTTTTTGGAAAGCCGCAGACTAGAATACAAAAGCGAAACCGCCTTTTTCGATGGGATGATGCTGTTCACCCAGCTCATGCCGGTCGCCGTGATTGTGTTTGGTGGCATCGCCATTACCCGTAGCACGCTCGACCTTCCCGACCTACTCACCTTTTTGCTCTACATCGGTATTCTTATCGAGCCGATCAGACGCTTTAGCAATTTCATCCGTCTTTACCAAGAGGGTGTAACCGGCTTTGAGCGTTTTATGGAAATGCTTGAAGTTAATCCAGAAATTCAAGATGCGACTGATGCACGTGAGTTAGAAGAGGTGCAAGGTGAAATCGAATTTCGCCACGTCGATTTCACCTATGAAGCTGAGGATAGCCGTGTCTTGAAAAATCTCTCGTTAAAGATTCGAGCAGGGGAGTATGTCGCCTTTGTGGGTGAATCGGGAGTCGGAAAGACGACGCTTTGCTCGCTCATTCCCCGTTTTTATGATGCGATTTCAGGGAGCGTTCAAATCGACGGCCGGGACGTTAAAACAATCCCGTTGGCTTCGTTACGGCAACACATCGGTATTGTGCAACAGGATGTTTACCTTTTTTCTGGCACGGTGGCGGAGAACATAGGCTATGGCAAGATCGGTGCCAGTCGGCCGGAAGTTGTCGAAGCCGCCAAACAAGCCCACGCCCACGACTTTGTCATGGCATTACCCCGAGGATATGACACCGACATAGGCCAACGTGGTATCAAGCTTTCGGGTGGGCAAAAACAACGGTTAAGCATCGCCCGCGTTTTTTTGAAAAACCCCAAAATCTTAATCTTTGATGAAGCCACAAGTGCGTTGGATAACGCCAGCGAACGAGCGGTTCAAGAATCGTTAGAATGTTTAAGCCATAACCGTACCACCCTCGTGATCGCTCATCGCCTATCAACCATTCAGAAAGCGGACCGCATTGTTGTATTGGCAAATGGCGGCATAGCAGAAGAAGGGCGGCACGCAGACTTGCTAAAGGTGGATGGGGTATATGCGCATCTATACCAAGCGCATACCCGTTTGTAAGGCGTTTTCCGAGAATAAAACATGCAATTGCATCAACAAAATCGCCTCACCTCGTCAACTTGATTGATACAGCCAATTCCCCTGAGCCATCTCGTTGAACGATTATTTTTCAGGGTTGGCCTAACTTCGACAAGGCACAATCCCACTCTTAGCGAATATTCGCTGAAAAGTACAAATTCTCTTGACAATGAAAGAATACTTGTTAGTATATTCACGATCAGCGAATATTCGCTAAAAGAGTTACTTTGGAACTTCCAATCTCTTCAGATGAACAAAGAGGAATCATGATCGATTTTATGCCAGCTAGAATGACGACCAAATCCGGAATCGACTGCGCCCACACAGTTGAAACGGCCGGAATCTTGTCCCCCCATGCGCTCGAATTCGTGGCCAAGCTTGAACGCACTTTTGGCAAGCGCCGTCTCAGTTTACTCGAAGCTCGCAAGGTTAAGCAGATGGCCATCGACAATGGAAATCTCCCTGATTTCCTCACAGAAACGGCCGAAGTGCGGGCCAGCAACTGGAAAGTTGCTTCGGTTCCAGTACATATTCAAAAACGCTGGACAGAAATCGCCGGACCAACCCATCGTGACAGGGTCATCAGTTTTCTAAATTCCGGGGCGGATGTTTACATGGCGGACTTTGAGGATGGCAATTCCCCCACTTGGCACAACATGGTTGAAGGTCAGCGCAACCTACGCAGCGCCATTCGGAATGAAATCGACCACACCTGCACAGAGGGGAAGGAACACAAACTGAATTCAGACCATGCGGTTTTGTTTGTTCGGCCGCGTGGCATGCACCTAGAGGAAGAGCACGTACAAGTTCATGGAAAATCGATCTCTGCAAGCCTTTTTGATTTTGGTATCTATTTCTTTCACAATGCGCAACGCTTAATCAACAACGGTTTTGGCCCTTACTTCTATTTACCAAAACTCGAAAATCATCTAGAAGCCCGCTGGTGGAACGATGTGTTTAACATGGCTCAAGATGAGTTGAAAATTGAGCGGGGCACAATTAAAGCAACCGTACTCATTGAAACGATTACGGCCGCATATGAAATGGATGAAATTCTTTATGAATTGCGCCAACATTCGGCCGGGCTGCACGCTGGCCGCTTAGACTACATCTTTAGCATCATCAAAACATTTCGTAATCAGCCCGGTTTCTGGTTGCCAGACCGCAATCAAATCAAAATGACCGCCCCTTTTATGCAGGCGTATACTGACTTTATGATTCAGACCTGCCATAGACGTGGCACGCATGCCTTGGGTGGCCTTTCAACCTTTATTCCTAATCCACAAGACCCCAAAGCCACAGAAGCAGGCATGTCTAAAGTTCGTGATGACAAATGGGCCGAAGTCAAAGCGGGGCATGATGGCACATGGATCACTCACCCAGACATGGTGCCAATGATTACCCGCATCTTTGAAGATGTACTGGTTCACCAGCCCAATCAAATCGATAGGCAGCAGGACTGTGTCACGGTATCGGCCGAAGATCTGCGGAACTTCACAATTGAGGGTGGCACCATCACAAATAAAGGTCTGTGTAAAAACGTCAATGTGTCGATTCTGTATATCAACTCATGGTTAAATGGGACAGGCACTGTACCGCTTTATGGGATGATGGAAGATGCGTCTACGGCCGAAATATCGCGAGCCCAACTTTGGAATTGGATTCGTCATTCCGGTGCGATTCTAGCCGACGGCCGACACGTCACATTGTCTTTATGCCGCATCATAATCCGGCAAGAACTTGAAGCGATTCACGATCAATTGGGAGATGCCGATTTTAACAGCGGTCAATATGTTTTAGCCGCCAAATTACTCGATGACATGATCTCAGACGATGCTTTTGTCGACTTTTTGCCTCTCGTCGGCAACGACCACCTCTGCTAATTCACACCCAATCTAACCAGTAGGGGCACAGCGTGCTGTGCCCTCAGCCTAGGGGCGTAGCACGCTGTGCCCCTACCAGTATTTCACCCAACCCCGGGAGGTTATCTCCCACCTAAAAATAAATTCAGAGAGACAAACTTATGAGCAAAACAAACGGTAGTCATCCAAATGGCAACGGTCATAAATCAGAAGCTGAAAAAATGGCACAAGATTGGGCAACTAATCCACGCTGGGCAGGCATCGAACGGCCGTATGGGCCTGAAGATGTTTTGAAACTGCGTGGGAGTTTCAAAGTTGAACACACCATCGCGACGATGGGGGCTGAAAGACTCTGGAATCTGATGGAGACAGAACCTTTTGTACGTACATTAGGTGCATTAAGTGGTATGCAGGCGGTTCAAATGGTTCAAGCGGGGCTAAAAGGGATCTATTTGTCCGGCTGGCAGGTAGCGGCCGATGCCAATTCTTGGGGGCAAACTTACCCAGATCAATCTATTTATCCGTATGATTCAGCTCCAAAATTAGCCAAACGGATTAATAACGCCTTGCAGCGGTCTGACCAAATCGCCCATCTGAATGGTGACGAAAGCATTCATTGGATGGCCCCGATTTTTGCGGATGGTGAAGCTGGTTTTGGTGGCAATTTAAATGCGTACGAGTTGATGAAATGCTTTATTGAGTCCGGGGTTGCGGCCGTTCATTTTGAAGATCAGCTTTCTTCAGCCAAAAAGTGCGGCCATATGGGTGGCAAGGTGGTTGTACCGGTTCAAGAGGCGATCAACAAACTGACAGCGGCCCGTTTAGCGGCCGATGTTGAAGGGGTTCCCAGCATTGTTGTGGCCCGTACCGATGCGGAGTCAGGCAAACTGCTTTCTAGCAATGTTGATGAACGGGATCATCGATTTATCATAGAAGGGGCTGAACGGACGGCCGAAGGGTTCTATCCAGTCAATTGTGGCATCGATTACGGCATTATGCGTGGCCTGGCTTATGCCCCATATGCCGACGTGATTTGGTTAGAAACCAGCACCCCAAACCTAGAACAATGTCGCAAATTCGCCAAGGCGATCCATGCGGAATTCCCTGGCAAAAAATTAGCCTATAACTGTTCCCCCAGCTTCAATTGGCGGCACAATATCGACGTTGACACCATCGAAACGTTCCAAGAGGAAATTGGGAAGATGGGCTATTGCTTCCAATTTGTGACCCTGGCTGGCTTCCACAATTTAAACCTTGGCATGTTTGAACTGGCCACCGGCTATGCAAAACGAGGTATGGGTGCCTATTCAGAAATGCAGCAACGTGAATTTGATCTTGAGGAGTTTGGATTTAAGGCGATCAAGCATCAAAGTTTTGTAGGTGCAGGTTACTTTGATCGGGTGCAACAGACGGTTATGGCGGGGCAAGCGTCAACAACGGCGATGGAAGGTTCCACAGAGGTAGCTCAGTTTGAGCAATAAGCGGGTGATTGGTCTTTAATCCGGCTTCGACAGGCTCAAGCCTGCTTGTATGAGACAGGCTGAGCCAAGCTGGTGCAGGTGAGATTATGACGAAGATATGTAAGTGTTAACGCTTACATATCTTCAAACATTGCGACAACACGGGTCCAACTGCCGCTACCGCCGGTTAATTTCACAGGAAAACATGAGACTTTAAAGCCGGTCGGCCGGGGAAGCTGATCTAGGTGAGCTAACTTTTCTATTTGGCAATACTCTAAATCTATCCCAACCCGATGCGCTTCCCATATCACACTAGGATCACCGGTTTGTTTAAACCGCTCCTTCTGTGCCCAAAACGGCTGATCCCACCCCCACGTATCAATCCCCATCACCCGAATCCCTTGCCCTATCAGCCAGCGAGTTGCTTCGGCGCTCATCCCCGCTCCAGCCAGAAAATATTCCGCTTTTCCCCACTGTTTATCAGCATCAGTTTGGATCATCACAATGTCAAACGGCTTCAATGTGTAGTTTATTTTTGTTAAAGCCTCTTGCACGTCGGCCGTTGAAATCAACCCACCTTGCGGTTTATGCCGCATGTCTAGCACCACACCATCCCCATAAAACCAGTCTAGCGGCATCTCATCAATTGTGCGGGCTTTTTCATCACCCCCACAAGTCGGGTAGTAATGCCATGGGGCATCAACGTGCGTTCCAGCATGGGTGATTAGGGTCACGGTGTCGTTGGCCCAGCCGTTCCCTTCCGGCAGATCGTCTACCGTTGCATCGAAAAAGCTGGCCATAAATGCAGCACTGTCTTTATGTGTTTGATGTTCCACCTTCAAGGGGAGAGGTTCGCTGGGGCTTTCTTCGGTCGGGACGTTTAAATCAAATAGTTTCATAGGGTTATTTAAATGAACTGGCTCAACCAATCGCGATAAGAAATCGCATGGTTATCTAGTTCCTCGGCCGACAGTTCTAAGCTGTCATAAATTGTAAACGGCGGTTCGTAATTCATTTTGCAAAACTTGGCGCTAATTTCAAACGGCCGAAAAAATGCGTCAACTGAATATTGATAAAAGCCATCGGGCAGAAAATCGGCCGCAGTTCCCCCAGCAGTTGTTGCACATACCAAGGTCTTATCTTTTAGATATTTGCCGGTTTTGCCGTAAGCAAAGCCGCTCAACCAAACTTCATCAATCCAATGTTTCATCAAAGCCGGGCAGCTGTACCAATACATCGGAAACTGGAGCACAATCACGTCGTGTTCAACCAAAACCGCTTGTTCTTTGGCAACGTCAAATTTAAAATCGGGTGCATGTTCTTCAAGAACACGAATGGTCACACGATCAAGATCAGCGATTTTCGCCAGCATCGCCTTATTGGCGCGGGACTCTTTAAAACTAGAATGAGAGAAAACGATTAAAACTTTTTTCACAGCTTTTTTGACCCGATACCAATCATGCAGCTAAATGGCATCGTACAGTCAGACAGTAGAGGAAACGGGGGACTTCCTCTCTTTAGAACCAAAAGAACCAAATTGAATCCATCCCCTTCGACCTCTACACAACGATTGCTCTATTTCTCCATCTCCCAGTACACCCGCTCGCCACCTTTTACTAGTAAATTCGGCCGTGAAGTTGGAGCTAGATTTTGCTGAATCAAGCTCATAATATCAGCAATAACAGTCCGGTTACGCTGATAAAATGAGTGACCTAAAAAGGAGCCTTCAATGTTCGTTGCATCCACCGTATCTACAGCATCGACTCTTAATGGGTTACCATCGCGCTCACCCGCCCGAGCAAACCCATGAATCAACTGAGAAAGTTCCAGTGCCAAATCACTTTCATTGATATAAAGTGTGTACCGCTCTGCCTTGCCTGCAAATCTTTCAGCTCTTTGAGCAAACACATCACGGTCCACATCAGGTGATGCAAAAATGACCTGACCGATCTTGTCTTTACCCAAATGGGCTGGCAAATTACGCATCCCTTGCGTTGCCAACCGGTTCCCCATACTGTGAGCCAATATGTGAATCTTCTTCACATTTAGCTTCTGTGTAATCATTTCTAAAAAGTCATCAAAGAATTGCTGACCATGGGTGATATTGGCCTCATCAGCGTTATAACGCAACGTTTTTGCCATCGATGGCCAGCTATAAGTGATCGGGATTCCCTTAAACTCAAGGTCAGTAGCGATTTGAGCCGTAAGCCGCAAGGCACCACCAAATGAAACGTTATAGCCGTGAATATAAACCAAAGCTTCATCTGTCTCAGCATCCTTCAGACTATCGTTGGCAGAAACAATAAAGCCCCCTTCGTCCATCATCTCAACGGACAAAACCACAATATGCCGGTTCGGGTCGGCTTTTTCAAACAACCAGCGGCGGGGCGATTCTAGGTTGCCAGGGACATGGGTTTTAGGCATGCTCACCTGAGCCAAACCATATTTCATGTCGTTGCTACGTTTTCCGGTAAATGAACGATACTCATCTTTGTACCGTTTATCCTGCTTGCGATTCGTGGCAAAGTAAACGGGAACTTGATAAAAATTTTTGTCGTCCTCTGGCTCTGCCGCACTTTCAACTTCAATCTCTTCCAGTTCAAAGTCACCCGATTCTGCTTCACT
Organism: Cellvibrionaceae bacterium; assembly: GCA_047638855.1. Taxonomy (GTDB): domain Bacteria; phylum Chloroflexota; class Anaerolineae; order Promineifilales; family Promineifilaceae; genus WTJY01. The sequence continues at coordinate 16,527 of JBLIMP010000020.1, read as the reverse complement.
TGATTCCATTTCGGCTGGGGCTATTTCGATTGAAACTACTTCTGCTGACTCCACTTCGATTGAAACTGCTTCCGCTGACTCCACTTCAATTGAAACTGCTTCTGCTGACTCCACTTCGATTAAAACTACTTCCGCTGACTCCACTTCGATTGAAACTACTTCCGCTGAGGACATTTCAACTTGGACGGCAGGCGCTTGTACTTCAAATTCATCCATCCATCGACCCGAAATTTTATGATAAATTTCGTTTAGATAGCTCATAGCTTGTGGATAAGGGCGTAAATGACCTGCGATCATTTCAGCCATATAGTCATGATTAGGGTCACTATGTTGATCCATCCCGGCCATATCTTTTAGTAAAGCTTGTTTAACTTGCTCCCAATCCTCTCCCACCATTTCAGGCAAGGCCTTCCATGCAATCGACAACACCTCAACCATTTGCTCATTAACGGTTACATTATCTGCAGCTGTAGTTTTACTCATAAGGGAACCTCCTCGGGTTCATTTTAAAAATCAATACATCATATTTTATTAAGTCTGAATATGTTATATCTGAGTGTCGCTGTAGAGCAAGTTAAAACAACGATCTAACGATCTATGGAGCAGGGCAGGTTTAAGTACATTCGTTTAACAACCGTCGATAAATCGTATAAAACTCAGCAGGTAAGCATTGAGGAATATTTCCCCGACAGGTATTAAACTTCTCATTATGATCAGAACCCTTATCCCCACACAAAAGCTCATCCTTGCCTTGGCTCTTATTTTAAGTTTGTTTTCTAGCTGTCTGGGCTTTGAAGAAACGTTCCCTGCCACAGAAATTCCGGCCGCACCCCCAATCGCTATCGCCACTGCGACGGGCGCAACTGTAAATCAAATTGATGATGGCCAGAAAGAAGGCGAGCAAGAAGTTCAAAGTGAAGGATTTCCCGTACCTGGAGAGACAAGCGTGCCACCTACACCTGAATCAGAATTAGATACAACCGTGATGGTTACAACGACGGTTGTACTCCCAACTCCAACAGCCGAACCAATTTCTATTCCCCCATTTCAACTCTTAAATGAAAACAACCTGCCACCTACGAACCATGATTTAGCCTATATTTCGGCCGGAACCCTCATGTTGTGGACCCATGCCAACCGCCAAATCAAGCCGCTGTTTGTACCAGAAGTTGATCGCGAGCGTTTCCCGGCCGGGACATTTGCAGAGGTGGCGTTGGTCGATTTTTCGGCCGATGGGAACCGTGCGGCCGTAGCGGTGCGCTATGATCTGCCGCCTGAAATCGGCGCAGAAGGAGCAGGGGATGGAAGTGGCGATAGTGATGCGGATGTTGAAATAGCACTTGGAGAGACTGAATTTGATATTTTCTTTGTAGATGCAATCAGTAAAGAGTCTTGGATATTGGTTAGTGGAATCAAAACAAGCGTCAGCGAACTTGTTATTTCCCCCGACCAAGCTTTAGTCACATTTATCACCGAATCAATTGTCGCAAATAGCAACGAAATACCTGATTCAACTTTATTGATGGTTGGTACCCCATCTGACCGACACAATACAGCCTTAACGCAACTACATGAATGCGATCTATATTGTTCTTTGCCCATTTGGCGGCAAGATAGCGACCTATTTGTGTTTGTTGACAATCAGGGGATTTTATTGGTCGATGCGGCTGAAGCAACCACAGAATATATTTTAAGAAATAGCCCTCCGGCTGAAGAAAGTGAATCACCGGTTGAACAATACTGGCCACACGCATGGTCACCGAATGCTCGTGCGATTTTGCTAAGTTCAGGGCTGGGAAATTCTCACGAAAAAGTGATCTTTGATATACCAACTAAACAGCTTATCACCATTCCTAACAGCTATAACTTGCAGTTTGATCACGTCCTGAACCTGTTTTGGCTATCCGATTCACGCCTGATAATAGCCAATCTAGACAATGCGCAAGCGAGGCAAACGCTGACTACATTTCGGGTCGACTTTGACGGGGGCACAAGCTCGCTCGACGAAACATTGACTCTCCCTTTTAACGATCAACAGCCGATTTTTGGATTTACACAGCTAAGAAGCGGCCGTTTTGCATTTGGTATCCTGTCCCTTAACAATGTCCCAAGCGATGCGGGGTTGCATACACTGACATCATTTAGTGAATCCCCCAAGCGTATCAATGGGATTCCCGTTTTTGTAGGCCTACCAAATATTTTATGGAGCATGGATGGGTCGGAAGCGATCGAAGGTTTTGCGACTCAAACGTTTCTGGCGGCGGCCGATGGTAATCTATATAAATTTAGCCAGCGAGTATGGGGAGTGCATTGGCTGGAGCCATCCCCTGTGCAACGATAGACGTTGGTGCGTTTTTGTCGGGGCATCTGTCGGGGCATCTCTTGTAGATGCCCTTGTTAAAGCACAAGCTTTCCAATCGCCAATCCTTGTTCCCCTTGAATTGTATAGACGAGATAAATCTCCCCATCTTCTTCAAAAATTGCAGGGTCACGTAGCTGATGAACCGGTCGCATGATCCCCCCACCTTTTGACGGTTCTAGTGGCAAATTAGCCCCTTCCCAAGCTGCCGTCGGCCGATGAATTTCCTCAAATTCAACCGGCTTTCCGGCCGACCAGCTCTGCCAATCCCCACTCAAATCAATCTTCGACATTAAGATTCGCTCTGGCAAGTCACCGATTCGTGTCCAAAAAACAAAAAGCTGATTGCCACGTTTTAGCAATGCGCTATGCCGCATCCCATCTCCAAAAACGATGTCGCCTAATTCATCAAAAGGAGCCAAGCCGTCGGCCGAACGGCAAAAGAATCCAGGCATCGTCAGGCTAAACCAAGCCCCAGCATGTTGAAATACCCGAAAGTAGGGATAGCCGATCAAAGGCGAGTGGACGCTCCAGTTCAACCCATCTTTTGAAACAGCCACTCGTGACCGCTGGCGGCCGTCAGCAATTCGGCCGTGGAAATACATGCGTATTTCCTGCCGTTCTTCATCAATGTGCACATCGGGTGAAGCAATGTGCGGATAAGTTCCATCGGTCCCACGAGCGATATGTTCGGCCGCTTCCGGATGAATGTTTGCGGCGTCGGTCGGCTCTGTCGGGAATTCAGAGTCAGCCAATGCTAACGGCCCTGGCCAATGGCACGTCCACGGTCCGGTTAAATCATCCGCAATCGCTAGCCTGATTGACTGCCCCTCATGATGGGCAAAATAAAGATAGTAACGCCCGAGTTGATTTGGCACCCAGTCGGGCACCCGAATCAGCGACGGGCCGTTTATGTTCCCCTCAAGACGAGGGTCGTCGTTGGCATGAATGATGGGGGAATGGGAGAAGTGAGTAAAAATCATAGGGGACAGTGGTTAGTGGTTAGTGGTCAGAGGAGCTAATTATGACCGATTACTAGAAACTGGTCACTACTCACTAGTCACCCACCCGCTATCACCATTCTTATGTCCCAATTCTTTGAAAAAAGATAAACTTAAACCCTATGGCAGGAATATTTCAAGGTCTCGACGCAGAAGATTACGACCGGAGTTATACGGACAAAGAATTAGTCCGACGCATTTGGTCATATTTCCAAAAATATCAATCAAAATTTAACCGCATCGTTGTGGCTACCATTCTCATGGCAGCCCTAGGCACCGCTTTGCCCATCATCTTGTATCGGGCAATCGAGTCGGCCGCCAATTCAAAGGTTAACGGCACCGCGAAGCTCGATCCCAACACGATGATTTGGCTGATTACGGCTGTATTTTCGGCCGGAGTGCTCACCTATCTGGTGAACTGGTATCGCCGATTAAGATCGGCCGAAATGATCGCTGATGTCATCCTCGACATGCGGCGCGATGCGTTTACGGCCGCGGCCGGGCAAGACATGTCGTTTTACGATGAGTTTTCCTCTAGCCGCATCTTGTCCCGCATCACAAACGACACCGAAGAATTTAGCCAAATTGTGCTACTCAGCCTTGATGTGGTCAACCAGCTTACTGTTGCCGTTATTCTGATCGCTCTTTTGCTTACCATCAACTTGCCGCTGACATTGCTTGTGCTCATTATGGCCCCCACCGTCATATTATCGGCGTTGGCCTTTCGTTCGGCCGCACGGCGGGTCACTCGCCAGTCTTCCAGGGTCATGGGTGAAGTCAACCGCTCGATTCAAGAGGCGGTAACTGGGATCAGCGTCGCAAAAAACTTCCGTCAAGAAGGGTTCATCTACAACGAGTTTAGCGAAGTCAACAGCCAGTCCTACACTTTAAACGTGCGCCGTGCGCTTGTGATATCAGCCATCTTTCCGACACTCAACACACTGGCCGGTTTTGCCACCGCAATGCTGCTCTACTTTGGCGGCCGGGCCGCTATCGGCGTAGCGGTCATTTTGCCCGTTGTATCGATTGGAGCCTGGTCATTGTTTGTGTCAACCGTTGATCGATTTTGGTTTCCGATGATGAATGCGGCCGCCTTTTGGAGCCAGTTTCAGCAAGGGTTATCAGCGTGTGAGCGGGTGTTTGCGCTTATCGACAGCGATCGAGGCATTCAACAGACCGGCAACGAGACATTCGGTAAACTCAATGGCGAAATCAAATTTGAAGATGTCCGATTTGCCTACAAAGAAGACGAGCCGATCCTGCCAAAGTTCAATCTGACCATTAAACCGGGCGAAAGTATCGCCTTGGTTGGGCATACCGGGGCCGGAAAGTCATCGATCATCAAACTTATCTCTCGCTTTTATGAGTTCCAAGGTGGCAGTATTACCATCGATGGAACCGACATACGCCAGCTTGAGCTTGAGTCTTTTCGACGAAAGCTGGGCATTGTGTCACAAGTCCCGTTTTTGTTTGATGGGACAGTGGCCGACAATATTCGGTACGCGGCTCCCGATGCCACCGACGCCGAAATCATCGCCATGGCTCAAAAAGTGGGCGAAGGGGATTGGCTCGACACCTTGCCAGAAGGGATCAATTCGCCGGTGGGTGAACGGGGTAGCCAGCTTTCGATGGGGCAACGCCAAATGGTGGCCCTTATGCGAGTGCTGATTCACAATCCTGAAATCTTTATTTTGGATGAAGCAACCGCAAGTATCGATCCGTTTACGGAGTCTCAAATTCAGGAAGCGTTAGACCTGATTATTCAAAATACAACGGCTATCGTGATTGCTCATCGGCTGTCAACCATTCGCAATGTAGATCGGATTGTGGTGTTGTCACACGGTGCAGTCATTGAGCAGGGGTCGCACGATGAGTTGGTGGCGCAGGGCGGCCATTATGCAGAGTTGTATGACACGTATTTCCGGCATCAGAGTTTGGAATATATTGAAGGGCAAGCGTGGAAAGGGTGAGCTGATTCCCAAGTCTGTTCAATTAAACAAAGTGTACTTTCTTCCCGCATCTGTCTCCCCCTTGCTATAATTTCCGTATGAAACAATCCCTCTTCAGTGAAAAATTTTCGGCCGATCTCGGTATCATCCAACTCATGGATGACCTGGGTAAATATGTCGGCAAGCCTGGCTTTAAAATGCTCGGTGGTGGCAATCCGGCCCGCATTCCCGAAATCGAAGCCTACTTCCAAAAGGCGGCCGCTGATCTACTAGCCGACACCGCTCGCTTTAATACCGTCATCGGCAATTACAGCGCACCAGGAGGAGAGAGTGAGTTTACCCAAGCACTCGCCGAGTTTTTCAATAAAACCTATGGCTGGTCGATCACGGCCGACAACATCGCCCTGACCAACGGCAGTGCTACCACTTTTTTCTACCTGTTCAACATGTTTTCAGGGGAATTTGCAGATGGGGTTAAGCGCAAAATTCTTTTACCCTTAGCTCCCGAATACATCGGTTATAAAGATGCTGGATTAACCCCTGATACCTTTCGCTCGTACCGGCCGGAAATCACCCTGCTCGATGACCATCTGTTTAAATATAAAGTTGATTTTGACTCGCTTGCAGTGGGTGACGACATCGGGGCGATTTGCGTCTCACGGCCGACCAATCCCACCGGCAACGTCCTGTCTGATGATGAAATGGATCGATTGAGTCAATTGGCTCTCGAACACAACATCCCCTTCATCGTCGATAACGCCTATGGGCTACCCTTTCCAAATATCATTTTTAGCGGTCAACAGCCAAAATGGGAGCCGCACATGATCATGTGTATGAGCCTGTCAAAATTGGGCTTACCCGGCCTGCGCACCGGCATCATCATTGCGGCCGAACCGATTGTTCGGCGCTTGGCAAGCATGAATGCCGTTATCAGTTTGGCTCCAGGAAGCTGGGGACCGGCTCTGGCGCTTGAAGCGGTCAAGTCAGGCGAAATTAGACACTTAAGCGATAATCTTATCCGGCCGTACTACGAAACAAAAGTATGGGAAACAATTAAACATTTGCGTGACTCTCTAAATGGGCTGGATTACTACATTCACAAGCCAGAAGGGGCTATTTTTGTTTGGCTCTGGTTCCCCGGTCTTCCAATCACCAGTCAGCGGCTGTACGAAAAATTGCGAGATCGTGGTGTGTTGGTGATTCCAGGAGAGCATTTTTTCCCAGGCTTGCCGGAAGACGCTGATGCGCCGTGGAACCATCGCTATGAATGCATCCGGGTTAGCTATGCGGCCGATTCTGAAACAGTACGTGAAGGGGCAGAAATTATCGGTGAAGTAGTTAGAGAAATATTTAGTCTTTAAATCGTTTCTAACAGAGCCACAACCATATCCATCGCCACAGCATTTTGACCCCCTTCGGGAATGATCACATCAGCTTTTCGTTTTGATGGCTCTACAAACTGTAAATGCATCGGCCGGACTGTTGCCATGTATTGCTCCACCACCGATTCCATGATTCGGCCACGCTCATCCATATCGCGCTGTAAACGCCGGATAAACCGCACATCTGAATCTGTATCGACAAATATCTTGATGTCCATCAGCTTGAGCAATTCTGGCTCTGAAAATATCAGAATCCCTTCAAGCAAAATAATCGGGGCAGATTCAAGCAACTTAACTTCGTTGCTGCGCAAATGCTTTGCAAAATCATATACGGGGATAGCACTCGCCATGCCCTTGATCAAATCACTCACATGCGAAACCATTAGTTCTGTTTCAAGGGAATTAGGATGGTCATAGTTCTGTGTGGATCGTTGCTCAAACGAAAGTTCCGGCCGATGGCGATAATAGCCATCGTGCTGAACCCAAGCGACACGCTCCCGGCCGACCGTCTCTACAATTTTTCTAGCAATCGTCGTTTTACCCGACCCACTGCCGCCCGCCACACCAATGACTGTTGGTTTCATCTTTCGTGTTCCGTTATCTATTCTAAGTTATTTGTTTTGGTTACGAGGTACAAAAAAAGCTCCCTAGGGAGCTTTTTGAGCCAACGATGAGATTCGAACTCATGACCTATTTATTACGAGTAAATCGCTCTACCAACTGAGCTACGTCGGCTTACAGATAAAATTATAGCAAAAAAAAACGAAAGTCAAACGGTTCTTCAGTAATCAGTGCATAAGCATAGCAACCATCGATTTTAGTAATCAGCGATCAGTTTGCTGCACAGTCAGTAGCTATGTGAATATAACTTATACCGACCACTGGTCACCGGTCACTGGGCCGGAAGCCGTTGCTAATCGGCCGCTGCTGGCGCTTTTTTCTCTTTTTTCTCTTTTTTCTCTTTTGGAACAAAAGGTTTTGACACATATGGTACATAAAGGGTCTTCTCTTTATTTACCTGAACAGTGACACCATTCGCATCAGAACTAACCGGCTTCTTCCAACTTGTGAAGTCACACTCCGGATACCGAGAACAGCCGTAAAACGTGCGACCTTTCTTTGTTCTGCGCTCGATCAGATGGCCGCTACAGACACAATCAACGCCAGTATGAACCAATACCTGCTCTGTAAAGTAGCATTTGGGGAAGTTATCGCAACCGATAAATTTACCAAAACGGCCTTGGCGATAAACCAACTGCCCTTCGCCACACTCTTCACATTCCCGGCCGACATATTCCTTAACCTGGTTTAGGTCTACCTTCGGTAATGATTCGTCAGCGATGATTAAACGTTTTTCAAAATTACTCCAAAACCCATCCACAACCGGTACCCACTCTTTATCACCCGTCGCAATCGTATCTAACTCATCTTCCATACGGGCGGTAAAGTCTGGCGAAAGCACATCTGGAAAATACTCAACCAACATGTCGGTCACAGTTGTACCAATTTCGGTGGGATACAGCCGTCTTTCCTCACTGACCACATAGCCACGCCGTTGAATCGTTGACACAATTGACGCATAAGTACTCGGCCGGCCAATCCCTTCTTCTTCCATCGTTTTAACCAAAGTTGCTTCAGAAAAGCGCGGTGGCGGTTGGGTGAAATGCTGCTCAGGATTTAGCTTGAGTAAATCAATTGCTTCGCCTGATTCCAAATCGGCCGGCACTTGATTCTCTGCCCCATCAGGGCGGTCCGTAGGAGCAGACTCTTCGTAAACGGCTAAGAAGCCGGCAAACTTGAGGTCAGAACCTGTTGCCCGAAAATGATAGGGGCGTTCTTTTGGCAAAACATTTTTCTCACCCGCCATCAGTTCAGCCCGTACCGTGTTGTAAACGGCCGGAGACATCTGGCTGCCCACAAAACGTTGCCAAATCAACTCATAAAGCCGATATTGATCACGGCTCAAAAAATCTTTCATCGCTTTCGGATCACGCATCACACCAGTCGGCCGAACCGCTTCATGTGCTTCTTGGGCATTTTTAGCTTTTGTTTTGTAAACCGGAGGCGTTGCAGGGATATAATCCGCTCCAAACCGGCCGACTACATATTCGCGTGCTTCAGTTTGTGCCAATTGAGATACAGTCACGCTATCAGTACGCATGTAAGTAATTAAACCCACATTCCCTTCTGCACTACCGATGTCAATCCCCTCATACAGCTGCTGGGCGACCCGCATCGTCTTTTGTGTACCGTAGCTTAATTTACGCGAAGCTTCTTGTTGTAATGTACTAGTTGTAAAGGGTGCCGCTGGTTTGCGCTGACGGGTTCCGATCTTGATATCATCAATCGTCCAAGTCGCTTTTTCCAATATATCAAGATGTGGCAAAACGTCTGATTCTTGACTGAGAATCGGTTCTTTCCCTTCAAATCTGTGCCATTTAGCGACAAATTTCAAACGATTTTTATCGCCTTCGTATTTATGCTGGCTCACATCGGCCTGTACGGTCCAATATTCAACCGGTTCAAACGCGTCAACTTCCCGTTCCCGTTCAACTACCAATCGCAGGGCTACAGATTGCACACGTCCGGCCGATAAACGGCCGCGCACTTTTCGCCATAACAGCGGACTAAGTTTATAGCCCACCAAACGGTCCAAAATACGCCGTGCTTGCTGGGCATCAACCTGTTTCATGTCAATCTCACGCGGGCTGTCAAATGCGGCCTGTACGGCCGGTTTTGTGATTTCATGAAAAACAACACGCTGTGTCCGTGCAGGTTCCATCTCCGCGCTTTCCATCACATGCCAAGCAATTGCTTCCCCTTCCCGGTCAGGGTCAGTCGCTAGAAATATCTCTTGAGCTTTCGAAGCCGCTTCTTTTAATTCTTTTACAAGGGCTCTTTTTTCATTTGGCACGCGATATTCAGGCTGGAAGTTGTTTTCGGGATCAACGCTTAATCTGGACTTGAGTAGGTCACGCACATGACCGACACTTGATTTGACCGTATATCCTTTCCCCAAGTATTTACCAATCGTTTTGGCTTTTGCTGGGGACTCCACAATAACTAGGCGCCCAGAACGACGTGCGGTCGTTTTCGTTTTCTTGTTTCCCTTTTTAGTTTTAGCAGTGGCCTTCTTCTTTTTAGCTTGAGGCAGCACTGCAGGCTTCTCCAAATTTTCATGCAGAGGAGACATACCACGCTTATATACATTTGCGTCACAGACTGAGCATTTACCTCGAATTGCCGGGGTTCCATTTGATGCCCATTCCGCTTTTGGGTCGTTGAACACTCGGTGTTCTTTACACTTAAGGCAGTAGCCTTCTATCTGAATATCGTTTGCCATATTTTTCAATATGCCCCAATTTTTTCAATAATGCAAATATTGAGAAGAAATTAAAATAGAGTATTTCTATTTTATTATGTCAAATACCGACTTTTTCAGGGGCTGTTATTACCAAAAACAGACCAGTCTAGGCTCAGACAATCATGAGCCAAACTGGTCTGCTTTCCCTACTTTTAAATTGTAAATCCAAAGAATCTTGTCTAACTAAACCCTTCTAAATCGGTTCCAGCGAAGCCTTCAACCAAGGCTTTAACCTTTTTAATATCGTCTTTATGTACCACCAAAACCGCATTAGGCGTATTAACAACAATCATCCCTTCTAACCCCACACCCATGACAATTTTATGCTCTTCGTAGTTATACACGAGCGAATCTTTTGAGTCCGAATCGATCACCCGCCCACGGGTTACATTTTCTTCGGTCGATGGGTTGATCGCCTCTTTAAGCGAGTACAAAGTTCCAGGGTCAGACCATCCCATAGGGGCGTGTAAAACGGCCGCATGTGCCGGATCTAAATGGGTCAAGATGGCATCATCAAAGCTAATTGATTCTAGCGTTGGATAGATACGATCAAGCGTTTCTTGATAGCCGTCTGTTCCGATAGCTGCTGCGATTTCATCGAGTTGGGTAGCCATCTCAGGCATATGTTCTTTATAGGCATTTTGCACGTAGCCTATGCTAGTCACAAAGTAGCCGGTATTCCATACGTAATTTCCCGATGCGAACATTTCTTCACAGGCATTTTGGGCAGGTCGATAGGTTAATTTACCAAAATTGTAGAACCGATTCCCATCAATGTTTCCACGCTCGCCGCCCAAGTTGATCCAACCTAAGTTGGCATTAGCGAAACGAGGAGATTCCCCCATAAAAACCATATCGGCTTCTTTCTGTTGAATGATTTTTTCGGCCGTCCCCATCACGCTTTGGAAAACAGGGACATCTTTCATGTAGTTATCGCCCCACAAAATCCCAACCGGTTCATCGGCCGAACCGGTTTTACTCAAATGCGCTATCGCTAAACCAACGGCGGCCGCAAGATCACGACGGGTTGGCTCACCGATCACATTTTCTGGCGGTATATCTGGCAATTGATCGCGAATGATATCTGCATAGCGTTGATTGGTAGAGATAAAAATATTCTCTGCGCCAAATTGAGGCAAAACCCGCTCAACCGCTAATTGAATGGTTGAACGATCTCCGATAATCGGCTCGAATTGCTTGGGAGAGCTGGACAAACTGATCGGCCACAATCGACGGCCGAAGCCTCCCGCAAAAATAATTACTTTCATGAATAGAATTCTCCGTTTATTTATATGATGATAGTGTTTTTCAAATATGCTTTGCAAAAAGCCATGCTTCGCATTATTTTACTACATCAGATATTAGATGTTTAAAATGATAGGGGTAAAGAATTTTACTTTTCGAGGTTCAGACTTAGCATAATGCGAAAGGCCAACTTCTAGCTTTTTACAAAAGTCTCCCCCCACTGTCTATCAATATATTCTAACTTTAACCTACCTTGCCTTAAAATCTATCTTGCAAGGACATATTTCATACCACCAACATGCTGCACAATGCCTTTAAGCTCAAGCAATGTAAGGGTGCTGCTTACTTGGCTAGCGGGTAGCTCCGACAGTTTTGCCAGATCATCTATATGCTGAGGTTCGCTATTTAGAACTGGGAACAGGGCTGCTTCCTCGGCCGACTCTGGCAATGCCATTTGAATAGCCTGCTGATGAATCACTTGCTCGACCTGAATTTCTTCAAGCACATCTTCAACACATGTGATCAGCTTCGCCCCTTCTTGGATAAGTCGATTTGGGCCAGCGCTAGCGGGGCTATTTACAAAACCGGGAACCGCAAATACTTCGCGATTCTGTTCAACCGCATAGCGGGCTGTGATCATCGCGCCACTTTTGAGTGCCCCTTCCACAACAATGGTTCCTAATGACAGGCCTGAGATAATGCGGTTACGCGCAGGGAAATTTTTTCCTTGCGGTTTCGTTGAAAGGGGATATTCGCTAATCACGGCCCCTTGCCCACTACTTAAAATACGGTCTACAAGATCGCGGTTTTCAGGCGGGTAAATATAATCAAGACCAGACCCTAAAATAGCAATCGTCCGGCCGCCAGCATCTAAAGTGGCATAATGTGCTTCCGTATCGATACCACGGGCTAGTCCGCTAACCACTGTAATCCCGCTTCGCGATAACCCTTGAGCCAACTCGCGCGTCATTTGACGGCCGTAACTTGTCAGGCGACGTGTGCCAACGATTGCCAACGCTTGGTGATCCGCCGGTAACAGTGTGCCCCAAACATACAGAACCACCGGTGGCGCTGGAATTTCTTTTAAATAGCGCGGGTAATCATCAGAGCCAAAAGGGAGCAATGAGATTCCTTTATTCATTACTTTTGCAAGTTCTTCTTCTAAATTAATAACTTGACGTGACCCCAAAAAGTTCTTTAACGATCTACTATCAAAACCCATGCGGGCTAAATCAAGTTCTGGCGCATGCCATGCCGCCTCGGCATTTCCAAAACGCTCAAGCAAAGCCTGGACCTTGGAAGGGCCTAAGCCATCAACTAGGTTGAAACCTAGCCAGTATTTCAAATGAGAATCTTCGGTTTTCAGCAGGTCGCTCATATTATTTTCAACACTATTCCATTGGCTCTTTAAATAAGATAAGAGCAGGTTTATTAGACTTAGGCTACCTCATTTGGTATTTATACGTCTAGCCCATCTGAGGGTCAAGAAAATAGGCGAAAAAGTTAAAAGTGTTCCAAGGTCATTGAAATAGAAATAGAAATAGAAATAGAAATAGAAATAGAAATATGTTGCCGCTTCGCAAACCATATTCGTTGCCCCTTTTGAGCCTATTGGTTAAACATGTTAAAAGTATCTGTTTTCTTCTGTTTTCTAACGAGGCATTAGAAAACAGCAAAACCGCTTGAGCCTTTCTCTCTGCTACCATAAACTCACAATCTAATATCAACCATGCAATCAAGTTCCCCACTAAGGACATCGTCCTAGCAAAACACCGCGTCGTTTATGAAAATAGCAAAATTTCGCCTGCTGATATTCGCCACAATCACATGCCTCTTTTCATGCAACAGCAGTCAACTGCTCGGGCAAAAAGACGACGCAGCATCTTATGTCGCTCCAAATCTTGCTGAGTCGCAACAGCTTATATTTGAAACAGTTTGGGCCGATGTGAATGACACTTACATTCGCAAAGATTTGGGAGGGGCAGATTGGGAACAAATCAATCAGGAATATGCCGACAGGCTCGATCCAAATATGTCTCAGATTGATTTTCATCAGTTGTTAAAAGAAATGGTGGCGGAGATTCCCGATAGTGGCATTCAACTGCTTTCGCGTCAAGAACGCATCGATCAAGCACTCAATAATTTTCAACCTTTTAACGGAATCGGCCCGTTTGTTGCTGTACGGGATAGGGTTGATGAAGAACGGCGATTGATCGTTTTACACGTTATCCCGGGGTCACCAGCGGCCGAAGCCGGGCTACGGTCGCATGACGCGATATTAAGCATTGATGGGGCAGAAGTTAAGCTTGGTGAAGGCAAAGCGGCCTTAAATCGCTTAAATGGGGCAGAAGGGAGCGATTTGCAACTCCTCGTGAGGTCTCCACAGCAGGAGCCACGCATTGTCACAATAACCCGTCAATTCATACGCTCGGAAACGGGTGGGTTGCGCTCATATGTTTTGCCACAGACAAACATTTTATATATCGCTTTTCCTCCTCATGAAGACAGATCCGTTTTGAATGAGTTTGCAAATGTCCTTGATCAGCTGCAAGCTCAAGATGCGCAAAACAAAGGACTTATCTTTGATATGCGGCTGATGACCGGAGAGCAGCGTAGTGCCATTTTTCAACTTCTCCCTTTGTTTGTAGATGGGGATATCGCCTTACGTAATAACCAAGGAGTCAATAACTCAATCACCATTGACGGGATGGCGTCTCCTTTGCAAGAGTCTGAACAAGTCGCAATGGCAATAATCGTCGGCCGGGAAACGGCCGGACCGGCCGAACTTTTTGCTGCAGCGTTGCAAGATCAAGGGAGAGCTGTTGTGATAGGCCAAACAACCGCCGCTTCTTTGGAAGAGTTTGAAGCCCATTTCTTGCCAGATGGATCACAACTCATCATGCCGATTTCAACATTGATCACAACAAATCGCCAACGCGACGTAGGCCAATTAGGCGTAGAGCCAGACGTTTTGGTCGAAACTGATTGGGATGAGATCACATCGGTTTATGATCCCGCCATCGATCAAGCCAAAAAATCTATATTTACAATGTTAGGGGTTACAGAACCCAATGATGGGTAATGGCTATGTCAATCAATAGCGGTTTAAAAAGAAGTTTAAAACGATTATCTACGGCTCTTGTTGCAGTTGGAATATTTTTGATTTTTTCAGCCTGCAACTTACTCCCAGCTTTACGTGATGAGGCTGACAACACATCATCATCTTCGGCTAATGATCGCCTAGAAGAAAGTGATTTTGCTATCTTAATCGGCCGGAAATCTGGCTTAATCACATATCTGGGCCCAAACGGCAACGTTTTCACAACTAATCAGGCGGGGAGAAATTTAGTTTCAATTACGTCCGACTCCAATTTGGACAAAATTCAAGACCTGAACCGCGCTCCCGAAGCGGTTTACTACTTACTGCCTACCTGGTCAACCAGCGGCCGAAAGCTAGCGTTTGGCCAACACCATGTCACTAATTCAAGCGACCAAGATTTCGCTCAAGCTCCAGACAACAATTTACAGAATCAGCCTCAGTCAATTTCTATTTCCAACGAGCAAAATCAACTGGAAATAAGCGAGCCAACTGCCGGAACGATTCAACAACAAGACAGAGATAGCCAAACCAATGTTTATACGATTTTTTCAGCCGACGCAGATGGAGCCAATAAAAAGATAGTCTGGAGAGGCACGGCACGGCCGATTTATATGTATTGGGCACCCGATGAAGTCACCCTCTCTGTGTTACTTCAAGAGCCAGGTGCAAACGCTCTACAACTTGTCTTGATCTCAACAACAGAGCCCTATGCAGGAAACGAAGCGATCCAAGTGATTGATGTTGGTGGTCCTTTATATTGGGACTGGGCACCTCATGGCAAGCAGATATTGACACATGTCGGCACGACTGCCCCCAGCGAACGGATGTCTCTATTGAATTTAGAAGCCTCAGTTGTTGAAGAAGTTCTCGATTTTTCCCCAGCTCGTTTCGCAGCACCAGATATCTCGCCCGATGGTCGAAGGATAATGCTTCCGCTTCGATCCGACATAGTAGGTGACGATGATACATGGGTTTCAATTATCAGCATGGCTACGCGCAAAAAATCAACCATTGATAAAATCAATGGAGACCTTTTCATTGGTGGGGCATTTTCGCCCGATAGCTCAAAAGTCGGCTATATCGCAAGTAAGGCAAATGCAGAGACGCCCGTTGGCGAACTAGCTGTCTATACACTAGAAACCGGCGAATTAGCAATCAGCGAATCTAAGAATCTAATCGCCTTTTTTTGGTCACCAGATAGCTCGAAAATCGCTTTGTTCGAATTGATTCCTTCAACAACTGGCGAAGATAACGAGCAATCAACGAACGGTCGGCCGAAACTTGGACTGTATATATTTGATGTTGAAAGTGAAGAAGTTGTTGAGCTGATTAAGCCATTTGAAACCACAGCCCAATTTACAGAGGTCCTCACCTTTTATAGTCAATATCAACGCTCGGCCACAATTTGGTCACCTGATAGTCAAAGTGTTGTATTGCCAGTACGCACGCCTGGAGGGCCAGTTATTATTGTGATGGATATTAGTGGGAAGATACACCCGCGTACGCTAGCCCCTGGTGTTTTGGCATTCTGGTCGGCTGAGTAGACTCACTGATTTTTTAGTGCTGGTCGTGGTTGCCGACCATGAAAATAGCTTACTTTTTTTTCTTCTGGAAAATTTCTAGCCACACATCAATTTCTTCACCTGACAATTGCTCTTCAGAGAATTTTCGCACCACCGGATCACCTGTCTTTCGCCTTGTGGGTTTCATTCTTTCGGCCGATGGGTTCGGGATGACAACCGGTTTCGTCTCTTCCTTTTTTTGACGAATTTCCTCATCTCCAAACAGTGCGATCCACTCAGCCATATCCTCCTGGGACAGCTCAGCCTCCCCTTCTTTCAGTTTGTCAGGATCCACTTTCTTTACTGGCGGCTTTTTCTTTTTCGTTTGAGTTTGAGTAGGAAGATGATCTGGATCGTTGGTTGGGTTTTTATAAGATTCACGCGGTGGTAGCTGCACAATGTGAATATCAGGTGCGCGATGGGGAGCTTTTTCAAATGCTCTTAGCCATGTCTGCACTTCATCGGCCGAAACGTCAACCTCTGCCTCAGCCCCTTTTTCTTCCGGTTTCCGATCTTCTGCCTCAACTCGTTGATCTGGCACAAACTCGTCAGCTAGTAGAACAGA
>JBLIMP010000019.1:0-26019 GCA_047638855.1 Cellvibrionaceae bacterium | reverse complement strand
CAACTTTCTAAAAAGGCTTCGGTAACCGGCCATTTGCCTGTCGGATACGAGGCAGTCAGGCTTTCGAGAGCCTGAGCTGCCGATTTTAAGCCTTAATTTGACCCCACTTAGGGAAAACTAAAGTACTGCTGGTGTTTCCGCATCACCTTTAGCCTCTGGAAATCTGACGTCATCATTTCTTTCTATATTTTTAGTCAGTGTATGGGTGAGAAAATCTAGCAATTGCCCTGGGGTGCTAAAGCTAGTAACCGTTCAGCCCCCCTCCTACTCGAGAGGAATGCTCTAGAAAGCAAGCTGAAAAATAGGACAAATTGGGCTATTTCGGGCCATTTCCGCCTAAAATCACCTAATTGGGACCAAAATGGCCCCAATTTCTGGGTGACTTTACTCGAGTAACAGGGGGGGGTGAACAGTTACCTCTACTTAGGGTTGTTGCGATTGAGAATGCCGTTGTGTAGTAACAATATCAACCGGCCGTATCCAACTCGTATCCAAAATAACTTGATTGGATACGGCTCCTGCTTCTCTATTTGAATGAGAGCTTTCTAGCTTCATATTGTGTTTTGATGTTTGCTTAAAAAGAGGTCAGAGTTGCTGTAATCTAGTTAACAGGTATGCTTTTCAAAGGTGGTGCCAGCATCTGACAATCGAGAATCGAATTTGGGGCGAATCAATTTGCTAAAGCTAACCCTGTTGGGCTCGTTTCAAAGTACACACAATAGTCGCGACATCCTTTTTAGAACCAACAAAATACGGGCCTTAATCGCCTATCTTGCCGTTGAATCGGGTCAAGCTGGCGTAGCACATCCGCGTGAACGGCTGGCGACTTTGTTATGGAGCGAAAGCGATGACAAAACGGCCCGTCAAAATCTGCGCATTAACTTGTCACGCATGCGCCAAGCGCTTGACAAAGCGGCCGGGGGGCCTGTCAGCCAACAGCTTTTTGAAATCAACAATCAAACGATTCGTTTTAATCCGGCCGCCCTTGAACTGAATTCCGTCTGGTGTGACGTTACAGAATTTAGACAATTGCTGACTACATGCGAAACCCACGATCATGAAGATATTCACTACTGCGCAACCTGCCTCAAACGGTTAAAAGAGGCGGCCGATTTGTACCGTGGTGACCTGCTGGCTGGTATCCAAGCCGAAGATGCCTTTGTATTTGAAGAGTGGCTGATTATTGCACGCGAACGTTTGCTCCAGCAGGCTCAACTGGCGTTAGACATTATTATAGAGAGCTATCAGGCCCAAGGGCGGCACGAATTAGTGCGAGAATATGGGCTACGTTTGTTGACGCTTGAACCGTGGCGCGAGTCCGCCCATCGCCACATTATGTTGGCGTTGGCCAACAGCGGGCAGCGCACGGCCGCACTGTCGCAGTATGAACGCTGTAAAGCGATTTTGCTAGATGAACTTGGGGCTGAGCCTAGCCCAGAAACGGCCGCACTGGCCCAAAAAATCGAAAGCGGGGTCGGGATCGCCGAAGAGCATGAGGTGACCCGGGTCGTCGCATCGGCCGGGCCACGAGCCCCATCTGCCAATAATTTACCCGCCCAAACGACATCCTTCTTCGGCCGGAATCAAGACATCCAAAAATTGATCAGATTCGTCGATGACCCCCACAAACGCTTTGTGACCCTCGTCGGGGAAGGAGGGATTGGAAAATCCCGTTTGTCGCTTGAGGTCGGCCGTCGCTTAATCAGCAGTTTTAAGGATGGGGTTTGGCTGATCCCGTTGGTTGTGCTGGTTCCTACGGCCGATGTCATCCAACTTGAAAATGACATTGCGACCCTGGTGTGCGAAACGCTGAATCTGCCGTTGCGGGGCAAAACACCCCCAGTTGACCAATTGTTAGCCCATTTAAAAAACCGAAATATTTTTCTGATTTTTGACAATTTTGAACATCTGCTTGATGGAGCCAACCTGCTGATGAAATTGCTAGAGCAGACGCCTGATCTCATGATTTTGGCTTCGTCGCGTGAGCCGTTAGGTTTTATGGCGGAGACGGTCTATCGGGTGCAACCGTTGCCGTTACCCGAACATGTTTCCGATGCAGAAAGCCAATTGCACAACCCGGCCGTCGCTTTGTTTATCGACCGAGTGCAACGGGTATTGGGGGATTTCGAGCTGGGTGATGCGAAACAGATGGCTCAAGTCACCGAGTTGGTGCATTTGCTGGGCGGTGTGCCGCTGGCACTCGAATTGGCCGCGGCCGGACTGCGCCAGCAGAGTGTGGCGGATCTCTTGCAGTCGTTACAGCAATCGTTTGACACAATTTCTGTCCGGTTTCGTGATGTTCCCGAACGGCATCAGAGTATGCGAGCGGTGTTTGAAAATTCATGGACATTGCTGACCCCGGCCGAACAGCGGGTCTTTGCTTTGTGTTCCGTTTTTCGAGGTGGCTTTTGGCCAGTGGCCGCAGAGGCGGTGACCAGCGGGTCTGGTATATTGATCAATAATCTGTGGGAAAAGTCGCTACTCCAGCGAGATGAGAGTGGCCGATACAGTCAGCATGAGCTTCTCCGCCAGTTTGCGGCCGAAAAGCGAATCGGGTTTCCGGGGATGGGGGTGCAAGACCGGCACAGTCTCTATTATTTGAATTTTGTAGCGGAGCAGACAAAGGCTTTAATCGGTCCCCGGCCCCAAGACCCTGCGGCCGAAATTACGCTCGATTTAGATAACATTCGGGCGGCGTGGCAATCGGCCGTTGAACAGCAAGATTCTGATGCACTGCTACCCGCCATTGAGCCGCTGTCAACGTTTTATGAACTGCGTGGATACTATCGTGAAGCGGCCGAGCGTTTTGCGGCGGCGGCTGAGGTCTTTGAGCAGGAGAAAGGGTCGGCCGTTGAGGTTGTTTTGCACTTGCGCACCCACCAAGTTCGGGCGTTGGTCCGCATGTCTGAACATGATTCAGCTTTGGAGCTGATTGGGCAGTATTTATCAAAAACCAATGAATTTCCAGCAATTGCAGGATTGATGAGTTTGTCTTGGGGAGAATTGTTGTGGCGTACCGGAAAATATGATGAGGCTGAAAAAAGATTGAATTTTGTTCTGGAGCTTGGCAAACAGGCCAATTTGTCTGAATTGTGTGCATCAGCTCAATATCATTTGGCTACTGTTAAGCATTTCCAAGATGAATTAAAGGAAGCAATTCATTTGTTAGAGGTTGTCCAAAGTTATTGGCAAAAGAAAGAAAATTCCAGACGTTTGGCCCAATCGGCAAATAATCAAGGTATTTTCTATTTTCAAAGAAAGTTGCTTGAAAAAGCATCGAAAAGTCTGGAAGATGCTCTTTCATTAAATCAAAAGATTGGAGACGCACAAGCTCTTATTAGTATTTTGACCAACTTGAGTTTAATTGCAATCGACTTAAAACAATATGAAAAAAGCCGACGATATTTATTGCAAGTATTAGATTATTCAGAAAGTTATGGTGATCAGTTGGCAATTGCTAATGCCTACCAAAATTTGGGTTTGACTTATCTTGAAGCGAGAGAAAAAGAACAAACTTTTCATTACCTAGAGCAAAGTATGATGAGGTTTACTGAATTCAATAATCACAAAGGTAAAGCTGAGGTGCTGTTGCTTTTAGGTCGAGCATGTTTAATTGATTTTGATTATAAACCTTCTCTAACTTATCTTGCGTCTGCTTTGAGCGAAAGCCAATATCTTGAATCTGCTTCGATTGAAGATCAAATATCAACTTTGGTTGAGTCAATAATTAAAAAATCACCCCATTTGAAATCTGATCCAAAATGGTCGATTTTTGACAAAATCCTTTCACCTGATTTGCTAAGTCAGGTGAATATTGCGAAATAAAACAAAAAAAGCCCAGTCAGTTCTGACTAGGCTTTTGAACTGACTATTTAACCCGATTATCCGCCGCATATCCCGCCAGCCCCGCCGTTACAAGCGAAGGTTGATGCGACATTGAGGAATGGGTAGATGAGTAAAGCGGCCGCAGCGATAACACCAAGAAGTTGAGCACGATTAATTTTGATTGACATTTTAATTCTCCAGAATTTTTATATTTCGTTCGATTGATTTCAATTTCGTAGAGAGTTTTTCCGGCCGGTTGTTCTCATTTGCTTTGTTGAAAACAGAATAGGATTCGAACGCTGGTCTATCGTTGATCTATCGTTGAAAGATTGAAAATAGCCATGACGAAGATATTTGGTAGGAGTAGGGGTCGAAGGGGTCGGAACCACTGTTTCTCTTCGGAGCCAAATTGGACCCGACCCCTTCGACCCCTACACAGGTTGTGTGCATCAAGAAAATAGAAACTCCCATCATGCTGACTCTCAAACTATTCGGCCGACCCACCCTCACCTTGGATGACCACATCAATCCAAAAGCCTTTTCCCAAAAAGCGCTGGCTTTGGTCACCTACCTAGCGATCACACGCCAACCCTCCTCTCGTGAGGCGTTGGCCGGTCTACTGTGGAGCGACGTCGATGAAGAAAGCGCCCGTCGTAATTTGCGCGTTGAACTCAGCAAACTCCGGCCGCACCTTCAAAGCCATCTCGACATTCAACGCCGTTCTGTCGCTTTTGACTCGATGGGGGAGGCCGCCATCGACGTTGTCACCTTTGAAGAAAATCTCAACCGGCCCGGCGCAACCCTGACCCAGCTCGAAACGGCCATCGCTTTGTACAGCGGCGATTTTTTGGCTGACTTTAATCTGCGCGGCGCAGAGCTTTTCGAAGATTGGCAGTTGGCCCAACGGGAACGTTTCCATCAGATGGCGCTTGATGGGCTGCATAAACTGGTCAACGGCCATACCCAATCTAAACAATATGAAGCGGGCATCACGGCCGTCAGGCGGCTGTTGGCCCTTGAGCCGTGGCTCGAAAAAGGGCATCGGCAATTGATGCGCCTGTTGGTGCTCAACGGGCAACGGAGTGCGGCCTTGGCCCAATATGAAATTTGCCGTCGCGTGTTAAATGAAGAGCTTGGGGTTGAACCGGCTTCAGAAACGGCCGACTTGCATCTGCAAATTTTGAACGACGAAATTGGGATGGATGAGCCATCTTCGATGGCGATTGCGCTACCTTCGGTTGCGATTGCACCGCCCTTTCAGGCTCCGCAGGTGACCCAATATTTTGTCGGCCGCCAGGCGGAAATCGATCAGCTAACCCGCCAAATTTCTGGCAAAGTTGGCTTGATCGGTTTAGTCGGGATGGGCGGAATCGGTAAAACGACGTTGGCTACCCGCCTGGCGCACGGGTTAAAAGATGACTTTCCTGATGGGGTGTTGTGGGCTGATGCCGCCAATAGCGAGCCGCTCGATATTTTGGGCAGTTGGGCAACCGCTTTTGGCTATGACTTTAGCGGGCTGGGAGATGTGAACAATCGGGCGGCGGCCGTGCGTGGCATGCTGGCTGAAAAACGCTGTCTCATCGTGCTCGATGACGTAGCGCAAGTCTCGCGCATCCGGCCGCTGTTGGCTGGGGGCGAACGCTGTGCCACCTTGCTCACCACTCGTAATCCCGATGTCGCCAACGGACTCGAAGCGGCGATTTTGCAGGTTGGCGAGTTGCCATCTGATGACGGGGTTGCACTGCTTGCAGACATTTTGGGAGATGAGCGGGTCACGGCCGAACCAGAGGCGGCGGCCGAAATTTGTGCCCTTTTGCAAAACCTCCCGTTGGCGTTGGAGATTGTCGCCAAGCGGCTTAAATCTCGCCAGCGGCGCAAGTTGGCCGACATGGCACACCGGCTGGCTGACATGCAAAATCGGCTGGGATTAGAGATCAGCGACCATGCGGTACGCGCTTCGTTTGAGGTCAGCTGGAGCGCGTTAGACGGCACGCTCAAACAGACGTTTGCCTTGCTGGCCACGTTTAACGGCTTGCCGTTTACGGCTGAGGCGCTGGCGGCCGTGGCCCACATCGACACATACGTCGCTGAAGATGCGCTCTATTCGTTGGTGGCATTGTCTTTGCTCAAAGAAGAGGCCGATGAGGCGTACAAACAGCATCCGTTGTTGGCAGACTTTGCGGGGGAGAAGTTGGCGCAGGACGGTGAGAAGGAGTCGGCCGCATTTGAACGGATGTCTGTTTTTTATCAGGCGTTTGCAGAGGAAAATAAAGCTGATTATGTAGCCCTCCGGCCGTGGTGGGGCAACTTTTCGGCCGGGATTCGGGTCGCCAATCGGCAAGAAAACTGGCCGCTCCTTTTAGCGTACGTCAAATCGCTGGACGAGCCGTGGTTTCGCCAGGCTCGTTTTTACGAAATGCGGGCGGGGTTAGCGTTGGCATTGGAAGCGGCGAAGATTTTGCAAGATGAAACGGCTTTTGCACAAACGTTGTTGCGTTTGGGTGAGATTGAGATGGAGCAAAATGATTATGGGGCGGCCGAAAATCATCTTCAGCATGCCATGACTCAATTTATGCGTTTAGAAGATAGCTTGGGGATTGCAAATTCGAAGTTTTTCCTTGGCCGGATCAAAAGCGAAAATGCACAATTTGATGAGGCTATCAGCCTTCTCGAAGACTCCAGACAGATATTTGATGAGATAGGTAATGACGAAGG
Source organism: Cellvibrionaceae bacterium (assembly GCA_047638855.1). GTDB lineage: Bacteria > Chloroflexota > Anaerolineae > Promineifilales > Promineifilaceae > WTJY01. The sequence continues at coordinate 19,479 of JBLIMP010000019.1, read as the reverse complement.
AGTTGCTCAAAATCTTAATTACATTGCGGGTTGCTGGATCCGAAAGAGTAGAGATGTAGAAGTCGCTGAGAAATATTTAATTTTGGCAGAGCAAAGAAACAATCAAATCTCATCCTCTATCTATACTGAAACACTTCGCTTCCTGGCACGTGTTAATGTACAAAAAGAGAAACTTGCAGAAGCCGAAGCGTTTTTAGAACGGGCAACAGCGATAAGTCGAACACTAGATCATAGTGTAGAATCTTCGGCGATTCTATTTGAACGGATGGAACTTTATAAAAGAATGGGGCAATTTGATCTTGCTTTAAAACTGGGTCACCTTTGTCTTGATGATTTTAAACGTATCGGAAGTTTGCGCTGGGAAGGGCTTATAAAAACCCAATTAGGCTTACTCTATCAATTGAAAAATGACATGGAGCAAGCAAAGGATCTCTTAATTGATAGCCTCAAGATTTTCGAAGAAATAGGTGAAAAATACGAGCAAGCTTGGGTTCAGTATTATCTTTTTAAGCTCTATGATGTTACAGATGATTCGTTTCTAATGGAAAAAGCCAAACAAACGGCTAGAACTTTAAGTATAGAATTAGGTGAAACCCTGTTACAAGAATTAATAGCTTAAATTATGGATGATTTCCCCAACTACCCGGCCCACTATCGCCCCAATTCGCCAAATATTCGAGTAGCAATTGCTCAGCATGATCTGGGTCAAGATCGACATCTTCAAGCCCTTTATCGTGCATTGGGGAAAGTTCGGCCGGGTTTATGATGTGAGATGGCAGTTTTTTATGGGCAAAAGCAAGACTAGAAAGAGTGCGCATCTCATCGTCCAAAAGATTTAAATTGTCAACGTCCGTTTTACACCACGGGATAGCGGCCGTTAATGTTTCAGTATCTTCTTCAATAGCAGTTTTGCTCCGTGGTTCTAGGATGATGTTCTTAGCCAACAGGCCGATATACTCGTTAATAATCGGCCGGACGGCATCCAGAATATCTGAAACAGACATCGTCTTACTGCCGTTTCCTGTGTGTGAGTCAATCGCAAAGTAGGTTTCTGAAAATGAGTTTTTCTGCAAATCGGCCGACACAAAACCGCGCAATTGTAAAAGTTTCCACCAATTTTCATCAAGTTTGTTGGCTGTAGCTTTAAATTTGTGCGGCTCTAGATTCTTATGCTTACTCTTGGTCAACTGCCGCAAAATTTCTGAATAGATAAACGGCCGGAACATCGCGGCCGGATGTTCTCCATCATCATGACTCAAGCCACTTTGCGACTCAGCCGCAAGCAGGGTCTGCATCCCCATTGCCGCTAATGGGCCAGCTACGATACAGCCGTACACGTCAGCAAATAGTTCTTCATACCAATGATGGTACGGGTGTTTTTTAGCCTTTTTGTTAACCAGGTCAGCCGTCCAATCAGCCACAGTTACTTCAGTTTTACCTATTTTCCCATGATGATAGACAAAGTGACCCACTTCATGCGGAATCGCCATTAGCTCATAAGCGGGCCAAACGGCAGCCTTGATGTCCGGTTCTTCTGATGGGTCAACTGAGAAAACCGCATCTAACCCACCGCTTAAATCTAGCAATAAAGGAAGGTATTGGTTGACGTGTGATTCATTCTGTGAGATTTGGGCATAGGCCATGCCCACTAAAATCACATTATGAGTGTGGGGTATCTGTCGAATATGAGTATGCTCACTAAAGTAGGTGATTGGATTAATCGATTGCCTTGTGTGTGAGTCATCTAACAGCATGTGCTGAAAAGGTGCCAACGCTTTAAATGCAAGCTTATCCATAATCATCAGCGTGTGGGTCTGCTGCGACAGTACCCCACGAGCATGCGGCCGTCTGCGTTGCACCAATGCTCGCTGCACAATCTCAAGATCAATTGATGCTCGACGTAAAGCCTCACGCATTAAGTTGATTGGGGGATATTTTCGATATTGTTTTGCGTGCCAATGTGGGGGCGATGAGGCCGCGATTTGCACAGGAAGGCCGTCGAGGACAAAGTGATAGAGGTTGCAGGCCAGCACATAAAGATTGAGCAGTTGTTTTAGTTCAAACTCAGTATCAGTCGTGCCAGATTGGTTGCTCTCATCGACACCCATCAAAGCATGGGGGAGCGGATCAACCGGTATCTGATTACGATTTAACGTTTCAATAATCTGTTTTAAACAATCAGCTTGGGAGCTTGGTTTATTTGATTTGGCCTCGCCAGGGTTTGAACCAACAATCTCTGCGAGCAACTGCTCAAGTTCTGCGATGGAAAGCATCGAGATTTCTGAAGTTGCGCCAAGAAATTGGCTCAAGGTTGAAGCGATAGCGTGGGTGAGGCTAGGGATACGGGCCAGCAATGTCTCCGGCCGATAGAAATTGTAAGGGAGGTCAACCGTTTGACCTTCGGCCGGGCTGACATCGGGCAGATAAATTTCCGTCCCAATAGGCAACACTTCATCGATATCTTTTGGCAGCTTTAAATGTTCATTGTTGGGATGTTTTCTAATTTGCTTAGCCAAGGATTTGCGGCCGACGGTCAACCAATCTTTGTAATAATGGCTAATTAGCTTGCCTAGGCTCAAGATTGAGCTGTCTTCAGCAATGGTATAGAGCATGTGCAGACGCTTGGTAGGAACCCATAGCTTTTGGCCAACATGGAGTAGGTTTTTATCCTTTCCGATCACCTTTTTATTTACCTTATACAGTTTTTTGACGAGTTTCGCCTGACTTAAATCGGTCTCATTTGCAAAAGCCTCTGCAATTGTGGTCAGGTTATCTCCCTTTTGAACGGTGTAAGTATCTGTAAATTCAGGGGTTGAGCTGTCTTTGCTTTCTTTGTGCTTTTTGTGACTGCCCCCATAAATCGGCAGTTTTAGGTATTGCGATGGAATAGATAAAGCCTCCTCATGACTAATATTGTTTAATTCAAGAATGACTTGGGTTAATTTGCTGAGGGTCTGATCATCATGGGCCACTTTTGCTTCCTGCAATGTGCGTTTTGCAATCGCCCAGACTGTCTCCCCCGGCTTTAGTAAAACTTTCTTTGTTGAACTATAAGTTTCTAAATCAATTTTTTTTTGGATGCTCATCCTATCCTCCATGACCTGATTGCATAACGCCCAACGGAAGGGCTAAATAACGCGCAAATTGTGTATTTGGGGTGATTTTAGTCAGCCGATATTCTCCATCTTGCTTTTTATGATCTGCTTTAACCACCTTCTGTCCTTAGCCTGTGCAGTGAATTCTCACCCATAATTTAAATCATAACGAACCTGTGTATCCAATGCGTATCCAAAATAAGACTTTGTCTTTCAAAAGAGTGGTAGAGATGAGCTAGCTTAAAATTTGTGTCAAACGTACTACCTTGCTTTAAGGCGATTTCCGAGAATAAAACATGCAATTGCATCAGCTTGGCGCACTGAACAGATGCATCATGCCCCTGTGTTTGGCCTTGTGGGGTCCTCGATCGGGATCGATAAACGGACAATTGTGGCGGTGTTTTTGCAATAGTTGGTTAAAACGTTGGTCGCAGCCGTGCAAAAGCTGGACCCGTTGGGACAACGTCAAGCCACCGCCCTGCGTCAGCCTCATCTCACGACCCGCCTGTTCATCAGTTAGGGCGTACTAATATTTTAAAATTGGCCGCAGATAAACGCGGATATTCACGGATAGGATAGTGAATCAGCGAAAACCGGTGTTTATCCGTGGCGGAACCAACCGAATTTAATCCAAATGAAAACTGGAACCGAAGGCAAACTCCATCTGCACTTTACCAAAGCAGAAACAACCCAATTACAGGTCAAGGTCCAAACGCCACCTTTGCGGGTGATTCGAGCCTTTGAGCATCAAGACAATGGAGCGTGATGGGAGATGCCAATGCGAGTATCCCGACACCACAGCCGGTTTGGTATCGGCCGATGTTTGGTGCCTTTGGCAAAGCGACCGCCCTAAGAAATTGACGTTCATGTCGCAGGCTGGGGTTGATTCTGGCGTGGCCCAGGAGCTAGGGCTAGAAAGCGGTATTGCGGCCGTCACTAACTGCCGGGCGATTGGCAAAAAGGACATGATCCACAATGACGCGACTCCCAAGATCGAAGTGGACCCAGAAACGTACGAAGTTCGGGCCGACGGTGAATTATTAACCTGTGTGTCGGCCGGGGATAAAATCCCACGCAAGGGGGGACCTGGGGTTTCTCGTTCTGATCTGCTGATAATAATCAATAAAATCGATTTGGCACCGCTGGTTGGGGCTGATTTAGATGTGATGGACCGGGATTCGAAGATAATGCGCGGTGACCGGCCGTTTTGTTTTACAAATCTAAAAGACTATAGCAGCTTAGACTATGTGGTTCAGTGGGTTCAAGCAGGCATCCTTTCACATTGATTTATTTGATTAACTGACTTTGTCGGTTAATCAAATAAATAACAATCATGTTTTCGCCTGTAATAGCTAGATCTGTCGTGTTTTGTTCAAATATGTGCATCAAGTAACCGGCCGGTAGGGGCTGTTTTATTAGTTGAGCAGTCGACGATAATTCAAGCCCTGCCGTTAAGCCGTAAATGAAACATCGGTCAAAGCTCTCTAGGGCAACTTGTTGAAACTTGGGGTAGGTTTTTACCGTAGCCAGATAACTTTTCTGATCTGTCATGAGGTTAAAATCGGTTATCGGACCCGATTTTAAGACCCCTACCGTTTTGCAACTGCCGTTAAATGTTGCCACACTTAAGACGTTTTCTAAATGATCAATTTTTGAGCCATCATGATGTAGATCGATGCCGTCCCCCTCTAGCAGGACCAGATTCCGCATGTACCCCGTGAAATCAGAGAACTCCCCATCTTCCACGACGCTGGCGATGCTAATGCGCCAGTCAAAATCGTCTATAGAGCCGCCCTCGCTAATGGCTAATTCGGTTGTTTCTCCCTTACCGTTTTTCCAGAGTATCTTTTTATACTGATCGGGTGAAATTATTTTGATCAATTTGAAGTGTCCTTTGCTGGTTTCCATATTTTTGCGCGTGGTCGAAATATTAGGTCAGTCACAAAAAGCTTTTTGAACACAGAGCGCGGTAGAGTTTTTCAACTGTTTTCTCTGGTGAATTTCTCAGTGGTCTCTGTGCCTCAACGTTCTAATTCCATTTACTTTTTGTGATCAGCTTAGCTGATAAAATTTAAACAAACTGAAGACACACATGGTTTAAGATTTTATACAATCAATTTAAGCATGGCGAGTCTGAAAATTAGCCATTCTGAATTCTTCGTTGCCCATTGGCAATTTGAATGGGCAATAGTCAATGGAGAATTAAGAATTTCAGTTTCCATTCATTCACTAGTTCCTAATTTCTAAACTAGGAAGCGGTAGAAGCGTCTCATCTGAGCCTGAAACCGGCAGACGAATAGCGGTGAGCCGATCATATACCCCGATCACGGCCGCATAGCTCCCAAGCTCGACATCGGCCGGAATGTAAATCTGATGAATCTGCATCACACGATCTCCTGGCTGCCAATCCCACGCAGGCGCATCGAGCCGATCAGCCTGATTTAAGATGGTGCCGTCCGGCCGCAGTATATGCACAAACACGTTTGGTTCGGGATAACCGACATATGGAATTGTGCTACCTAGCTTTGTTGGGTCAAGCACTGTCCACACCGTCAGTAATTCAGCCACCCCGTTTGGTGGCACAGCATCAGCCAGCCATCTGACTTCGTTTAATTCAATGGCTTGATTGAAATTGCCGATAGCCGTTTCCGTGTCTTCCCATCCAGTAAGTGTGTAAGCTGTCCAAAACCGGTCAAGATCGTCCGGCCGTATCTTTATCTGTGTCTCATCAATCACAAGCTGGCGAAAAAACGGGTGCAAATCGGCCGAAGACGGGGCGATCACTTCTAGTTGCTCAACTCCGGCCGGGATAATGAGCGCAAATCGGCCGTCGGCCCAACGCAACTCATCCCACTTATCGGCTGAAATAACGACCTCTGCAATAGTCGGGTCATGTGCATGTCCTGGCAAAACAGATGAGATCATCCGGCCGCTGTTTGGCTGTAGAGGTGGCATATTTTCCAGAGCATCGATCATGGTTGATTGGTAAGCCGCTCGCACATCCGGCCGTTGTCCCCAATCTAAAAAATAGATCGGAAGTGAAAAAAAAGCGGCCGAAACGAGCCAAATCGCAATCCCGCCACCATAATAAATTGTAGGGATTAGATACCCGACTCGGGCAATCGACCTGCGATTGAAAGCAAATGAGGGGAACTCACCCGTGCTTGTGAGAAGATACAATTTCTTGATCCCTAAAGCCGCCAGAATATAAATAGGTAGCAATGCCCCCATGCTGCGTGTGGTCGCCGCAGTGGGGCCGGTAATTAAGGAAGGAGCAAGACCCACGCCTAACCAAAGTAACAGCAGAACATACTCAGGCTTACGCCAGTTGATGAGCGCCTGAACAGAGCCAATTATAAAAAAGATGGCGGTTAGCGGGGCCAGTGTCGGTTTACCTGGAATACTATAGGCTAAAAATTTATCTCCACGGCCGGGCCAAATCAGCCCTAGGCATGTTTTCCAAACGTTTTGTAAGATGGGAATCACATCGCCAGAAAGCAGTGCTTGAATTGGCCCATCGAGCATGTCGAGGCGCGTTTCAAGGCCAGGGTTGTTTCGCAGATAGATAAACAGGGGTGCGCTGAGTAACAATCCCCCTATGACGGCGGGAAAGCTGGCAAGCCAGAATCGGGCGGCCGACTTGCGATCAAACAAAATCAGATAAGCCCCGAATGCTGGAATAAACACCCACAGTACCCGTGCGGCGATATAGGTGTGTAGCATAAATCCGATTAATGCAGCAATGCTAATCACCGGCAAACGAACGGCTTTTAGAAAAGCGGCAACCGGCCGCTCTTTCTGGGCTTCATCCCAAAGTTTGGTTGTGGCTGCGGCCAAACCAATTGTGATAAGCGGCAACAGCCCAGAACGCAAGGCTTGTCGTGAGGCGACCAGCGGCCACCATGCTATGGCTAAAATAGCTAAAGTTAATAAAGCTGTATTTTGACCAAAGAGTTTGTTGACCCAACGATATACGGCCGCATGGCAGAGGATCATCCCCATTGGAATCAATAATCTTAGGGAAAAGATCGATACACCGACGAGTCGCATCCAACCGGCAAGTAGATAGGCATAGAGCGGCTCCCGGCCGTAACCAAGTGGGAAGTAATACCGAAAAAAGCCGGAAAGCACCTCAAGTGCTTCATGGCCGTGATTGGCTTCGTCATGGGTTAAGCCGGGGGGCAGACTGTCAAGTGAATAAACACGCAGTACAAACGCCAGTAGCAGAAGAATGTAGGCTAAATAATGACGTTTAAAAAGAGGATTTAAAACCATAGCGGGTGATCAGCATCCAGTATTCGGCAAGTCAGTGTTGTTTTGCTCGCATATCGAATACTGACCCGCTAAATACCGAAAACGACTATCGTTTTCTCGCTACTGCAAAAACCTCACGCTCGAAGAACCAGCGAAATGGGGGCACGTCGAAGGCTAACTTGCGTAAACCAGCCATCATAAAGTTTTCTTGCCGGTTCTGGGGCGGGGAATCAAGCCAGACATTGCCTTTAAAGCCAGCTTCAGTTAAAGCACGATCCATGCTCCACAAATCTTGCTCATTAACATGTACATGCTGATTCACTGGCGTAATGGCGCGTGGATCTTTCGGATAAGCACTACCTTGCCCCATCATCGTGCGTATCATGCGCACAATCGGGTAGGCGTATTGGTCATATGCTTTGTTAGGAGCGGTATGAATAATAAACATGCCATCGTCGGTTAAAACTCGATGAACTTCTTGCATCGCTTCGAGTAGTTCCCATGGATGTAGATGTTCAACGACATCAAACATAAGGACGCGATCGAAATAGTTACTAGGGAAAGGAAGTTTTTTGGCGTCTGAGCGGCAGGCACCTGCGACGATTTTCGGTGAATCGGCCGTACGTGCGTCGATTTCAGCTTGAATTACATCACGAGTCATGCGTGTGGCTACTTCGGCGTAGTCCATCCCATAGGCTTCGATGCCTATGTGCATGCAATGGCGCAGGATTTCACCCCGGCCGCACCCAACGTCTAAGACCTTCATGCCGGGTTCAACTTCAGCCACTTTAAAAGCGTCATTCAGCCTACGCGATAAATGCGCCCCTTCAGAGGCGGTGAATTCCTCAAACCCTTCGCAGGCTGTTAAGAAATATTCTTCTGTATATAGAGTGGACGGTAGTGGATCAGGTTCCACAGCCCCATTGTTTTTATGTGCCATAATCGACGGGATTATAGCAAACAGTAGAGTGATACGGCACCCTTTGTATCGCAGGATATTATTTTTATGTGGATTAGATGAAGTTAAGCTCAAACGATTAAGATAAAAACACAAATTACCTTAGCCGTTTTACATTTCGTTTTAGCCCATTCTTTCTTTAATGAATGCTTCTGATGTCGTCGCGAGCATAAACCGGTTGGTTTTCTTTTGATTGCCAAGCGTATCAGATGCGGCCGGACCATAATTGTGGCCTGGGTAAATGATCGTTGAATCAGGCAATGTCATGAGCTTGGTGTGAATGGAGTTAAACATAGCGTTTGGATCACTGCCAACAAGGTCACACCGGCCGCAGCCATCGATAAACAGGCTATCCCCAGCGATCATGTCGTCGCCATATTTAAAGCAGACGCCACCGGGCGAATGGCCAGGTGAATGGATCACATCAATGGTTAGATTACCCAATTGCAATGTGTCACCGATATCGTGTAGGGGCATAGCTGGCCGATATTTTTCATGTTCATTTGGGGAAAGCCATACAGGTAAATCAGGGTGAGCTGCGAGCACGGCCGGAATCCCTTCAACATGATCACCATGCGCATGGGTGAGCCAAATCGCTTTTAAATTGTAGCTATTTTCCGTGATGATATTTAGCAATGCGGGTACATCCCATGCCGGATCAATAATGACAGCATCTTTTGTTGCTTCATCTACCAAGACATAAACAAAATTTGCGTAGCTTCCAACTAGTAATTGATGAACTTTTAAACTCATGATTTTTTTTGGCAGATATGCAAGAGACATATACTGCGGTGTTTGCGTGTTGCAATGGGCAACGGGGTTAATTCATTTTGGCAAGCAATGCGTATTTCGGCCTTAAGGCTGCTTGATCTAAAGGATTGATCAACAAAGCTCGGTCATAGGCTTGTAGTGCGGATCGATTACGCCCTTGTTGCTCATACGCTTTCCCCATATTGATATATGGAAATTGAGGGGCATCGTAACGAGTCGCTTGTGTGGCTTGTTCGAGCCATTCGACAGCTTCATCCGACCGTCCAAGAGCGATTAGATAAGAGCCGATATCGTTATAAGGGTTTCCATAATCAGGATCAACTTCGATTGCCAGTTTGCACTGCTCAATCGCCTCGTCATATCGATTAAGAATGCTATAAGTCCACCCTAAAAAGGTGAACGCCTCGGCCGTTGGCTGTAGCTCTAATGATTGACGATAAAGAGCAATCGCCTCACTAAAGTTGCCGCGCACCTGCTGCCGATACGCTCGATCAAATAATATTTTTGCTTGCTGTTTTGATATATCTTCCATTGTCTCGCATTGTGATGAAGGGATGTTAGATTTCTATAAATCTAAGAGTTTGATTTTGGTACTTTTTATGGATATGGCTAACCAGTGACTTCTTCTTTCTTAACTTTTTCTAGGCGAGCTACGGTCACACCTGCACCACCTTCTCCATTTTTGCCTTCTTCCCAACTGAGAATTCTTGGGTTTTTCTTAAGTTCGGCCCGAACGGCATCACGCAAACGGCCGGTTCCCTTCCCATGAATGACACGCACCCACGGCACTCGTGACAATATTGCTCGGTCGAGATGCTGCTCCATACGGGCAAGCCCTTCATCGATCCGCATGCCGCGTAGGTCTAGCTCGATTCCTGGTGAGGGGGTATTCGGCACAGAGATTGGCTCATCTTGGTAAACCGGCCGACCGCGAAACTCGATCTCTTTGAGGGCTGCACGCATGTGTAACCGGCCGACAGCGATTTCAGCTTCTGTTTTGGTGAGCATAATGATGGCACCATTCGCATTAAGCGTTTTGATGAAAACCTCATCGCCAATCCGGAGCTTTCTCGGTTTCTGATCTTTCGGCTCTTTCGGCATGACTGAATCGATCAGGGGAGTTTTTGTGAGCGAAGCCAATGGACGGGCCTCAATACTGTCAATTTGTTTGCCCAAATTTTTGAGCATATTTTTTGATTCAGCTTGCCCAACCTGTTTGCGTGCCCGATTGATTTCGTGACGGATTTGCTCAAGTTCCCGTTCAACCTCTGTCCTGGCCTCTTGCAACACACGGTCCCGTTCAGTTTGGATCTCTTCCAGCCGGGTCTGTAACTTCTCACGATCACGTTCCGCTCTGCGCCGGGCCAACCGTGCGCCTGCTTCTTCTGAAGCGATGCGATCACGCATGTCATAAATCGAATCTAAAAGCTGCTCGGTTTCATTATTGCCCACGCCTAAGCGGGCCAAAGCACCATCGAGGATTGATGTGTCAAGCCCTAAGCGCTTGGCAATTGCCAGCGCATTTGATTTCCCTGGCAACCCTATTGTCATCTCATAAGTCGGCGATAGGGTTTGAAGATCAAATAAAAGAGAGGCATTGGTCACCCCTTCAGTTGAAGTTGCATAGGCCTTCAGCTCAGGATAATGGGTGGCTGTAAATACAGTAGACCCATGATCGCGCAAGAAATCGATAATGGCTGAGGCCAAAGCGGCCCCTTCGGCCGGATCGGTGCCGGAACCCAATTCGTCCAGTACGACGAACGCCCTATCGTCCGCATTGGTAAGAATACGGATCATGTTGGTCATATGGGCTGAAAAGGTCGATAAATTCTGCTCAATCGACTGCTCATCCCCAATGTCGGCCCATACATTTTCGAAAAAGCTTAAACGAGCCTCCGTGCAGGGGACGTGCAAACCGCATTGGGCCATCAAAATCATGAGGCCACACGTTTTGAGGCTTACTGTTTTTCCACCGGTGTTCGGGCCAGTGATCAATACCATAAAGACATCTTCTGGCACTGTCAGATTTGTTGGAACAACTTCGGCCGGTTTAATTAATGGATGGCGTGCGCTTTTAAACCAAATGGTTGAGCCAGGGTGCATGGCCCCCGCTTCACCCAGTTTGCTTTTGCGCCAAGGTACAAATATCGGCTTGATGGCATTAATCCGCCCTGCATATTTCGCCTTGGCAAAAATGAGATCAAATTCAGCCATCCGCTCAACAATTCGGATGATCTCATCCCCTTGATCTGCGATTTGTAGCGTTAACTCGGTTAAAATTTTCTCAATCTCTTTCGTTTCGGCCATTTGAAGCTGGCGATGGTCGTTATTGAGATCAACCGTACTCAGCGGTTCAACCCAAACAGTTGCGCCACTTCCACTTTGATCATGCACAATGCCGCGAATGTTGCCTTTTGATTCGGCTCGCACGGGCAACACATATCGGCCGCCCCGCTGACTAATAATTGGCTCTTGCAGATAAGTGCCATGACTGGCCAGCATCCCACGCAATCGTTCAAGGATTCGGCCGTGCGTGACTCGCATCTCTCGCCGAATCTTGGCAAGTTGCGTGCTCGCGCTATCAAGTACCTCACCCCTTTCATCTATCGTTTTGTTGATGGTGGAAACAATGCCAGGACACTCTTCAATGAGTTCCGCCACTTCCCATAAATGGGTGTAAGTCTCTCGTACCTTCTCGATTTTGCGCCTGAGCGTACGCGCAGCCGTTACCGTATTACGAATCCCCAAAAAGTCTTCGGTTAGCAACATAAAGTGGCGATTGGCCCTATCGATCGCTTCACGCACATCTTTTGTAGGACCCACGGTCGCCTCACTGCCACTTTCTAAAAGTGCGTAGGCTTCGGCCGTCTCTTCTTGCCAACGGGTTGCCTCAACCTCATCGATAGCTGACTGCAAGCTTATGGCAAGGTCATAGCCCGCGCTAAAGCTAGTGTAGTTGGCAAGGATTTTTAGAATCTTGTCAAATTCAAGTGTTTCGGCCGATTTACTATCCATATGTTACGATTAACTTCTCGTTTAGGTCTATCTACAAAATTATCTAATCAAACAGCAACTTCAAAATTGCAGTATAATTGAAACCCCCTGCAAAATGCTAACCGGTTCTAGACCGTACGCCAAAATTTGTAACCTTTCGCTATGTTTAAGCCCTAATATGCCACTATTAAGATTCCTGCGGAGGAAACCGCACCATCAGCACCATTTAACATAGGCAAATCGTAGATAATAGCCAGTGCATTCAAAAAAAGAGCGAGTAAACTCGAGAGTTATACTTGATGCATGGTACACGTATGATGTTCGATATGAAAAAGAAAACAGAATTTATAGTAATCGCCTTATTGTTGGCTGTTACATTGGGGTTGCGCTTATGGCAACTTGACAGTGTTCCTCCTGGCTGGCGTGACGATGAATTAATCAACTCGCTGGTTATTTCGCAGCATACAATCGATGGGGATGTGCGTGCTTATTATGCTGATGCTTCTGGCCATGAGGGACTTTATCATATTTTAAACGCCGGTTTTTTGGCTCTGTTTGGCCCTACTCCAGCTGGGATTCGCCTGCTGTCTGTCATTTTAGGCTGTGTGACTATCTTTTTTACGTATCTTTTGACTAAGGAGATGTTTAGCCAGCACACCTATAATGAAGCGGCCGGACTTATCGCCGCCTTCGTCCTCAGCCTTAGCTTCTGGTCGCTTATGTATTCACGTGTAGGTATTCGTCATATTGCGCTTCCCGCTCTCGTGCTCCCCTGCTTTACTTACTTTTGGCGTTGGTTCAATCGTTTCAACAAAAATCGATCCTCTTTCGGGCTAACCCGTCTCAACTTTGATTGGCCCCTCGTCTTGGCTGCAGTTTGTTTGGGTGCGGCCTACTACACCTACTTCGCCTCACGCGGCGTCCCTTTAATCCTGGTTGCTTTTGTCGCTTATTTGGCCTTAGTTGATGGGTCATTTATCCGCAGAAGCTGGAAACACTTGTTGTTTTTTGCCACGGTTAGTACCTTACTTGCCGTACCCCTTTATCTTTCAATCCAAGCTCAAGCTGGGGCAGATGCCCGTGTGGCCGAACTTGCAGTGCCGTTGATCGCTATGCGTGAAGGTGATTTTGCCCCTTTGTTTGAGCATATCCGCATCACGCTCGGCATGATTCATATAACTGGGGACGGGGAGTTTCTTTATAACATTCCCGGCCGCCCCTTGTTTGGGCCGCTTGGTGCGATATTGTTTTGGTTAGGCATTCTCATTTGCTTGTGGCAATCGGTTATGCCGCTTTGGATGCGCTGGGTCAAAAAATCGGCCGATTTATATACTTCGAACCTACCCTATCTCTTTCTACTTCTGTGGTGGCTAGCCGGGATATCGCCCGCCTTTATTAGTGTTCCGCCAGCGAGTTTGTCTCACACTATTCTGGCCCAATCAGCCATCTACATGATTGTCATTGTTCCACTACTGTTTTTGTTAGATCAGAACGAGAATAGTTCAGTGATTCAAGCAAAACAAATCACAATCATAACCGTTTATAGCCTGTTGCTAATCATCCCTATCGTCATACGCGATCTACCAGATTATTTTGTGGTTTGGCCCCAACGTGGGCAAACTCGTTTTCTTTATCGGGCCGATATTCATGAACTCGCTGATGAAGTTGCGAATGATCGTTTAGTTGAGTTTGCTATTGGTAGTCCATTGGCTGGTCCATGGGACAAAGTCGCTTTTGAGGCCAACTTAGGCGATGCGGCCGATAGCGTTCTAGCCCGCTGGTATAATCCTGAACGGGCCACATTTTTATTGCCGCGTATCAGCATCTTCGGCCGACCTCGTACCGCCACCCCCTGGCAATTAGACACCTTTGGCCCAATAGGAACCGGAATAGGTGAATTTAATGCGTATCGGGCTTCGTTATTACCATTTCCTAAAGATGATGAAATCTGCTTTGAAAATGAACTATGTATTACCCCTCATCTATCAACATCTGTAAACGACTTCAAGCCCGGTTCGCCGATTGAAATTGAAGTCGTTATCCAGATATTCGTGACTGGCACAGAGCAATTGCCAATTATCCCTCTTGTCAGCAACCCCCCTCCACCCAACGTCTATGCCGGGCCAAGATTGGCCGTTTTTGTCCAATTGTTAGATAAAAATGGCATTTTTATCACGGGGGATGATGGCCTATGGGTAGACCCTGAAACCTTAGAAGTTGGCGACCTTTTTCAACAGAAACACCTGCTTCAATCCTCTACCTTTAATGTGGGTGATACAATCGCCTTTGGTTTTTATGACCCTAAAACCGGCCAGCGGATTCTAACCGCCGACGGCCGGGACCATGTCGAGCTAAAAATAACAAGTGAATAACAATCAGAATTTTGGCTCTAGCCAGAGACATTTACGCCACCACCTAAAAGACAAAGCCTTGTGGGGGTACGTTCTACTTACACTGCTTCTCGGCTTCGCTTACAGCGCGGTCAATCCGATTCATGAAGGGACCGATGAACTGCGTCACTATAGGTTTGTTCAATACATCATTCAAAACAAAACCTTGCCGGTTCAAGGGCAGGAATCCTGCCGTTCACAAAGTCATCATCCCCCGCTGTATTATTTAATGGCGTCGGCCGTCTCCTTTTGGGTAGAAACCGGCCAAGACGTGTGCCATAGTCCTCAAGACAACCCGTTTTGGGGCTATCGCCAGTGGGAAGTTGGCACAGACAACAAAAATTTATACATACATCAACCAAACGAGATGTTTCCATGGCAGGGTGAAGCCCTCGCTGCACACTTAGCCCGTGGAATCAATGTGCTGTTAGGTGGATTAGCCGTTGCCGTTACATGGCTTACAGCTCGCCTCATCTGGCCCACTAATCGCTGGATCGCTTTTGGCTCGGTGCCGCTTATCGCGTTTTTACCCCAATTTTTGTATATGTCGGGCACGCTCAACAATGACATTATCGCCGCCGTTGCAGGTGGGCTGGTCTGCTTGGTTGGGGTGCTGCTTATCAATCGGCCGGGGCCGCTGACCAACCCGGTTAAATGGGGGATTGTTTTCGGCGTTGTCTATAGCCTTGCCCTTATGAGCAAGTTCAATTTAGCCCCGTTTGGGTTGCCGTTGGCCCTCGTCATTGTCTATAAGACACTTTGGCAAAAGGAGTTTAGAAACTTTTTTGTCGCAGGGTTAACCATGACAGCGAGCACGGCCGCACTCGCCGGGTGGTGGTTTGTGCGTAACCAAATTTTGTACGGTGAACCCACCGGTTTTCGCATATTGACTGAACTTTGGGGGGTGCGCGAAGCTAGTTCAAGTTGGGGCTTGCTCTGGATCGAACTTCCCGGCATCTGGAGCAGTTTTGTCGGCCGCTTTGGCTTTGGACAAATCCCGCTTCCGGCACTCGTCTACCAGATTTCATGGGGACTTACTTTTTTTGCTATTTTCGGAATTGGCTTTTACTTGTTTTGGGTTATTTACAATCAAAATCAGATGCCTTTGGCCAAAGCTGATCTAGCGAATGAAAGCCCCCATCTGCTGCTGCTGGGACTGGTTGCAGTCATTGCTATTGTTGTTGTATTTGCCTATGTGCTTGTTAGCCCGGCTGGGGCGATGGGCCGTTTCTTGTTTCCAGGACTCCCTACGTTTGCCATTCTCATATTTTGGGGACTTACCCGTTGGCCAATCTTGCTTGGTTGGAACCTTGACCGGCCGATTGCGATTGCACTTAACATGGTCATGGCTTGTGTTGCCGTTTGGTCGTTATTTGGTTATTTGCAACCCGCATACGCTCGGCCCGATTTAACCTTCGAGAATAATGCGAATAACGCAACTTTTTTCGAGCCGATCACGTTCGAACCCTTTGTTCAACTTTCAAATGCAACGGTTGATAAAACCAAAGTAGTTCCCGGTGATTTTATTGAACTCACCATGCAATGGAACGTACTAGATAAACCTTTTGGCGATTTTTACTTCTTTGCTCATCTCATCGACACAACCACAGGTGAACTGATTGCTCAGCGAGACACCCAACCAGCTACGGGTAAATTTCCCATGAGCCAATGGGGAAAAGAAGATACTTTCAGCGATGTTATTAAGCTCCAAGTGCCAGAAACCGCTCATCCGGGTACAGCTAATCTTGTCATCGGGTTTTATGCTCCCACCGAAGGGTATCGACTGGCGGTTTCTGACAGTGCCGGTAATGGATTAGGAGATAGCTATATGGTTGAAGCGATACAGTTGGTAGAACGTGACGGTGATTACCCGAATGCACAAAATTGGAATTTTGAAGGGCGGGCTAGACTGCGTGGCTATGAATACAGCAATCGACTATTAACGGCCGAAGAACCGCTTGTAATCACGTTTTATTGGGACTTGCTTAATAGGGAAGAGTTGCGAAATACTGATGTCGTAGTACTTTTGTACGGCAATAACGGAGAAGTGCTTGAGTTACGCAAACCCTTTTTTGAATTGATGACCACCTCAAACAGGAGCGAAGTTGTTATATACGACCCTACCACTGGTTTTGATAGGCTCTCATCTACTAATTTGTGGGGGATTTCATTGATTCTTATCGACCCATTCACAGGCGAGCGTGTTAACATGGTAACAGCTAGGGGAAATTGGATTGATGATGAACTTGTTTTACCTTCAGTCCAAATCAGATAACAAGTGAAAAGCTATAAACTTGAGGTAAAAATAATAAAAGAGGGTTCTTTGAAAGCAACTGTTTTTCAAATTGCTCGTTCTTAGATTTTATACCAAATTCAACCAAGTCGAAGGCTAAACTAAATAAAAAGCTCATTAACGTGAACCGTATTTATAAACTTCTTTTCCCTCACAATACCTGATATGAAAAGGCGCACACTTCTTTTACCCGCCATCACAATCATTATTGCATTATTCCTTTGGATTTTCACCGTCTTTACGATAGGTGAGATTCCACTTTGGGGAATGTTGTTAATCATCCTTGCCTCAGTTCTGATCGGTCAGATTTTGCCGAACTACCTAACTACAAATGAGCCTGTAGAGCTTTCTGAAGACAATGGCTCTTCTAAGACTGACCTAACACATCGCCAAGTTGCAAATCTTCAAAAGCGCTTAGACGAACTAAAGATGTTACGTCAATTTGAAGAGGCTCTTAGCTTTACAATTAGTCTAGATGCGATTCTGTGGCTGATTTACACAAATTGCCAAGAAGTGGTTGATGGCCATAATTTTAGGATTTACATCAATGACTATCAATCTGAAGAGTTATATACCGCTTTTTATGTAGACAAGGGGCAACGTATGCCTCAGTTTGAAGGGCTTGGAAAAAAAGTCTTAGATGGCAGGGTGCAAAATGTAATCGATATCGGTCAAGTTTGGGAATACAAAGATGATGAAAACCGGTTTTGTTTAATTGCACCTCTTAACTCTGGGGCTGATTATGTAGGTGCCATTCAGGTCAGCCACCCCGAAACAGAGATTCCTTTTTCACCTGAGCAATATGAGCTTTTTTCACGTCTTTCTTATCAATCTGCAAATGCGCTAGACAATTGGCAAACAAGAGATTGGCTTAAAATTCGTGCTAATCAAATGGAAAGCTTGGCGGAAGTTATTCGGACAATTACGGCCGAACTGACCCCTGAAAACCTGCTTGATTTGGTGCTTACTAAAGCGGTTGAATTGTTAGACGTCGAATCTGGCAGCTTCCTACTGGTTGATGACGATACCGGTCAATTAGAATTTGTTGCGGCGAGCGGACCGGTGCGCAATGATCTTGTTGGCACACGACTTCCATTTGGTCAGGGGATTGCAGGTCAAGTGGCACAAACGGGTGAGCCAAAGATGGTCAACGATGTGAGTGACACACATACTTGGTTTGAAGGAATTGACTCAAAGACCTTGTACAAAACCGAATCTATTCTGACCGTTCCGCTTAAATTTAATAAAACAGTTTTAGGTGTTCTGCAAATCATCAATCGCAAAAACGAAGCTTCTTTTACGAAAGCAGACCAACAATTGCTTTCCGCCTTTGCGGATGCGGCCGTGGTTGCCCTGCGTAACGCACGCCTTTACCAACAAACAGATGTCAAGCTTCAAGAGCGTGTTCAAGAACTTTCTTTGCTTCAGAAACTTGATCGTGATTTAAATGCAAACATTGAAATGGATGCAACGTTTGGCACTATTTTAGGTTGGGTAAAACGACTCTATTCGGCCGATGCTGGCGCCATCATCTTGTTTACCGATGAAGGCGAATGGCTGGGCGATCAGGAATTTGGATATGACCGATCGTTAAGCACCCTTAATTATAAACAGATGACTTTACCCGGCTTAATGGGCAAAGTTTTAAAAACAGGCATTCCGACTTTAACCGGAAATGCTGAAGAAGAAGAGCTTTATCATGCATTTCGCCGTGAAACCCGTTCACAAATGATTCTGCCAATCACGATCAAAAACCAAGCAGCCGGAATTGTTTCGATAGAGCGCAATGCAGAAGATGCATTTAGCCAAGAAGACCTACAATCAGCAACAACGCTTCTTAATCATTGCGCCTCCTCCCTGGCTAACTCCCGTCTTTTTTATGGTGTCCAGGCCGCTAATTACGCAAAATCAGAATTTATTTCAATCGTATCCCACGAATTGAAAAACCCTTTGACTTCGATCAAAGGGTATGGTGATTTATTGCTCAGCGGATTGTCTGGCAAAATGTCAGACCAGCAGACCGATTTTGTACGGACGATTCAGACCAACGTTAAACGCATGAACCGCCTTATCCGTGACCTGACTGACGTATCGCGTATCGATACTGGGCAACTCAGTGTTCAACCCGAACCGATGCCGATTGGTGCAGTAGTTAGCGAAACAATCATGACAATTCAGGCCGTAGCTGACAAGAAAAACATCGCCATTCATCTTGATATGTTGCCAGACTCACCGATGGTGCTTGGAGACCAGGAACGGTTGGTTCAAGTGATGACCAATTTGATGAGCAATGCGTGCAAGTATTCACCCGAGAACAGCAACGTCTATGTATCGCTGACGAATGGTGGTAATCGGATCAAGTTGGCGGTTAAAGATGAGGGGTTTGGTATTTCAAAAGAAGACCAAGGCAAGCTGTTTACCCGCTTCTTCCGATCAGATGACCCCAACGTGCGTCAGGCACCGGGGACCGGTTTAGGACTTTCGATCTCACGCGCTATCGTAGAGCGGCATGGTGGTGAAATGAATTTTGAAAGTATATTGGGCCAAGGGACAGAATTCTGGTTTACGATTCCATTAGCCGATTAAGATAAAGGTTAGTGAATAGAATAGGGTGTCTACTTATGCGAGCTTTAGCCGGGAGCTAACCATTCGACAACTCACAAATTCAACAGTTCACCATTTTTTCCAGAGGACTCTTTCTAATTGGTGAGTTGTTGAATTTGT
>JBLIMP010000018.1:0-26058 GCA_047638855.1 Cellvibrionaceae bacterium | reverse complement strand
GGCCGAATTGCTGATGGGCCAAGGTGCGCAGGTTGTGAGCGGTGGATGTCGCTTTGAATATGCAGAAGTTGAGCGGCTGTTGCGAGGGTTGGCTGACCGGCCGACCCATATTGTGCATTTTGGAGGGGTTGGTGAAACTGGCAGTTGGGAAGCTCATTTTTTTGATTGGCTCTACTTGATGCAAGGGTTAGACAATTTGGGTTGGACTGACAACGTGACTTTGACCGCAGTGACAACCGGAATGCAAGCTGTGCAGGCGGATGATCTGATCGACCCAAACAAGGCGGTGTTGAATGGGCCACTGCGGGTGATTCCTTTGGAGTACCCTGGGGTGATGTGTCGGCAGGTTGATTTTGATCAGTTTAACGCCGGTCTGTTGCTGGCTGAATGGGGCAATGGAGTTGAGCCAGCGGTGGCGTATCGTGACTCTAAGCGTTTTGTGCCAACCTTGAAACAGGTTGTTTTGCCTGCGGCCGTGCCCGAGCTACAGGACGACGGCGTCTATTTGATCACAGGCGGTTTGGGATCGATGGGGCAAGCTTTTGCACAGTATTTGGTTGAGCATACCAAGCGAGCGACGATTGTACTGACCGGCCGTCGTCCTGAGCAAGGCAGCGGGGCTGATGAATTTGACCTTGCAGGGCTGGTAGAACGTGAGGCTAAATTAATCGAACAGATGGCGGTTAAAACGCTGAAACATTATGGAGAATTCCCCCGTTTGCTTGATGAGTACTGTGCCAGCCTGGTGTTAAATTATTGGAGAGAGTGTGGGATAGACGTGAGCCACGGCCGGAGTTATAGCGAAACGGAACTCCAGAAAAAGTTAAATCTGCTACCGGTGTTTGCCAAGTTTTATCGCTTTTTCGTGGCGATGCTGATCGAAGATGATCTGCTTGTTGTTGAGAACGAGACGCTTACTTTTAAGGATGTGTCTATCGTTGCGGAATCGGCCGAATTGCGTCAAAAACTGCTGACCGGCTATCCGCAATTTGCAGGGCTGATTCACTACTTAAGCCATTGTGCTCAATATTATCGGCCCGCATTGAGCGGTGAAATGCCAGCGATTAATGTGCTGTATCCTGACGGGGCGGCAAATAGCTTGCAGCGAACTGAGGCTGAAACGGTGGAACACCGGCATGATCGGCTGTATTTGCACCTGACGGCTGACTGGCTGGCTCAGTTAGAGATTGAAACAAGAGCCTCAAGGGGAGCCAGGCCGTTTCGGGTGCTGGAAGTAGGCGGAGGGAATGGGAATCTCACGTTGCCTGTGGTTGAAGCGTTGGCGGCGAATCATGGCTCTGTCGAATATTATTTCACCGATGTCGGCCGTAGTTTTGTCAACCAAGCTCGCGAGCAAGCGGCCGGGCGAGGTGTTACGTTCATGCGGTTTGAGGTACTTGATATAAGCGTTGATCCGATTGCGCAGGGGTTTTCGGCTGGCTATTTTGATGCGATTATCGGGTACAACGTGGTGCATACGGTGCCCAATGTCGAGCAAGCGTTGGGTCATTTGGATATGCTGCTGGCCCCGACTGGGGTGCTGGGATTGGTCGAAACGGTCAATCATCGTCGCTGGGATACATTGGTCTGGGGTTTGGCTGAAGGCTGGTGGTATTTCGAGGAGGAGCGACTGACTCCGTTGATTGATTTAAACGGGTGGCGTGCGGTTGTGAGCCATCGGTTTAGTGATGTGCATACATTTCCAGAGGCTGTAAACGATGGTGATGCTGGGCTTATTATCGGCCGGAAGAAAATTACAAGCAGGATCAACGAATTGGCAAAAACTTCTCATAGTCAACTTGTGTACATGCAAGCTGACATAGCTGATCGAACTGAAATGGGGGGGATTGTTGAACAGATTCATGCGAAATATGGCGCTATAAATGGGGTGATTCATACGGCTGGGGTGTTGGGGCAAGGGTTGATTCGGCAGAAACAGCGCAATCAGGTTGAGGCGGTCATGAATGCAAAAGTGACGGGGACTAAAATATTGTCTGATTTACTTCAAGCTGATCCACTTGATTTCTATCTGCTGTGTGGCTCGATGAGTTCCATCGCACCGATTGCTGGCCAGATTGATTATTGTGCTGCGAACAGCTATTTAGACGCAATCGCCCATCTATTGCGTAGCAAAGGGGTGCCTGCGACAGCGATTGATTGGGGCTTTTGGCAGGCGTTGGGGATGATTGAGTCGGCCGATATGCTCCTGGCGGACAAGTTGGCGATTGAACATCAAATCGAGTCAAACGGTTGGGCGCAGGCGGGTGTCGCTGCGTTTGAGCGTATTTTGGCGAACGGCTCGTTGACACAAGTTGTTGTGTCGCCCGATCCGGTTCGCCAAGGTATCACCCATCCATTATTTGACCATTATTACACGGATGAACGGGGTCGAGCGGTTTATGTCGCCTATCTCAGCGGAGAACAGCATTGGCTCGTTGATGAACATCGCTTAGATGATGCTCAGGTCGCTGTTGTGCCAGGGACGGGGCATTTAGAGCTGATGCGGGCTGCTTACAGCCATGCCACGGGCCATGCTGAAATTGAGATGCAAGACGTTCATTTTATCGCGCCACTGGCGGTTGTTGAGAACGAGTATGAAAATGGGGTTCAAGAAGTCAGGATTATTTTACAAAATAACTTTATTCGTGTAGTCAGTAAAAGCAAGGCTGATTTATGGGTTGAACATGTTCAAGCAACCATAAAAGGATACCAATCGATCAATAGGGGGGAGGCAGAACCATCTCTTCTCAACCCGAACACAGCTATGCAAACTATCGCTGTGCGCCAAGATATGGTTCCGTTTGGACCCCGATGGCACTGTCTGCGCGAGTTAGCTTTTAGTCAAGATGGCGGCCGTGCGTTGTTGGAACTTCCGGCCGAATTTTGGGGCGACTTGCACCACTATCAGCTACATCCGGCTTTGCTCGATATGGCAACTGGCTTTTTAACACTTAGTCATGGGTTGGCGGGAAGTTTGCCATTTTCATATGGAACAATCGAAATTCACAAGCCGCTTCCGGCCCGAATCATCAGCCATGCGACGTTGCGCCACGAGGGCCATGCAACGGTTGCTTTTGATGTGACGATTACCGATGAAGCCGGAGCGTTGTTGGTACAGATTTTTGATTACAAATTGCGCCGTATTCAAGCTGATCCTGTCGAATTAGCTGCTATTTCTGCTATTGAAGAGGCGGCACCGGCCGAAAATTTCCAAGTTGGCATTGGCACACCTGGCTTGCTCGACACGCTGTATTTTGAAGCGGCAACTCGTCAAGCTCCAGCGGCCGGTGAAGTCGAGATTGAGATTGTGGCGGCCGGGCTTAACTTCATCGAAGTTTTGTTTGCGCTGGGTATGCTGCCAGATCCGGGTGATGCCCGCTTTGGATTGGAGTGTGCTGGGCGTATCTCTAGAGTTGGTGCGGGGGTGACCCAGTTTGCCATCGGGGACGAAGTCATGGCATTTGCGTCTGGCTGTTTTGCTCGCTTTGCAACGGTTCCAACTAAGATTGTGGCCCACAAACCGGCCGGCGTAACCCTTGCTGAGGCGGCAACTATCCCGGCCGTATTCACGACCGCCTACTATGCGCTGGTTACCCGTGGACAGTTGACGGCCGGTGAAAAAGTGCTGATCCATTCAGCCAGCGGTGGGGTTGGCATGGCAGCGGTTCAAATCGCTCAATGGATTGGGGCCGAAGTGTATGCGACGGCCGGATCAGAGGAAAAGCGAGAGCGGGTACGGCAACTGGGGGTCAAGCATGTGTCTGATTCACGTTCACTCGCATTTGCAGATGAGATTTTGGCGGCAACTGATGGGTATGGGGTCGATGTGGTTTTAAATGCTTTGGGCGGCGAGTTTATCGATAAAAATCTTGAGCTATTGGCCTATTACGGCCGTTTCTTAGAAATCGGAAAGCGTGATGTTTTTAAAAGCACTCAGCTTGATATGCGACATTTCAGCAAAAGTTTGGCTTTTTTGGTGCTAGATGTAGGGCCGGACATGCCACGGTTTAACGAGGTTTGGCGGGCTGTTTCTGCCCGCTTCGAAGCGGAGGATTTCCGGCCGCTGCCAAACAGGATGTTCCCGATGAGCCATGCGGCCGAAGCGATGCAGTTTATGGCGCAGGCTCAACACATCGGCAAGGTTGTGCTGTTGCGAGACGAAAAGATTGATTTAACGACCCAAGTGGCTCAATTAAAACGAGAACCGGTTGGATTGCCATTGGCGGTCATTTTAGGCGACGAGAACAACGATAGTCGGCCGGTCCAAAAGGGGCAAAATAACCCGGCATTAAACCCGCAAAAGTTAGATCACACGGCCGATAATAAATATGCACGACCCGATTTGGGGATAGCCTACATCGCACCACGGTCAGACAGCGAACAGACAATTGCAAATATTTGGCAAGATTTATTGGGAATCGCCCAAATCGGGGTTGAGGATGACTTTTTTGACCTGCGTGGTGACTCTCTGCTGGCGGCCCAAGTGATTTCACGTATTCATCAAAAGATGGGAACCCGCTTGCCGCTGAGTGCGCTATTTGATACACCCACCATCGCAGGGCTGGCAACGATGTTGCTTAAATCTGAGTCTGAGTCTAAGTCTGAGAACAACAATCAGGCAGATTTTGATTTTGATATGGAAGAGGGGGAAATTTAAAATGAACCCACTTACGAACAGTAGTAATCAAGCGGGGCACGAAGCAGATGTGGCTCAAATGGTACGAGATTTGCAAGCCAACCTGATTGAACTTTGGACAGAGGAGGGCCGTTTGCGTTTTCGTGCGCCACAAGGGGCGATGACGGCCGATGTGCGAGAGCAACTCAAAAACAATAAAGCGGCCTTGATCGCTTATCTAGAACAGGTTCAACTGGCGCAAGAAAGAGCGGCGGCCGGAATTGTGCGCTTGCCAAAGCAGGAACACTATGAGCTATCGCCCGCACAGTGGCGCTTATGGGTGTTGATGCAGATGGAGACAAGCTCGGTGGCCTACAATGTGCCATTGCATCAGTTGATTACGGGGGTGCTGGATGCAGAAGCGTTGCGTGATAGTTTAAACCGCTTGGTGGCCCGACATGAATCTTTGCGGAGCTGTTTTGTGATGGGTGACGATGGGGCACCCCGCCAAAAGGTACTGGAGGCGGTTGACATCGCTTTAGAAACGGTTGATCTGAGTAATAGCGGGAGCGTTGATACAGTAGAAAAGATCGCGCTGGAGCTAGGGCTTGAAGAGGCTCAACGGCCGTTTGATTTGACTACCGCACCGCTATTACGGGCGAAATTGGTCCGTTTGGCCCCGCAACGCCATGCTTTGCTACTGACGCTACATCATATTATCTGCGACGGGGTCAGCATCGGCATTTTAAATCGAGAGATGGTTCAGCTTTATGGTGGGGCAGAACTCCTGCCGCTTTCTCTGCAATATAGAGACTACGCTCACTGGCAAAACCGGTGGCTGGCTAGTGATGAAGCGGCCGAACACCGGCGTTATTGGCACACAAAGCTGGGTGGCGAATTACCAGTCCTTAATTTCCCGGCCGATAAACTACGGCCTGCCATGCAGACGTTTGAGGGGGCCGAACACACTGTGCGGTTTGATCCGGGAACCGTGGCCCAAATGCGCCAACTGGCACGCAGTCAAGGGGTTACCCTGTTTATGCTGCTGTTGGCCTTGTTAAAAACGCTGCTTTATCGCTATACCAATCAAACAGACTTAATTGTAGGTAGTCCGGTTGCGGCCCGATCTCAGGCTGAATTGGCGAACCAGATCGGTTTTTACCTCAACACATTGGCGTTTCGTACATTACTTGATGAAAACATGCCGTTTGCTGATCTTTTGACGCAGGTTAAGAAGACGGTGACAAACGGATTAGACCATCAGCTGTATCCGTTAGATCAGCTTGTTAATGAGCTAAACGTACAGCGAGATTTAAGCCACGGGGCTTTATTTGATGTGATGTTGGTGTTGCAGAATCAGGCAGATGAGGGGATGCAATTGGGTGATTTGCAAGTGCAATCGTTTTTCCAGCATTCCCAAACAAGTAAAGCTGATTTGATGTTTCAATTTGGTGAAAACCAAGCAGGTCTTCACTTAGCAATCGAATACAACACCGATTTGTTTGAAGCGGATCGGATTGAGCGGATGGGTGAGCATTGGCGAACATTGGTCAGTAGTGTGCTAAAAGATGTAAACCAACCGATTGATCGTTTAGGTATTTTGCCAAAGGCGGAACATGCGCTGATTCGGGGTTTTAATCGGCCGTCAGCAGAAACCAAGCCATCTGATCAAAATGAGCCTGAAAACGCAAAAGAAGCGACGCTTGTTGGCTGGTTTGAAGCGCAAGTGACCCGCACACCAGACGCAATCGCCGTTCAATACGAGTCTGAAGCGTTGTCGTACGTGGCGTTAAATCGCAAAGCGAATCAACTGGCTTTTCAGCTAGTGGCGCAGGGGGCAACGGCCGAAACGCTGGTTGCACTCTGCATTGAACGTTCGATTGATATGGTGGTTGCGATTTTGGGGGTGTTAAAAGCGGGTGCGGCTTATGTGCCGCTTGATTCAACTATACCGGCCGAACGCTTAGCATTTATGCTTGGTGATTCACAAATATCGATTGTGGTGACTCAGCAGGCTGTTCTAAATCAGTTACCGGTGTTAGCAAGGGTTGACCGGGTTTTAATATTGGATGAGTTGGACTTTGCACATTGCCCAGCGCAGAATTTAGATCGGCCGATATCGGCCGATAGCTTGGCCTATGTCATTTATACCTCTGGCTCAACGGGGCAACCGAAAGGGGTGATGGTGACACATAGAAATGTGGTGCGTCTGTTTAGCCGTACGGCTGAATGGTACCGTTTTAGTCATCGTGATGTGTGGACGTTGTTCCATTCATACGCATTCGATTTTTCGGTCTGGGAGATTTGGGGGGCGTTGCTGTACGGCGGCCGATTGGTGGTTGTACCGTATGAAACCAGTCGTACACCGACTGCTTTTTATAACCTTTTGGTTGATGAACGGGTAACGGTCTTAAATCAAACGCCATCTGCATTTAAACAGTTGATACAGGCTGACGAGCGGCACCCAAAGCAACTTCACTTGAGAAAGGTAATTTTTGGTGGAGAGGCGTTAGATATTGCAAGTTTGCGGCCGTGGTTTGATCGACACGGAGATGGCATTGTGGCAATCTCAAAAGGGACCAAAGGGGCGCAATTGATAAACATGTACGGCATTACGGAAACGACTGTGCATGTGACCTATCGGCCGCTTTTGATTGCTGATTTGAACAGCTCTGCTAGCGTCATTGGTCGGCCGATTCCCGATTTACAGCTGACGATTTTGGACCCACACGGACAACCTGTGCCGGTTGGTGTTCCAGGCGAAATAATTGTGAGTGGGGCTGGGGTTGCTCGTGGGTATCTGAACCGGCCGGAATTGACGGCTGAGCGATTTCTGAGCGGCTTTCTGGGCGGCTTTCTGAACGAAGATCAGGCTGAACCCGCGGGTCGCTGGCCGCATGTGACAGGGTATCGGTCTGGTGATTTGGCAAGATGGCTACCAACCGGGGACCTAGAATATTTGGGGCGCATAGACGATCAGGTCAAGGTGCGTGGCTTCCGAATTGAGCTGGGTGAAGTTGAGACAGCATTGATCGCTTGTACCGATGTCGATATGGCCGTGGCAATGGTCCAGACAGATGCTGATGGTGATAATCAACTTGTCGCTTATGTCGTGCCACACGATGGGCTACGCTTATCTACCGAAGAGCTTAGGCGAGAGATGCGGCAGTTTTTACCAGAATATATGCTGCCGGCCTATTTTGTTTGGGTTGAGACGATACCGCTCACACCAAACGGCAAAGTAGACCGTAAGCGTTTACAAGCAACGGCCGGTCTTGATCTAGCGCAAACACATCGACAAACAGCGTATGTGCCCCCTCGAAATGAGATAGAGCGGCAGATGGTGGCGATATGGGAGGCTGTTCTAGGTGTTCCCCAAGTAGGCGTCAATGACAATTTCTTTGATTTGGGCGGGCATAGCTTAAAGGGGATGCGAATTGTGGCCCGTATTCAGCAGGAGATGGGCAAAACAGTGAGTTTCCTTGATTTATTTAAAGAGCAGACTATTGCGGCGGTTTCGGCCGTTTTAGTAGCCGCAGACTTGCCTGAAAGTGCAAAGCATAGTCAGCCGGAATCAAATGTAACGGCGATGACGGACGAAGAGTTAGCCCTTTTATGGGGGGACGAATCATGATCCAAACGCAACCACAACGTAGGCGACAAGCACAACGCATTGTCCAAAACTTTACACTGGGTTCAGCGGTGACAACTTTTAGTTTGACCATTTTATTTAATGCTCTGTTTAGCAGTTGGAGCACTTTGCTGATGGTTGAACGCTTAAGCGATTTGTACGGGGTGCCGTACTCTGAACAATTGGGAAAAGGGGTTCTTGCGGCCGTTCTGGTGGGTGCTCAGTCGGGCTGGACAACGCTCTTAATGACAAGAGCGGCCCCGTTTGTGGGCTTATGGACGGCCGGTGCCCCATCGGCCTTGCTAAATGGAACGCTAACCTATGCGATTGGGATGTCTTTGGTAGAGCATTATGAAGCGGGTGGTACGCTCTCCACTTATGAGCCAAAACATGCAAACGTTTACTGGCAATCGTAAAATTGTTGTAATTGTTCAGGTGTGGTACCAAAACGTAGAGGCTATGTTATTTTTGCAAACAAAAATGGCTCGCCCTATGGCTAAATAATGTTATTAATGGGGCGAGCGAGCCACCCCTTTAGGGGGTGACATAGCCCCTACAATGGATCGTAAATGATGTACCCGAACAGTTACAAATCGTTTTTGAAACAGAAAGGGAAAAGTGATTGGATGAGTTTGAGCGAATTGAACATTGATCAATTAAAAAAGTTGGCAAAACAGGGTGATTTAAATGCGTTACAAGCACTGAGGGATAGTGGCTATTTTGAGCAGCTAAAAGAGCAAAAGGGGGCTGAACAAAATGGGTATATTTTGTCAGCGGGGCAACGGCGCTTATGGGTGCTGCATCAAATGGATGGGGCTTTGTCGGCTTACAATGTCGCGTATGCGCTTATGCTGGATGGGGAATTAGACGTGTTGGCGTTTAACCAAGCGTTGGAGATCTTGGTACAGCGGCACGATTCGTTGCGTACCTGTTTTAGGCCCAACGATTTGGGTGAACCACGACAATTTGTAAATGAGGGGAAGAATGGTCAAGGGTCAATAGAGAATGAAGAATTAGAAATAGAGGGGGACGGGCCTAGCTACCTGTCACTGGAAGCGGCACGGCATTTGGCGATTGAGCATGGGGCTACGGCGTTTGATTTGCGACAGGCACCACTCTATCGGGCGGGGTTGTTGACGCTGGCGGCCGACAAGCATCTTTTTCTATTTACGATCCACCACATTATTTCTGATGAGTGGTCGATGACGGTGCTGATGGAAGAGCTGTCGGCCGTGTATGAGGCGTTGACAGATAATCGGCCGAATCCACTACCTGAGCTGACTCAGCAATACCATGATTATGCAACTTGGCAAAATCAGTTGCTGAACGGTGCCGTTGGGGTTGAAGATCGGACATACTGGCTAGAAAAGTTGGGGAGCGAACTGCCTCAGCTCAACTTCCCGAGTGATTTTGCCCGGCCGCCAGTCATGACGTTTGACGGGGCGAATGTCTCTCAGCGTTTTGCGACTGAGCAGGTAGATGATTTGAAAAAGCTGGCGCAACAACACGGCTGTACGCTGTTTATGGCGTTGAATGCGTGGGTAAAACTACTGCTGTTTCGCTATACCGATCAGACCGACTTAATTGTGGGCACGCCGATTGCGGGGCGTGAGCAGGCTGAATGGCAAGGGCAGGTTGGTTTTATGGTCAATATGCTAGCGTTGCGGGATGAGGTTACGGCCGAAGACAGTTTTGCAATGCTGCTAGAACGGGTGCGGGATACAGCATTGGGGGCCTATGCGCACCAACAATATCCATTTGATCAACTAGTTGATGATTTAAATGTAGGTGGGGGTTTGAGCCATCATCCGATATTTGATGTGGTGATTAATCTGCAATACGAGCAGGGTGAAGCGAGCCGGTTGGGAGATGTCGAAATCTCCGCTTTTAGCACAGGAGTGACGACGGCGAAATTTGATCTAACCTTTGAGTTTGTTGAATCAAACGCTGGCTTGCACCTGCATTTAAATTACAACACAAATTTGTATCGGCCGGAACGCATCGAGCAGATGGTGGCCCATTTGGACCGACTTTTGGCTGGGATTACGGCTGATCCTGAAGCGGCATTGGGCCGTTTGCCGATGTTATCTGCGGCCGAACAACAGCAGATTCTGATCGATTGGAACGCAACTGAAAGCGATTATCCACGCCAACAGACGATGGCTGAGATATTTGAGGCACATGCGGCCGCAACGCCTGAGGCAATCGCTTTGGTGTTTGCCGATGATTGTGTGAGCTACGCCGATTTGAATAAGCGGGCCAATCAGTTGGCCCGCTATTTGGTAGATGCGGGGGTTCGGCCGGGGGATTTGGTCGGCATCGCCATGAAACGGTCGGTTGAGATGGTGGTTGGCCTGCTGGGGATTTTGAAAGCGGGAGCGGCGTATGTGCCATTGGACCCGGAGTATCCTGAGGAGCGACTGGCGTTTATGCTGGCCGATACACAGGTGCCGGTGTTGCTAACCCGGTCTGATCTAAAGGGGCAACTGCCGGAGTTTGAGGGGGTGACTCAGGGGCTGACGGTGGATGTAGATCAAATCGTACAAGAGCTTGGGGAGCAACCGGTAGAAAATTTAGGTGTGTTGGGGAATGGGGATTCGCTGGCGTATGTGGTGTACACCTCTGGTTCGACGGGGCAGCCGAAAGGGGTTGTAGCCTCTCAGCAGGGGGTGCTTCGATTGGTGCTGGGGGCCAATTATGCCAGCCTGACTGCTGAAGATACATATCTTTACCTAGCATCTATTTCGTTTGATGGCTCGACGCTGGAAATTTGGGGGGCTTTACTCAATGGGGGGAAGCTGGTGATTGCCCCGCCCCATCGGCTTTCTTTAGCGGAGCTAGGACGTGTGATTCGTGAGGAAAAAATCACTTTTTTGTTTTTGACAACGGGTCTGTTTGCCCAACTGGTGGAACAACAATTGGATGATTTAAAAGGTGTTCATCAGCTTTTAATCGGAGGGGAGATATTACCGATACCGCAAGCGCAAAAGATGCTTGCGGGCTTGCCGGAATGCCGCTTTATCAATGTTTATGGGCCTACAGAAAATACAACTCTATCTAGTTATTGCGTGGTGGAAGGGTCGCACGTAGAGCCAGGGAAGATGTCTGTTCCGATCGGCCGACCGATTAGCAATTCCCAGTTGTATATTTTAGATACGGCTATGCAAGTGGTTCCAGTTGGGGTATGGGGTGATTTGTATGCGGCCGGTGATGGGCTAGCACAGGGGTATTGGAACCGGCCGGATCTAACGACCGAACGTTTTTTCTACCACAAGTTTTATACGGCAAATGGGGAAGAAGGGGAATTTGAAACCCGATTGTATAAAACGGGGGACGTGGCTAGATACTTACCTGATGGAAATGTGGAATTTTTGGGGCGACGCGACAACCAGATCAAGCTACGTGGATATCGGATCGAGCTAGATGAAATTGAATGGGCCGTGTGCCAACATGATGCGATTCATGGCTGTGCGGTGCTGGTACAGAGCCATGCGGCAGATCAACGTTTGGTTGCGTATGCGGCCGTTGGGAAGGGAAAAGAGGGACAGGCTGAGTCGGTTTTGGACAAAAGCGATATTCGTCGCTTTTTACAAAGCCTGTTGCCCGATTACATGATTCCCAGCCACTTTGTTATTTTGGAGCGGCTGCCGCTTTCAGCCAGTGGCAAGGTAGATCGGGCGGCTTTAGACCAATATGAGGATGAAAATGTTTTAGCGGCCGATAAACGGATGATGCCGCAAACGGCCCAAGAGCAGGCATTATCTAAAATTTGGCAGGCGGTGCTGGGCGTTGAACAGGTTGGGATACATGAAAACTTTTTTGATTTGGGCGGCCATTCGCTATTGGCAACGCGGGTTGTTGCGGCGATCCAAAATGAATTTAAGCTAGAAATAGCCTTGCGAGATGTCTTTTTACGGCCGACGGTGGCTGATTTAGCAGAGCTTTTGGTTTCTGCGGCTGACGTTGGAAGTGGAGTAAGCTTAATTTTGCCGCTGGCCAAGGCCGCCAGTTACACGGTTTCCCATGCGCAACGGCGCTTGTGGCTGATTGAGCAGATCGGGGTGGAGCGAGCGGCCTACAACATTCCGGCCGCCATCTGGCTAAATAAAAATGTGGAAGCCGACACGCTACAGCGGGTGATCGATGAGCTTGTCACAAGGCATGAGGTATTGCGCACTCGCTTTGTTGAGATTGATGAGAAGCCGGTTCAGCGGGTTGAAGAATCAGTTGAGTGTTGCTTAAAGCGAGTGGATGCAGGCAACTGGTCGGCCGATGAACTGAGCCAGCAGGTGCATGTGGCAGCATCGCGGCCGTTTGATTTAAGCCAAGCTCCGCTGTTTGAATTTACCCTGTTTGAAAATTTTGCGTCGAATGTGGGGGGCGTAGGGGGCGGGGAATACCATCTCCCTTCGCAGACAAGTCCGTTCCGCCCCTTTCGACCCCTACTGTTGTTGAATATTCATCATATTATCAGTGATGGTTGGTCGTTACAGGTCATGCTGAACGAGATTTTGGCGTTGTTGAATGGAGAGACGTTGACCCCGTTGCTGATCCAATACAAGGCGTATGCCGCTTGGCAAAACGCCCTTTTGGCGCAAGAGGCTGAAACAAACAAGCCTCGCCGTTTTTGGCTCGATCAGCTATCAGGCGATTTGCCCGTTTTGGCATTGCCAACCGACTATGTCCGGCCGCCGGTGCAGACGTTTGCGGGGTCTGAATATAGCTTTACGTGGTCGCGGGCGGAAAGCGAAGGGCTGCTGCGCTTGGGACAAAGCGTGGGTGCAACCCCGTTTATGACCTTGTTGGCACTGGTTAATGGGCTGCTCTATCGGTATACGGGGCAAGATGATTTGATTGTGGGGTTACCGGTTGCAGGACGAGATCACCCTGATCTGTTGGGACAGATTGGATTCTATGTGAACATGTTGCCGCTGCGCCAAAAAATCGAGCCAAATGAGACGCTGGTTGACTTGATTCGGCAGGTGAGTGGTTCGCTGACGGCCGCGTTTGACCATCAGATGTATCCGTTTGATTTGCTGGTTGATGAGCTGGACGTGCGCCATGATTTGGGGCGTTCGCCGGTGTTTGATGTGGCGGTTTCGATGCAGAACTTTGGCGATCAGCAAGGGGCTGACGCAGCCAAGTCTTTTGGGCTGGAAGCGTTTGACATGCGGCCGGAAATAAGCAAATGGGACCTAACTTTTTTCTTTCAGATGTTGCCAGACGGCCGAATCCATCTCAATTTGGAGTACAGCACTGATCTGTTTGGGCGTGAACGGATTGAGAAGATGGTGGCCCATTTATGCTTGCTGGGGCAAGGTGGCGTAGCAAAACCTGAGGTTGCGCTAAGTCGGTTGCCGCTGCTGTTGGCATCTGACCAGAAGCTTTTGCAACAGGTGAATGCTGATGCGGTGCGGCCGTACCCGGCCGATATGTCGATTGTGGCGATTTTTGAACAGCAGGTGAGCCGTTGGCCGGAGAATATCGCCGTTTGTTTTGAAGATGTGACTTTGAGCTATGCTGAGTTAAATGCACGGGCGAACCGTTTGGCTCACACGCTACGTGAGCGGTACGAAATTTTACCAGAAGAGCCGGTGGGGGTGCTGTTAGACCGGTCTGAATGGACGGCCATCGCCCTGCTGGGTATCTTAAAGGCGGGTGGAGCCTATTTGCCAATTGATCCGGCCGCACCTACGACACGAATCGATTTCATGTTAGAAGATGCCGCTTGCCGATGGGTGCTTTCGGAGCCACGTTATTTAGCACGGGTGACAGATGGGGCAGGTGTTGATGTACGTAAACTGCTGAGCCGACGTCCAGATGAGCGTCTCGATGAACGTCTCGATGAACGTCTCAAAGAAAGGCAAGAAAACTTGGGATTGGCGGCCGATGGGAGCAAGCTGGCTTATGTGATTTACACATCTGGATCAACGGGGAACCCGAAAGGGACGCTGATTGAACAGCGGTCTGTGCTGCGTTTGGTGCTGAGCACAAACTATATTGAGCTAAACGAAAAGAGCCGGATATTGCAGACTGGTTCGCTTGCTTTTGACGCGTCTACCTTTGAGATTTGGGGTGCATTGCTGAATGGGGGCATATTGTGTTTGCCCGGTGGCGGTGCTTTGTTAGATGCGGCTGAGCTGGCCGGTATGATTCGTCAGTATAAAGCAACGGTGTTGTTTTTAACTACCAGTCTATTTAATCAGATGGTTGAAGCAGATGTGATGATGTTCGCTGGGCTAAAAACGGTTTTGAGTGGTGGTGAAAAGGTGTCGGCCGGTCATTTTAATCGACTGTTGACGGCGCTGCCTCAAATTGAATTGCTACATGTGTATGGGCCAACGGAGAACACGACCTTCTCAACCTATTATCCGGTGCGGCAAATCTACGAGCGTGACATTCCAATCGGCTATCCGGTTGCCAATTCAACCGTGCATATTTTGGATCGGGGCGGGCAACCGGTACCTGTTGGTATTCCGGGCGAAATTTGTGTGGGTGGAGACGGTGTTGCACGTGGCTATTTGAATCGGCCGGAATTAACGGCTGATCGGTTTGTTGATAGGGGGCAAAATCAGCAGGACAGAGTCTATCGCACGGGCGATATGGGGATGTGGCAACCGGATGGGAGCGTGGTGTTTGTCGGCCGGATCGATAACCAGCTAAAGATTCGCGGGTTTAGAGTAGAGCCAGGCGAGATCGAACAATGTTTGCTTGAGCATGAAGGTGTCCAACAGACGGCCGTTGTGTCACGCACAACGAGCGTGGGAACAAAGGAATTGCTGATGTATGTGGTCGCTGATCGGCCGTTGACTGCGCAGGAACTTCGTGAGTATTTGGGTGAAAAGTTGCCCGCTTATATGGTTCCGGCCCATTTTATGCAGTTGCCAGAGTTTCCGATAAACCAAAGCGGGAAAATTGACCGATCCGCTTTACCAGAGCCTGAGCTTCATCACTTGGGTGATGAAATCACCTCTGCCCCGGCTCGAAATGAGCGTGAAGCTGTTTTGGTCGAGGTGTGGCAAGAGGTGTTGCATCTGCCACAGATCGGTATTCACGATAATTATTTTGAAATGGGTGGGGATTCGATCCGTGCGATCCAGATTACAAGCCGCTTACTCCGGCGTGGATGGAAGCTGGAGATTCGAGATTTGTTTGTGCTGGCAACGATTGGGGAGTTGGCACCCATGTTGCAAGTGGCGGCCGGAGAGGTGGCAGAAAATCGGCCGGTTACCGGAGCTGTGCCTCTGACCGCAGTGCAACGTTGGTTTTTTACTGAACACGATGTTGATTTGCACCATTTTAACCAGGCGGTGTTACTAAAAAGCCGGGAGCGGCTCGATGTAGAGGCGCTGGGGCAAACGTTAAACGCATTAATCGCTCAACACGACATGCTGCGGGTGGTTTTCTCCAATGATAAAAACGATAAAAACGATAAAAACGATGAAAACGGTAGAAAGCAAGAAATTTTAGACAAGATGGCTCCTGATTTCCAAACGATTGAAGTTGCAGATGAAAAGGAGCTAACCACGGCCGTCGAAGCGTTCCATCAACAGTTTGATTTAGAAAAAGGGCCGCTCTTCAAAGCTGTCTTGTTGCGCGTAAAAGCGAATAGGGAAGATCGGTTGCTGCTCATCGGTCATCATTTGGTGATAGATGGGGTTTCGTGGCGGATTTTGCTGGAGGATTTAGAGCTAGGCTATGCTCAACAGTTGGCTGGTGAGCAGATTGAGCTGGGGGCTAAGACGGTTTCATTTCAGCAATGGGGACAGGCGGTTCAAACCTACGCTGAAAGTGGCGGGTGGAGCCAAGCGGCTGAGTATTGGTCGGCCGCTGTTGAACAACTTCAATCGGCCGAAAGAGATAGCGTGACAACAAATAATAGTTTTGGGAACACGGATACCGTTGCGCTGACACTCACGACGGCCGAAACACAGGGGCTTCTGCTTGAAACGCATCATGCTTACCACACTGAGATGAATGATATTTTGTTGGTGAGCTTGGCACGGGCGTTGCAACGATGGGACGGCCGGGAGAAAACGCTGATCACGCTGGAGGGGCACGGCCGGGATGGGCTACAGGGGCTTGATGTCGGCCGGACGGTTGGCTGGTTTACAACACTGTTTCCCTTTGGATTGACTTTGCCCAGTAACGATGTGCAGGCGGACATGCAAGCGATGGGTGAACAGATAAAATGGGTGAAGGAATGTTTGCGTCAGATACCGCAAAATGGGTTTGATTATGGCGTTTTACGCTACATCTCTGGCCAAGACATTCTTTCGCAAGCTGAAAAACCATTTCTAAGTTTCAATTATTTGGGCCAGTTTGATGAAGCTCAAGATGGATTTTTTAGTTTTGCAGATGAATCATCTGGTATGGCGATTAGTCCACGTATTCAGCGACAGCATGAGCTAGATTTGGTTGGCTTGATCGCACGGGGGCAACTCACAATTTCGCTGACGTTTAGCCCAAATTTGTTAGATCAAGCGGCGGCCAACCGACTATTAGCGTTGTACAAAGAGGCTATACTCGCGATTGTTACCCATTGCCAGCAGCGGGTTGATGGGGAAAAGACAGTGAGTGATTTTACGGCCGATATTTCGAATGATGATTTAAATGCGATTATGGGCCTTTTTGATTAAGCTGGGCTATGCAGTCCTGAATATGAGGACTGCACAACAAAGAGTTATCTGGAGGTAGATGATGGGTTCAGGAATAGGTTTTTCTAAGTTTTTAATCGTAACGGCAAAGGTAGTTGTCATTGCCGTGCTGTTTGCAGGAATCGGTGTCCCGTTCATAACCGGGGCTGCAATGGGGCTGTTGGTCATGCTGCTGAATGTGCTAAGTAGCTTGTTTCTCGCATTGTTCTCGAATCCGATTGGACTATTTTTGGTCGGGGCCTTGTCATTGATTGTGTTTAATCGGCGACGTAGAAAACGAGCTGTGACTGCGGCTGTAAATGTCGAGAATGGTCAAGACTAATGGTTTGTCATGGTCAAGAATTAAGGTTTCTCGAATTGCTTTGAACACAGGGACACAGAGGTCGCTGAGAAATATTCTTGTGCGTGATTTGTCATGGTCAATATTAGAACTTCTTGAACCGATGTACCCTAAAGCTCAATATTGGCGAACCACTAAGGTCTAAAATCGTTACAGATATTTATGGATAGATCACAAATCGAAGACATTTTTCCGCTTACCCCCATGCAGGCGGGGCTACTGTTTCAAACGCTGTTTGATGAAGGTTCACTCGCTTATTTTTTGCAAATGACGCTAAATTGGCACGGTGAGCTAGACATTGATCTGTTTAAAGAAAGCTGGCGCTTGCTGCTTATACGACATCCGGTTCTGCGGAGTGCATTTATACATGAAGGGGTTAAACAGCCGTTGCAGGTTACGTTTAAACAGCGTGAGCCGGTTATTAAACAGCATAATTTAAGCGATTTATCATCTGCTGAGCAAGAGGCAATGATTGCCGATTATCAGACTGCTGATCAAGCACAAGGATTTGATCTGCAAAAAGACACCTTGCTGCGCATGGGGGTTTTTCGACTAGGAGCAAAGAAATTCCGGCTGGTGTGGAGCTATCATCACATTTTGTTTGATGGGTGGAGTTTTGGCATTCTGCAGCATGAATTTGTGACACTTTATCGCTTGTTGTCGGCCGGTGCGCCCCCATCGCTACCGGCCGTTGCACCCTATCGGCAATATATCCATTGGCTACAATCACAATCAAAAGCACAGTCAAAAGAAAACGGCGTCGCTTATTGGCGCAAGGTTTTAGCCGGATACAGTCACATTACATCATTGCCCCATCTGCGGCCGGCCACAGATGAGTTTGTGTTTGAGCAGCAAACGTTGGAGTTTGATGAGCCAACTACACAGCGGTTAAATAAGCTGGCTGCGCAATGCGGTGCAACTCTAAACAGCTTGATTCGTGCCATTTGGGCGGTGTTGTTAGGGCGGTATAACAACACCAATGATGTTCTGTTTGGGGCGATT
Organism: Cellvibrionaceae bacterium; assembly: GCA_047638855.1. Classification (GTDB taxonomy): domain Bacteria; phylum Chloroflexota; class Anaerolineae; order Promineifilales; family Promineifilaceae; genus WTJY01. The sequence goes on along the minus strand of JBLIMP010000018.1, from coordinate 7,813 downwards.
GTGTCCGGCCGACCATCGGCCTTACCTGGTATCGAAGAGATGATTGGGCTGTTCATCAACGCCGTGCCGGTGCGTGTACAGTTGGACGCTGAATTGCCGTTTTCTGAGTTGGTGCGTCAAATTCAGCAAGCTTCTTTGGCGGGTGAATCACATCACTATTTGCCGTTGGCCGACATTCAAACGCTCAGCTCTCTGGGGCGGGATTTGTTTGATCATTTGCTCGTGTTTGAAAATTATCCGATGGGGGCAAACGGTGAAAATTCGGCCGAAAGCGGAACCGATTTTGTTATCGAAGGGATCGGGATGCACGACCGGACTCACTATAACTTTGATATTACAGTTGCACCCGGCCGCCAGCTCACAATTTTATTTAGCTACAACCAAGCCATCTATCCGGCCGATCAGATTGAGCGAATGATGGGACATTGGCAAACGGTCGTGAGGTCGATTTTGAACCAGCCGGAAACAACTTTGGCTGAAATTGAGATTTTGCCCAAAGCAGAGCAACATCAACTATCGGTTGAGTTTAACAACTCGACCCGTATCTATCCGACTGATGTGACAATTTTAGGTTTATTTGCGCAACAAGTAGCGCAAAAAGGGACACGTACGGCCGTTGTCTTTGGAGAAAAGCGGCTCACTTATCGCCAGCTAGACATGCGGGTTAATCAGTTGGCTCGTTTTCTGCAAAAGCAAGGAGTGACATCGGATGAGCGGGTGGCTATTTGCATGGAGCGGTCGCTAGAAATGATTGTGGGGGTGATGGGGATTTTACGGGCGGGCGGAGCCTATGTCCCGATTGACCCTGACTATCCGCCAGCACGTATCACGTTCATGTTGGAAGATGCGGAACCATTGGTTTTACTGACACAGCAAAGCCTAGTCAATCAACTGCCCTATCACGGCCAAGTTGTGCGGATAGACACAGATTGGGGAGAAGTTGCTCAAGAAACAGATGGTGCTTTGGCATGTGAAATTTCGCCGGAAACGTTGGCTTATATCATTTACACCTCAGGTTCAACCGGCCGCCCTAAAGGGGTGATGGTGACGCACGGGAATTTAACAAATGCTGCTTTTTCCTGGCGTGAGGTTTACGGCTTAGACCAATTTGCGATGCGTTCTTTGCAGATGGCGAGTCTGTCGTTTGATGTGTTTGCGGGGGATTTGGTGCGTTCAGTGACCAATGGGGGCGAGTTGGTTATATGTCCGGCCGATGTGCGGGTTGATCCGGCCGCTTTGTATGCACTTTTGGCCGAACATCGGATCAACATCTTTGAGTCAACTCCGGCTTTGGTTGTACCGCTCATGGAGTACATTACTGAAAACCGGCACCCCATCGCCTTTTTAAAACAGCTCATTATCGGTTCTGATAGTTTGCCATCGGCCCATTACCGTTCGTTGGCAAAGCGATTTGGACAGGACATTAGGATTTTCAACAGTTATGGCGCAACAGAAGCAACGGTTGATTCAAGTTTGTTTGAATCAACATCGACATCGAAAGAGCCAATCTCGCAAAACACCCCAATAGGCAAGCCGTTGCCAAATGTGCAGTTTAAAGTTTTGACACAAAACGGCAAGTTGGCACCCATTGGGATAGAAGGGGAATTGGTGATTATGGGTGCTGGCGTTTCCAAAGGGTATTGGAAACGGCCGGAATTAACGGCCGAACGTTTCCAGGTTGGGCCAGTTTACTACACCGGAGATCAAGCCCGTTGGCTACCCGATGGAAATGTTGAATTTCTAGGGCGGCTTGACGATCAAGTAAAGTTACGTGGTTATCGCATCGAATCTGGGGAAATTGAAGCACAGTTGCTGTCCTTCAACGGAGTTGATGCCGCAGTAGTGGTTATCAAACAGCAACAACTAATCGCCTATCTACACGGTGACACATTAAGCGATTCTACAAATGATCTGCGCCAAAGTTTGCGTCAGCAATTGCCCGATTACATGGTCCCCAACCGGTTTGTTTGGCTCGATGAGATTCCGCTGACTCCGAATGGAAAAGTTGACAGAAAATCGTTACGTGAACGAGATGATGCCAGCCAAATCGATGTTGTTTATATACCACCACGTAGCGAAATTGAACGTCGATTGGCCGATATCTGGAGCGAGGTGCTGGCGGTTGACAAAGTGGGGGCGCATACAAATTTTTTTGATCTAGGTGGGCACAGTCTTAAGGCGATGCAGGTTGTGTCGCGCATTCATCAAGCTTTTGATGTCAAAGTTAGTTTGCGCCACTTTTTCGCTGAGGCAACAGTATCTGAGCTGGCTCAACTGGTGAGTGGGGGGGAAGTTGATGTGTATGCGTCGATTCAGCCAGCCGCTGAACGTGCTTATTACCCGCTTTCATATGCTCAAAAGCGGCTGTGGCACCAGCATCAGTTTGATCAAGCGGCCGCTTATAATATGCCAGAAGCTTATTTAATTGAAGATGAGTTAGATGTTGATGCGCTTGAGCGCACATTCCGCGACATAATCGAGCGGCATGAGGCATTGCGAACAGCTTTTGTATTGATAGACGGAGAACCAGCCCAGCAAATTTTGCCGAGTAACCAAGATTTCAAGATTTCAAGATTTGATTTGTCGGGAAGCTTTGATTCAAGCTTTGGCGCATCAAACCTAGATGCAAGGGCGCAGGTGATTGTTGACAAAGATGCCAATCAATTGTTTGACTTGGCCCAGCCGCCGTTGTTACGGGCTACCTTTATCAAATTGGCAGAACGCAAACATGTTTTTGTGCTGACCATTCACCATATTATCGGTGATGGCTGGTCTGGCACGGTGCTGTATCAAGAGATTTTGGCTTTGTACGAGGCTTATCGCCACGGCCGGCCGAATCCATTGCTGCCGCTGCGTATTCAATACAAAGATTTCGCCATGTGGCAAATAGAGCGAGGCTTTAACAAAGAAGAGGAATACTGGCTAGAAAAACTGGCCGGTTTACCAGACTATTTACGTTTGCCAACCGATTTCCCTATTCCGCAAGAACGTGAGTTCCGAGGCAGTATGGTTGATACCAGATTAGACACAATTGTCGCAGATCAACTCCGAACGCTGGCTCAGACAAAACAGACAACGCTTTCAAATATAATCTTGGCCCTGTTCAAACTGTTGCTTTACCAAATCACGAAACAGGCTGATTTTTGTGTTGGGGTCGCTATCGCCAACCGCAATCATCCTGACCTTGAGAATTTGTTGGGCTTTTTTGTCAATATTTTGCCGTTGCGAAGTCAATTGTCTGACGAGGTTGACTTTGATGGGTTACTGGCGCAGGTGATTGAAGGGATGAATGGGGCATTTGAGCATCAGGATTACCCGTTTGACTTAATCGTTGAAAAATTGAATCCAACCCGTTATGCAAACCGGCCGCCGATTATCAATGTGGTTTATGCGTTTCAGAGCTTTGGTGATGTGCGGGTCAATATGGGTGGCAAGCAGATGGATCAGCCGAGCGAAAATGGAGATGGAGATGACACGCTTTCAAACTTAAAGGTTTCTTTTGAAACATCTAAATTTGATTTAACGCTATTTGTTCAAGCGGAAGAAGATGGAATAACGCTCACGCTGGAATATGACACAAGTTTGTTTAAACGGCCGACAATTGAGCGGTATTTGGGGGCGATGGCCCGGTTTGCTAGCATGGTTGCTGGCACAGCGGGGGGATAGTAAGAGGTATTTATGAAATTAAGTGATTTTTCGTTATTAGATGAGTCAGGGCAAGATGAGCTAGATGGCTTGTTAGCGGGATTTAATCAAACGGCCCGGCCGTATCCGCGCGACAAAACAGTGCATGCGGTATTTTGCGAGCAGGTGGCTGCGACCCCAGATGCAACAGCGGTTGTGTTTGAGCATGAGAGCTTAACTTATCAACAGCTTGATGAACGCTCTAATCGTTTTGCTCACTTTTTGTTAGGGACTGGCTTTGTTCAGCACGAAACGTTTATTGGACTTATGTCCGGCCGTAGTTTGGAAGCGATTGTCTCCATCTTAGGTATTCTCAAAGCAGGCGGCGCCTATGTTCCGATTAATCCAGATCTGCCTTATGAGCGCATTAAACTAATGCTAAATGATACCCGTGCCCCAATCCTGATTGGCGAAAAAACGGCGATTCGCAGTCTAAATAATTTGCAGTGGGAATGCCCTTATCTGTCTGTCATTGTGTGCGCTGACTGTGACGATATTTACGCAGAGGTGGAAGCCGACACTGAAATGATGGATTTGGATATGTGGAAATATATCGCGGATACGGCCGTTGATGATATTACAGGCGGTGGCTGGAAAAGCAGCTATACGGGTGACTGGCTTAGCCGTGAAGTGATGGACGGCTATGGTGAAAATATTTACGCCAAGCTGGCCCCACTTATTACGCCACAAAGTCGTATTCTAGAGATTGGCTCAGCTTCCGGTATTAGCATGTTTCGGCTCGCTCCATTGGCTGGTAGCTATTTAGGAACTGATCTGTCGGCCGGTATTGTCGAATGGGCGCAGCAACAGGCGATTGAACGAGGGTTAGACAACGTAGCGGTGCATTGTGCGGCCGCGCACGAGCTTGATCAGATCGATGAAGGCGATTTTGATATCGCAATTATCAATAGTGTCATCGAATGTTTTCCTGGACATAATTATTTACGCCAAGTGCTGCGCCAAACAATTGACAAAATTGGGGATCAAGGACAACTGTTTTTAGGCAATGTATGGGATCAGGACCTCAAAGAGGATTTTGTAACCTCGTTAAAGGAATTCAAGCAGGCCAATCCAGGCGCACATACAAAAGTAGATCGCACGGGCGAACTTTATATATCTCGCCATTTTCTAGAAGATTTACGTTGTGATTTCCCTGAAATCGTTGAAATTAGCTACTCGCCGATGCTGGGAACCGCAGAAAGTGAGTTATCGCTATTTGGCTTTGATGCGTTGGTTCGTATCGATAAAAGCTTGAAAAAAGCCGGGTCTGTTCAACGGCATAAGTGGCAACATGGGCGCAACACTTGGGCGGGGGAGAAATCGACGGCTGTTGCTCAACAGACAAGTGCCACAGGATTGGCTTATCTCATCTATACCTCTGGCTCTACCGGCCGCCCGAAAGGGGTCATGGTTGAACATCGGCCGATTTTGCGCTTGGTAAAAAATAGTGGTTTTATAAAGCTAGACGAACATATTCGCATTCTGCAAACCGGCTCATTGGGGTTTGATGCATCAACTTTTGAAATTTGGGGGGCTTTATTAAATGGGGGACAGCTCTGTTTGGCTTCAAAGACAGCCGTTCTTGATGTGAACCGCTTGGGACAACTCATCCAAGAACATGCAATCACGACGATGTGGATTACGGCCAGCTTCTTTAATCAATTGGTCGATAGTGATTTGACTCTGTTTCAAGGGTTAGAAACCTTGCTTATCGGGGGTGAAAAGCTATCAACCCAGCATATCAACACAGTACGACAAGCTTACCCACGACTTCAACTGATCAATGGATATGGGCCAACTGAAAACACAACATTTTCTACAACCTATTCTATTGAAACGACCTTTTCTGATGATATTCCCATCGGCCGACCTATTGCGAATACGACAGCTCACATTCTTGACAATCAGTTAGCCCCTGTCCCAATTGGCACACCGGGCGAGCTTTATGTGGGTGGCGACGGCTTGGCTCGTGGTTATTGGGGGGATGAGTCATTGACGGCCGAACGATTTATCACAAAAGATATTCGTCTATACAAAACAGGTGATTTGGCCCGATGGAAGCCGGACGGTGTCGTGGAGTTTCTCGGCCGCGGCGACAACCAAGTCAAACTTCGAGGGTATCGTATTGAGTTAGAAGAGATTGCCGCCCGACTTTTGCAACACATGATGGTCCGTGAGGCACTTGTCTTAATGCAAGAGCAGCGTGCTGATAAACTGCTGGTCGCATATATCACGGCTGATGCTCCGATAAGTGATGGGGAACTCAGGGCTCATTTAAAGGCGACCTTGCCCGACTACATGGTTCCCGCCTATTTTGTAACCTTGGAGCGTATGCCCCTTAACCAGAGCGGCAAAGTTGACCGCTTAGCATTACCTAAACCCTTCGCATTAGAAAACGAACACGATGCACCACAGTCCGATGTGGAAAAGACCCTCGTTGCTATTTGGCAAGAGGTACTTAACCGGCCTCATATCGGCGTTCAGGACGACTTTTTTGATATTGGCGGCCATAGTTTAAAAGTAACAAAGATGATCGCTTTGATTGAACAGCAATTGGGGATTATTGTCCCGCTAACAGCTATTTTTAATCATTCTACCGTGCGTCAACAGGCTAGTTACTTGCTTGATTGCGCTAAGTTTGGCCACACATTGGCTGACGATCCGATGGTGTTACTTACCAGTGCTCCTATTAGTAGGGAAATTAGGGAAATAGAACACAGGCCGCTTTTCGCATTCCCACCAGGAACGGGGGATGTTTTGGGTTTTATGCAGGTGGCAGAAGCCTTGAACCCTTACCCTTTTTATGCGTTCAACTTTATTGAGGCAGAATCACGTGTACAAACTTATGCGGACCTGATTTTGGACGTTGATCCTATTGGTCCTTATCAACTGTTTGGCTATTCTTCGGGTGGCAATTTGGCCTATTACGTGGCGCAAGAGCTAGAAGCACGAGGCAGGCAAGTTGACAAGGTTATTATGGTTGACTCGGGTCGTCGCCTTGCCCCTTTTATAGTGAGTGAGGCTGATGTTGATATGGCAATTAAGGGGTTTTTGCATCATGAAAGTGTACAGCCCTATTTAAATAGCAAGCTATTAATGGAAAAACAGGCACGTCTTATTCGCCGTAGCTTTGCTTGGATGAGTGGGGCGATTGATCGGCACACAATAAAGGCTGATGTGCATATATTGTTAACCCCAGAAGGGGACGATAAGTTTTATGCAGAAGATGGCAGTCTGATTTCAAGCGTTTTGGCTTGGGCTGAGGTTGTAACGGGCACGTTTAACACTTATCAAGGATACGGTGGACACAATGATATGTTGTACTCCCCTTATCTAACTGAAAACGTTAGAATTTTGCGGCAAATATTAAAAAAGATGTAGGCAAAGAATTTATGCAACAACCACGAGATGCTTGGGTGACTTTTCCCCGGCCGAACCCGTATGCAGCTATCCGATTATTTTGTTTTACCTATGCGGGTGGTGGCACGGCGGTTTTTAGTAATTGGGCGGAGTTTCTTCCACTAAATGTAGAAGTTTGCCCGATTCGGCTTCCCGGCCGTGAAAGTCGCTTGCAAGAACGGCCATATACGCGTATTGATGAAATCGTTCCCCCTTTGGTAGAGGCAATCCTTCCTTTTCTTGACAAACCATTTGTTTTTTACGGCCATAGTATGGGTGCGATTGTAGCGTTTGAAACAGCACGTCAATTGCGAAGCCTAAATCAACCAGAGCCAAAGCAGCTTCTTGTTTCTGGTTGTCGTGCCCCTCAGGTGCCAGACAGTGATCGGCCGATTCACTCACTTCCAGAAGCTGAATTCGTAGCCGCCATGAGTCGACTAAATGGAACACCGAAAGCCGTTTTAGTTGATAAAGATATTTTGGCATTACTAATGCCGTTATTGCGAGCAGATTTTGAAGCGATTGAAACGTACAAGTGTCTGCCAGAGAAGCCCTTAGCCTGTTCTATTTCGATTGTAGGTGCAGAAGATGACCCAAAAGCCGATTGCGTTAATATGGAGGCGTGGCAAGATCAAACATGTGGGTGTTTTTCACACCACGTTGTGCCTGGCAATCATTTCTTTATTCGCGATGAACCGTTCCGATTATGGTTGGCTGATCAAATTCGGCA
>JBLIMP010000017.1:0-26219 GCA_047638855.1 Cellvibrionaceae bacterium | reverse complement strand
AGGGATGACGTACGATGGCTCCGCCGCTATTGGTAAATGGGCTAGATTAAAGGTTCCGACCGGCCGGCAGTTGCCTCCTGCACAACCGTTGTTCAAAAAGCTTGATACCGAAGTCATTGCAGAAGAGTTGGCTCGCTTAGAGCAATAAAGAAAAAAAGACCTACCTATATAAATAAGGTCGTTCAGCTTCTTCACACATTTAGCCGTAAGCTATTTCAAGTCGCTTTTGCCTAGCAAGTAATGCTGAAATAAGCACAAGATAGTTACTAACCATCGTATCATTACGGAAGTATTGGTCCGCTCGTTTGCGAGCTGATGTACCCATTTCGGCACGTACTTCGGAACTATCAGCTAACCAAAAAATCGCTTTGCTTAGTGTCAGTTTGATCGGTGTTGAAGTTGGGTTGGGAAGCAGAAAACCAGACTCATTAACCAGTTCTGATGTGCCACCCACAACAGTAGCAATGATGGGTAGCCCTTTCGCCATAGCTTCCATTATAGCTAAAGGCATTCCCCCAGATTGAGATGGCAAGATAAAGATATCGGAGCTGTCCATCAAGGCGGGAATGTCTTGGCACGTGTTTAGAATGTGAATTCGGTCATCCACGCGCAACAATTTAATGATGTTGGCGAATTCTTTTTCCATAAGCCCCTGCCCCACCCAAATAAAATGCAGATTTTCCCAGATGCTTGATTTTCGTAATTCAACAATGGCATCGATTTGATGTTGATACCCCTTGCTTAAGTCAAACCGAGCCACAGTAAGACACACAACGGCATCATGCGGAATATTTAATGTAGCTCGCATTTGTTGTCGGACCGTTTGATCAGGATGTTTGAAAAACTCGAGGGGACGTCCATTGTAAATAACTGCCCCTCGATTGAGCGGCAAACCAAAAATTCCATTAAGCAAATCTAAGTTTGGTTGTGAAACTGAGATTACCGCTTGAGCAGAGCTATAGATTTCCGGTAATTCTGGCAACCACTCAGCATAGTCTTGTGCCCATTGGGGCTGAACAGATTGGACGATAATCAAGTAAGAAATATTTAGCTCGATAGCCACTTGCTTCGCTTTTAGATTCGAAAAAGGGCAACTGTCGTTAAATAAAATAAGATCAGGCATGGCGGCCGCTAATAGTCGTCGTGGCTCGTCTTTGTCCGTTAATGAGCGGGCTGGTTCAGATAAATTAAAGATATCGTCTGGTTCAAGCCAGCCATGACTAATTCCGATGGCCTCTTGTTGAGTAACTAAGTCGTCATCAACAATGGGTTGTATGAAAGTGGTTTTGTAACCAGCCTCTACAAGTGCACAGGCTAGAACATGATTGCATTGCCCCATGCCGTGAATGCCAGATATGTCCGTATATAAAAGCGTATGACTCATTCAGTTCTCGATGAAAGATGGAATGTACAATATCTTCGCCAAAATTTTGATAAAAAAGAGCAATTTGTAAAATAGAGTTTTTACCGCCTAAAGTTCAAACTCAAACAAATTGCTCATGGAAATTATTACACTTTTACAATCTGTAAACCAGTCTCTCGATCAAACAACCTTCCGCCGACTGACCTATACTGAACTAATTGCAGTATAGGTCACTTTCGACTTCACCAACAAAGTCAAATATGCACAGTATCCTAACCTGTTACTTGTTTGCAAGTAAGATTTTTTCGTATCTTCTCAAAAAGAGAGGGAGGTATCCTTCGACAGCGTTCGACTGAGCTCACGCCGAAGTCTTAGGATGCGCACCCTGAGCTTGTCGAAGGGTGTCTTTCCCCAGATTATTGAGAAGGCACATTTTTTCTTTATTCAGATTTGCTTGAGCATTTTATGCGAGAGCGCACAAATATATTCAACAAATTACCGTGAACTTATTGCGATGTAGTGCCTTTGATTTAATGGGTTGTTTTTTTACATTTCAGTTGGAAAATCGAAAAACTTTGTGTCTAAGTTGAATTTTTCTGAAAGATGTGCCCCCAAAGCTTGAACCCCGACTGTTTCTGTGGCGTAGTGACCCCCAAAAATGACGTTGATTTCAAAATCTGAAGCAAGCCAATATTGTGAATGGGACGTTTCGCCCGTGATGAAGGTGTCAGCACCTAAGCTCGCCGCTTCTTCAACCATTCCAGCGCCACCGCCAGACAGAATCGCAATTCGTTTAACGGTTCCGGGGCCGTGCTGTAACGTTCGGCTTTTGGTCTTTAGTTGGGCATTAACTTTGACTTCTAAATCTTGTAGTAAGATCGGCCGGACATCACCACAAACGCCTAGGGGGGTTCCTTTTGTATTTCCCCACCAGATTATGTTTTGCAAGCCAAACATCTGGGCCAAAACAGCGTTGTTACCCACCTCAGGATGTGCGTCTAGGGGGAGATGAGCCGCATATAGGTTAACCCCAGTCCGCATAAAGGCCCGCACCCGTTTACCCATTGGTCCAGCTATGTTTTGTGGGCCACCCCAAAACAAACCATGATGCACCAGCAGCATATCAGCCCCCCAGTCCGCTGCAGCTTCGATCACGGCCGGAGCTGAGTCAACGGCTAAGGCGACTTTAGCCACTTCGTGATTATCAGTTTCAACCTGTAACCCTTGCGGTCCATAATCATTAATCTCGCTAATGCGAAGATACTGGTCTAAGTAGTGAGAAAGTTCATTAAGATTCATGAGGTATTATTGTTTCCAAACTGCATTTTATCTGAAAGTATACAGAATGATTGGTTCTATCGCCCATCCTGATGTATAAATAAATTCGGTCTTCTAGGGCATATGTTGCCTTGTTGCAACGGTGCCATTACCAAAACAAGATATGGAACAGGCTTATAACCCATTAGCTGAACCGGTTCTAATACTCAATGCAAATTTTGAGCCTTTGCATGTAAGCAACACGCGTCGTGCGCTTGGATTGATTATCTCTGGGAAAGCAGAGGTGATTATCAATGGCCGAGGGACGATTCATACGCCGCAGTCTACATTTGGTATCCCTTCAATAATACGACTTTCGTATATGATCAAACGCCCTCGGCCGCAGATAAGTATGTCTAAACGAGAGATCATGCGCCGCGACCAACACACTTGTCAATATTGTGGCAAAAAAGGGAACGATCTGACAATTGATCACATTAAACCTAAACACGCGGGTGGGAAACATACATGGTTGAATATTGTGGCTGCATGTGGATCTTGTAATCGCAAAAAGGGTGGGCGCACGGTAGAACAAGCTCGTATGCCGCTTAGACGCCCTCCATTTGTGCCTCGGCCGTCGGCCGAATATAGGTTTGGCCACTATTTGAAAAGACGCGAAGAATGGGATCAGTTTTTGCAGGGGTGGTAAACGCCCTTTAGTATCTAATACATCAATTACGAGCCAACTGAATGATACGCTCAAATCCTTGATCTACTAAATTCGTCACCGTTTCAACCATTTTCTGATAAGCCAATTTATCTTCACCATAAGGATCTGGGACATCCTTACCCGTTGAGTTAGAGACCATTTCACTCAGTAGAAAAATCTTGCCGTTTTCGGCCGGGTTTACTAAACGCAAAAACTGTTTATGCTTGGCCTCCATGCAAAGTACCAAATTAGCCTGCTGAACCATTGCTTGCGTTACGATTTTCGACCGATGATCTTTGAGATCAATGGACTCTGTCTCATAAATGACCTCAACACTAAAACGAGAAGCTGGATGAGAATGAGTCACTTTGGTTCCGGCCGAATGAACTGTGCAATCTGCCACCCCTCGTTCTATTAATCGTTTTTGCAACAAAGTTTCAACCACAGGTGATCGGCAAACATTCCCAGTGCAAATCATTAGAATTTCTGGCATAAATAGATTTGGATGGAGTCTGTAAACTTATAGCGCTTACACAAGAGGGTGCACCCTCATACATGTGCCTTGCCGAGCGAGTATGTATACCCACCCGACAAAGCTGAAATTTGACGGATTCTTGTAAAAGTTAAAAAGAATCTGTACCTTTAATCGTCGACAGTGGGTTGTAAAATACCAACATTCCCGTCGTTACGTCGATAGAGCACATTGACAGACTGATCATCTCGACTGTTGAAAACAAAGAAATCATGATCGAGAAGAATCATTTGGTCCAATGCTTCTGCCTCTGACATCGGTTGAATGGAAAACTGTTTGCGGCGCATAATACGAGGTGTTGGAGTATCATCTAATACAAGCAAATCAGGTGGAATTACATCCACAATATCACTTGATCCATTACGACGATGGTCTTTGGTACGTCCCTTGTGTCGATTGATTTGACGGTATATTTTGCTAATTACAGAATCTATTGCACCGTAAATCGTATCGTTTTTTTCTTCTGCCCTTAAAATGGCACCTCGTCTATCCCGTATGGTAAGCTGAGCGACACGGCGTTCGTCTGCATTTTTCGCTTTTCTCTGGCTAAGTTCAACATTTACGTTCTGAAGCCCCGGCATGTACCTGTCGAGCCTTTCAGTTTTCTTTTCGATATATGTCTGTAGCTTCTGAGACAACTTCATACCATTTGTATGGATTGACAATTCCATTTGTTAAACCCTCCTGTGGGAGATAGATAGGGGTGAATTCCCAGATGATCCAACCCGTATGGGATAATAATTTAAGTTTATGTTTTTAAAGCCCTGGCCACACATAATCCGGTGACCTGATTAACCCCGGCCGCTTTCAAGCATTTGGCGGCCGAATTGAGCGTTGCGCCGGTTGTGCAGACATCATCTATTAACAGCACATTGTGGGTAGAAATGTCGGTTAGACCGATTTCAAAAGCTTCATTCATATTATTGACTCTTTCGCGTCGAGTTAATTGGGCTTGAACTTCAGTTTGGCGGATACGGCTTAATCCATTTTTTAGCACGGGGATATTTAGAAGTTTAGATAATTCGGCCGCTAATAAATATGATTGGTTGTACCCACGTTCTGCTTCACGGTTCGGATGCAGTGGGATAGGAATGAGTAAGTTTGCAGGGTGTGTTTCGCATAGCTCCTTAGCAACACTCGCCATCATGCCACTCAAGGTACGTGCCAATGCGAATTGTTCGTAATATTTAAATTGATGCATGATGCGTGTCACAGGGTCAGTATATAAGACGGCCGCTCGAATTTTATCGATAGCAGGAAGTACTTTTGTACACTGGCGGCATTTTCCGGCACGAAATCCCGGCTGACCGCAGACCATGCAAAGAGGCTCTTTTAACCAAATCAATTTATCTTCGCATGTGGCGCAGAGAAGGCTCCCCGTGGTTTCACACCCGTTACAGATTGGGGGTAAAATGAAATCTATAACGGTATTCCAGAAACTACTTTGCGTTTGACCGTTGTGATTCAACTTTGGTAAGTGCTCCGTCAGCCATGACCAAACATGGCTGGATAATCGAATTGATAAGATTATTTACACTCTGACTCTGGACTCTAACTTTCAAAGAGCATAGATTAATTATTTCAATTAGGCAAATATAATGGCCGAGATTTCAAAACTGTCTAATCTTCAAAATTTCTGGTAGAAACGATGTTATAATTATCGGCCGGAAAATTATGTCAAAACGTATCGTTGTTAAAGTTGGAACCAGTGTATTAACGGCTGGAAAAAGTCGCCTGTATAAGCCGGGCATGGCCGAAATTGTGCGTCAGTTGGCCGAGCTACATACGGCCGGTTGCGAAATCATCCTTTGCTCTAGTGGTGCCATTCAAGCCGGTAAAGACCGGCTTGGTTGGAAGGCGAAGCCACGGACAGTGGCCGAAAAACAGATGCTGGCCGCTTTGGGGCAGTCACGCCTCATGTTTGAATGGGAGCGGCTGTTTGAGATTTATGATATTCACGTGGGCCAAGTGTTGCTTACTCGCTCTGATTTTGAAGCACGCAATCGCTTTCTGAACGCCCGTGATACCTTTCGAGCCTTAATTGACCATCGCATTATTCCCATTGTGAATGAGAATGACGTGGTTACGACAGAAGAGATTCGAGTCGGCGACAATGATAATTTATCGGCGATGGTGGCGGTGCTAGCAGATGCTAATCTGCTGATTATGTTAACCGACCAGAAAGGGCTGTACACGGCCGACCCTCGATCGAACCCCGATGCAAAACTGATCCAAGAAGTTCATGCGATTGATGATGAAATTCGCGAATTGGCGGGGGGTAAAGGGGAGATGGGGACGGGCGGCATGGCGACAAAATTGCAGGCGGCCGAAACTGCCACACGGGCCGGAACCGATGTCGTGATTGCGGCCGGATCTGAAAAAAACATCATCACCCGTATTTTGCAAAACGATGGGGTTCCATTCACGAGATTCCCCGCCGTCAAAAACCCGGTGCGCAATCGCAAACGCTGGTTGCTGGCTGGTTCCGCCACAAGCGGGGCGATTACGGTCAACGCAATGGGGAGCCGAACATTGCGCCAAGAAAAAGGACGTAGTTTGCTCCCAGCCGGAATTACGGCCGTTGAGGGCAGTTTTGTGCGGGGTGAAACAGTCCAAATTCAACAAGAGGATGGGACGATCATCGGCCGAGGATTGGCCCGCTATAATAGCGTTGACTTGGGACGGATCGCTGGTCGCCAATCAGACGAAATTGAAAATATTTTGGGATACGCCTACGGCAAAGTAGCGGTGCATCATAATGACATGGTGTTATTAGAAAGCAGGTAGTAGATAGTAGATAGTAGATATTGGATGTTAGATGTTAGTTGCAGGCCTACAGTACCAACATCTAGCATCTTGGAACAAAATGACTGACTTAAATAAAATGGGAAAAGCGGCCAAACTCGCCTCACGAGAGCTGGTCAAACTAACGACGGATCAAAAAAATAAAGCATTGCACATCATCGCCGATGAGCTTGAGGCACAAGCGGCCGTGGTACTGGCACAGAACGCGTTAGACATTGTAGATGGGGAAGCCAATGGGCTGACATCTGGGTTGCTCGACCGGCTGTTGCTGACCGAAGAGCGGATCGCCAAGCTGGCCGATGATTGCCGCGCCGTGGCAACTTTACCGGACCCTGTCGGTTCAGCCATTGACAGCCGAAATCTGCCCAACGGCTTGCAAATCACCCGCCGCCGTGTGCCAATTGGGGTGATCGGTGTCATCTACGAAGCCCGGCCGAATGTGACAATAGACATCGCCAGCTTGACGCTCAAAACAGGAAATGCGGCGATTTTACGTGGGGGAAAAGAGACGTTGCGTTCAAACATGGCACTCGTGACGGTGATTCAAGCTGCGCTCGAAAAGGCGGGCATCCCAGCGGCGGCTGTTCAGTACATCGATAATCCAGATCGGGCGTTGGTAAGTGAGTTTATGAAACTTGATCAGTATGTCGATATGTTGATCCCCAGAGGTGGGGCAGGGCTGCACAAGCTGTGCCGTGAGCAGGCGACGATTCCGGTGATTACCGGCGGAATTGGGATTTGCCATGTGTTTGTTGATGAGTCGGCCGATTTTGGAGACGCTCTCAACATCATCGAGAATGCCAAAGTCCAACGGCCGAGCGTGTGCAATGCGCTCGACACAGTACTGATTCACAAAAATGTCGCCCAATTGTTTATTCCGCAGGTGGCTGAACGGATGGCGTCTAACGCGGTTAGCTTGAAAGCGGACCCCCGCTCGTTAGCGGTGTTGAATCAAAATGGCCATAGTGCGAGTTATGAGGCGGCCGGGCCAGATGATTTCAGTACGGAATGGATGGATTTGATTTTGGGATTAAAAGTCGTGGACACGTTAGAAGAGGCGATTACCCATATTCAGGATCACAGCCTAGACCATTCAGACAGCATCATCACCAATGATTGGAAAAACGCAACGCAGTTTGTCGATGAGGTCAATTCATCGGCCGTGTTTGTGAATGCGAGCACCCGTTTTAATGACGGCGGTGAGTTTGGTTTGGGGGCTGAGGTAGCGGTAAGTACGCAGAAGCTGCACGCACGCGGGCCGATGGGTTTGGAAGAGTTGACGACGTATAAGTGGGTTGTATTGGGTAATGGGCAGATACGGGGGTAGGGGCGACCACATTTTCCGTCAAACCTAAACTAGACGGCAAGCATCGTTGAAAATGTGTCGCCCACGGCATGAAAATGTTTTCGTTCAACAACGATCCGCCAATGGGCGATACATTCGCACAACCAACCGCCGATTTGAGATATTATTTTCGGCGAATGTAAAGCCCCTACGAGTCAATTATGAAAAAACCTGCCCGCCGCAAAAATTCAATCCGGAAACCTGATTGGGATTATCGAACCCCGTCATATTAGTTTGTCACAATTTGTACGCACCAAAGGATTTTGTATTTTGAAAAGCCGATCATTAAAAAAGCGGCCGAATTGGTTTGGCTGAAAATGCCGACTTATGATTCGTGCACCCATATCACGCTGGGCCGATGGGTCGTTATGCCGAATCATGTGCATCTCCTCTTCTTTTTAGGCGAAACGGATGAGTTCAAAACAATCGATTATGCCAAAATCAGTTGGGTCGGTTGTAGGCACGTTCAAAAAGGTTGTCGGCCGAAATGTGCGGCCGCATCTTGATAATCCAGAAATACCATTTTGGCAACGGGGCTACTATGATCGGATTGTGCGGGATGAAGGCGAGCTGAATCGTGTTAGGGAATATATTCGCCTCAACCCGGGTAGATGGGCAAACGATCGTGACAACCTGGATCAATTATTGGAGAATATGGATTATCACTTGTAGAAGATTGAACCTGTCAAAGCGGGTTGATCTGTTCCGTGAAACAAGAACGTTAAACGGAAAAGATGTCCAACTACGTACAAGCCAACTCGTTAATTTGATGAGATTGACCGCCTACGTAGGTTAGCGGCCGAAATGCATAGGCATAATCACATGGGTGAACTTCGTATCACCCACCGGTTTAATCACTCCGGGTTCCATGGCTGAATTGGTTTCAATCGCTACCTGAGGAGTTCCCATCACGTTGAGCACTTCAATCATATATTTGACATTGAACGCGATCTCAACCGCTGTTCCCTCAATATCCGCGTCGAGCTGAGCCACATTATCACCCGTTTCGGTGCTGGTTGCCGTGATAGTCGTGAAGCCTGGAGTAATCTCATCCCCTGGCTCTATGCGTACGCGTGCAGTGTGGCTCGCTTCACGGGCGAAGATATCAGCACGTTTACACGCTTTCGCAAATTCGCTGGTACTAATAACTGTGCGGGTGGTATGTTTTTTAGGAAGTACGGCCGTGAAGTCTGGGAATGCTCCATCGATGAGTTGGCTGATGACCACAACGCTTTCCATATCGAACACTACTTGACTGCGTCCTTCTGGCATTGAGATGTAAACATGCTCCATATCATCATTTGCGACACGGGCAACTTCATTCAAGGCCCGGGCTGGAATGATCAGTTCGACACGCTCTTCGACAAACCCATCGATATTTCCTTCACGTACAGACAAACGGAAGCCGTCTGTTGCTGCCATCGTGATGGTATCTCCCTCGATGCGGGTCAGAATGCCGGTTAAGGTCGGCCGGGTATCATCGGCCGCGGCCGCAAACGCCACCTGCGAAATCATCTCTTTAAACATTTTTGTTTCGATTTTGATCCGATTTTCAGTTGCAGGTTCAGGGACCAGCGGGAACTCTTGATGGTCGATGCCTCTAATATTGGCCTCAGTTCGAACACTGCCCAAATGCAGCGTCTGGGTTTGCTCATCAAGGGTCAGTTCAATTTGTTCTGGAGGTAGATTATTGACCAAGTCGATCAAGGTTCGGGCCGGTATGGTGATCGCGCCTTCTTCTTCGACTTTGGCCCCCAACCAACAAGTGATCACAATTTCAAGGTTAGTGGCTGATAATTTTAGTCGGCCGTTGTCGGTAGCTAATAGGACATTGGCAAGCACTGGCAATGACGAGCGATTGGCAACCGCGCGTCCTACAATGCCTAACCCTTTAGCGAGATTTTCTTGCAAACAGGTTACTTTCATGACTTATCTCCAGAACTGGTAGATTGAATGTTGTGCCCAAATTATACAATTGGGCAGATTGTGCTACTTTTTTGACCAACCTGATGCTGTAATAACACGTCTAACCCTTAAAAGAGGCTGTTTTCTGCTATTTTTAGAACAATAGTTTTGTTGTGATGCCCCACATAAACCATTTAAAAAGTATAGCAAAATGAATTCTAAACACCAAACAATTGTTGTGCTGTCCCACCTTGCAACAATTGATCAAGCTGGGGGTTCATATGTCCTACATCGGTCAAAGAATCAGAACATTTTTGTGGATTGTACGTATTGGTCACATTGCTTATTTTAAGAGCTTTGCTAGTTGAGCTGATGTCATGAAACTAAATTGTCGTAAATGTGCGGCCGAAATTCCGGCTAAAAATGTCAATATTCAAAAAATGGTTGGGCAATGTGCTGTATGTGGTCATCTTTTTGATTTTTCTGATGAGCTATGCATAGGTCTACTGAAACAGGAACAAAAAGTATCGTTGCCACCCAAACCTGAAAAAATGATTGTCGGTAATCAAAACTTAGAAATGCACATTCAATGGCGCTGGTTTCATTGGTCAGCTGTGTTTCTAATTTTATTTTCTATATTTTGGAACGGAATTATGTTTTCTACACTAGGGATAGGAATTATCGGGGCGTTTCAGGCTGGGAATATATGGATGGCTTTTGGGATGATGTTGATTCCGCATGTGTGGGTAGGTCTCGGTATTGGATATTATAGTTTAGCTATGTTGTTCAACTCCACCCATGTATCTGTTGATTTAGATTCGCTTGTGATTAAGCATGGCCCTTTTCCTTGGTTCGGGCATAAATCAATTGAACGAGAGACTGTTCAACAACTTTACAGCAAAGAAAATAATTCTTCATTTAACCGTAAAAACAACTTGAGCCAAGGAAATTTTGAGCTTCACGCTATTACAGGACAAGGTAAACAGTCCAAACTGTTACGAGGTCTTCCATCCTCTGAACATCCGTTGTTTCTCGAATCAATCATAGAAAAACACTGGGCAATTGAGGATTATCCCGTGCGTGGGGAAATCGCTCGATAACGTGTGAATTAAAAGTACGAGGGGGCTACATCGAGGTGCGTCCTGCTGATCAATCATCGAGTTTGCTGAGTAGATAAATATGCTGTTCAAAACTGGTTAACCCGCTCCGTTGCATGCCAGGCGCTTTCTCGATCAAATCTCGCTGATCAAGTTTTTCAACAGTGAATCTCGACTCAAATATCCGTTTGATTTCTGAGTAAGGGACTGAATAAGGTGGCCCTGACATTTTCGCTTGATCATACTCAAAAGAGATGAGTAGGATTTTGGCTCCGGCCGGTAACACGTTTGCTAAATGCTGGGCATAATCATTTCGCACCGCTTCCGGCAAAGCGACCATCGCAGCCCGATCAAATATCCCACGGACATCATGCAGATGTTCGGCCGTCAAGTTGAAGAAATCTCCCACAAGCAGGTCAATGCCTTCTGCTCGCCATGATGTGAAAGCTCCAGCTTCACTTATATCAGCCTCTATATTATTCTCATCAAAGAATGCTTCAGCCGCCAACCGGCTTAGCTCTACTCCGATAACCTGATGCCCTTGCTCCGCCAGCCAGACCATATCAAGCGTTTTGCCACATAATGGAACAAAAGCGGAATCGCTCTGTTTTAAGCCTAATTTTGGCCAAAACTTCATCAAAAAAGGGTTTGTCTTACTATTGTGGAAATTTAAATTTCCGTTTTCCCAAACATTTAGCCAAAATTCAGAATGCATAATTTTTTAGAGATAGAGAAATAATTTCCCTATCTTTTACTCGTACAGCCAATCCCGTAACCAACTTTCGAGGTCGGCCGGAGAATTAGCAACAACCGGGACAAATTTCGTGCCGGGATAATATTGTTGATACCATGAACCGGTTAGCGTCTCTGGCCAGTGATGGGGGTTTACACCAATTACAATTCGTTCAGATACTTCACCCAGTCCCGAATCATCGGCCGAAAAGCCAACCGTATAACGTCCTTCAAAACTGCCTTTTGCGGCGGCGGCTGCCCAATCTTCTGTAGCCGTTGGCGGCAACAACACATAGGTGCGGGTGAAATCTAGCCGTGGTTGTCCACTAGAGACAATTTGTACTTCTCGTGAAACCCTAATGAGCCTTTGCGCCAATAAACGAGAGCCATTGTCTGCGACAAACCTGATGTCGTGCAATCCTTTTTCTATTGGGACGAAACTAAACTTCCAATAATATCGATCATCTTCTTGCCCTTTGTCTACAAGCACGGTTGTGACTGGCTCATTACTGGCATTGATAATTCGCAGGGCTGAAAAATCATGGGGGGTAAGAGAGGAAACAGTGGCCGTTGCTTCTTCTTCTGGCTCCGGCCGATCTGGATTTAATTGGATATGCGTATCACCTGGCCCAACAATGCTTGTACTGCGGCGATATCGGCCGCTGGGCTGTAAAACAGCGTTTTTCCAAAAAACCTGCTGTTGGCGTCTTGGCAAGCTGGGGGCAGAGCGCACAAAAACGGTGATTGTATTTGTTTGAGCCATGGCAGTTGTACGTAATGTCTGCCAGCGGTTTACCGGCTGTTGTACCTTGCTCCATTCAACTAGGGGGCTGTCCCCATCGGTTCCACCTGTTGGATCGACGCCGATTTGCATATTCACATCGGCCGGGTTTCTTATCTCCCCTTCTTCTTCCGATTCGCTTGAGATCGCCATCCCGTCTATGGCAAGATCATACTTTTCCCCCGCAACGGTTGGTACTTGCTGATATAGACCACCAATATGGGCAGCAAAAGGGGTCTCCAGCATACATGTTCGGCCGCTATCGCTTTCTTCACCTGCTATCGGTTTGTAAGTTGGGATCGCGTTCTTCCATTCCGGATCAATCGTCTCGATCCGTTTGAGCCACCATGGTGCCCAAGAAACCGGTACGATGAGCGCTTCGTTTCCCTTATATGGGCGAAAGCCCCGATTCATTTGTTCATTTTGAAGAATATTGACATCAGCCATAGGGTCGGTATTGTGAATGGCTCCTAACCAGTTGTCAATAAACTTTCACGCAGGACATAGTTATATGACCGGTCGAATGTTGGTGATTACTCCTCAAACCCTAAACCACGTTCACGCATCGACACAAATTTATTATTGCCAATGACAAGGTGGTCTAGCACTTGAATATCAAGCAGTTTGCCCGCTTTCACAATTTCGGCCGTAACTTTCACATCTTCATTAGAGGGTGACGGATCTCCCGATGGATGATTATGAATAACAATGATGGCTGCTGCATTCTCCCGAATGGCGGCTCGAAAAACCTCGCCTACCCGCACGACAGCTGCATTTAAACTACCGATGTAAATGGTGGCTAGCTTTAGCACATTGTTTCGAGTATCAAGCAACATCACCCGTAAATGTTCTTGTTCAAGAATTCCCATCTCTGACATCACAAGGTTGGCGGCATCGGCCGGCGTCGTAATACGTGGCTTATCTGGCACACCGGCCAATTTGGCACGCCGCCCGAGTTCGATAGCTGCTTTAATCTCTACAGCTTTGGCTGGCCCAATCCCTTTAACTTGGCATAACTCAGCGATAGTCGCCTGCTCAATTTTGCGTAAGTCGCCAAAGTGGAACAAGATCCGTTCGGCCAAACGTACAACATGCTCTCCGCTGCTGCCTGTACGCAAAATAATCGCGAGCAGTTCGCTGGTTGAGACGGCCGACGAACCTACGCGTTCTAATCTTTCACGCGGCCGTTCTGCAAGCGGCATATCTCGAATCATGGGAACATATTCATTTTGAGGTTCAACTGGTTTTGAGGTAATCCCTTGCATGTAAGTTGCCTTTTGGTTGTAAAGTGTTTATGAATTTTGTAGGATACCTTTTGATCTCTGATTATGCCAGAAAGGTTTTCACTGATCTGAGACAGTGTTAGAATTCACATCATTAATTGGATTAACTTTAAAGTAGTCATTTACCTATCTATTTTCAAAAGCGAAAAGGAGTGCAACGATGTACGGTTTCACAGGCAAAATTTTACACGTCGATATGACAAGTCAAACCCTTGAGGTTGAAGAACCCACAGAAGAATTCTACCGTCAATATATTGGTGGAAGTCTTATGGGACTTTATTACCTTTGGAAAAACAGCCCGGCTGGGATCGACGCACTTGATCCTCAAAACACGCTCGTGTTTGCTACAAGCGCTGGAACCGGTTTGCCTGTTAGCGGTCAAAGTCGTTGTACAGTAACCTGTAAATCTCCCAGCACCGGAGGGATTGCTGATAGTCAAGCGGGAGGCTTCTGGCCGGCCGAGCTTAAATTCGCTGGCTTTGATGCCATCGTAATCAAAGGTGCATCTGAAAAACCACTTTACCTTTCTATTATTCACGGTGAGGCCAAACTGCATGATGCCAGCCATTTATGGGGCAAATCAACGCTTGCGGTAGATGGGATTCTGAAAGAAGAACTTAACGACAAAAAGATTGAAATTGCCCAGATCGGTATCTCTGGCGAGAAACTTTCAAACTTTGCCGCCATCATGAACATGAGCAATCGAGCTTGGGGTCGTACCGGTGTGGGTGCTGTCATGGGTAGTAAAATGCTCAAAGCGATTGTGGTACGCGGCAAACAAAAAGTTGTACCTGGGGACCGCAAAGCGATTTTGGCGATGTCAAAGCAAGGTGTAAAAGACCTTGAACCAACTGGCATGGCAGAGTTTGGCAAATACGGCACGGCCGGGGTTGTGATGCCACAGTATGGTTCTGGTGGACTTCCATCTTATAACTGGGATGCTGGGGTTATGAAAACCCGAGAGGAAGCAGAAGCGATTGACGGTATCCGGCTTTATGATGAATTATTGGCGGGGGCGGCTGATGACAAGCAAGACCGCAAAGGGCGCGACACCTGTTACGCTTGTATCGTCCGTTGTAAACGGGTAGCAGAATCTGAGTACAAAGATAAGAAAATTATTCCAGAATACGGCGGCCCCGAGTATGAAACCATCGCAACGTTTGGCTCTTATTGTGGTGTCAGCGATCTTCACGCGGTTACCTATGCTAATCAGCTTTGCAATGAGTATGGGGTCGATACGATCTCTTGCGGTGCAACAATCGCTTGGGCGATGGAATGTTTTGAGAAAGGATTATTAACCCTCGAAGAAACCGATGGGATTGATCTGAGCTATGGCAATGCTGACGCGATGATCGAAATGTTGTTAAAGACATTGAATCGGGAAGGCTTTGGCGATGTTTTGGCGATGGGGTCAGTTAAAGCGGCTGATCATTTAGGCAAAGGGCATGAATATCTTGTAGCCGTCAAAGGGCAAGAACTTCCAGCTCATATGCCACAGGTTAAACGCTCCATGAGCCTGATTTATGCGGTGAATGGATTTGGTGCTGACCATCAATCAAGTGAGCACGATACAAGTTATAATGAGCGAGCGTATGAAGGCACTGCCAAATATCTCGAACCATTGGGTTTAACTACACCAGTTCCAACAAAGTCTTTGGGTAAAGAAAAAGTTGAATTTACCCTTAAAACCCATTACACCTATGGTGCGGCCGATACGATATCGGTTTGTCAGTTTGTGTTTGGGGCGGGATGGCAGCTCTACACACCCGTAGATATGGCTGATTTTATGTCGGCCGCTACCGGCTGGGACGTCAGCGTGGATGAAATTCAGCGTATTGGGCAAAAACGCACAAACTTAATGAGGGCTTTTAATTTACGCGAAGGGCTAACCCGTGCAAACGATGCTTTGCCCGAGAAGCTCTATAAAAAAGCACTCGAAGGCGGCCGAAGCGATGGCATTATTCTCGAACGAGAAGAGACCGAAGCTGCGATTGACATGTATTATGATCAAGCCGGTTGGGATGCTGCTGGCGTTCCTTCTCGCACAACATTAGAAAGTATTGACCTAGGCTGGGTCGCTGACGATATGGGCTGGTAGAAAGATAAGTGATTAAAAGATAAGTGATTAGTGGGCAGTGATTAGTGAAAACTACTTGCTACCCACTACCCACTAACCACTAAAAAATGCAAGCACAAAACATTACTTTTATCGGACTAACACGGGCAAGCCTCTCCTTTGCGCTTGCAATCAAAGAGGGTGCACCGACCCTAAACCTCATTGGCTATGATGTTGATGATGTGTTGATGTCACGGGCAGTTGAGAAAAAGATTCTTGACTTGTCAGAATCTGATTTGGAAAAGGCACTGACTGTAGCCGACATCATCATTATCGACGCGGGTCCGGCTGAAACGACTAATATCTTTGGTTTGATGGGATCCACCATTCAAGAGCATGTTGTAATCACCCATCTTTCGCCCAAAAGCCAGAGTTATCAAAAATTGGCCGACACACTTCTGTCTCACGGTTTTTATGTTGGTTCAGCTCCAGTTCAAAGCGTCCACACTTTTGGCCCAACTCCGGCCGACCCAATTGAGGGTGCGACTGCAGATCTTTTTCGTAAAAGTTTATTTTGCCTGATGCCGTCAGCAAAAGTAGATGAAGGGGCGGTGGCAACGGTGCGCGCCATTGGCCAATTGGCTGGCGGGACCCCGTATTTTATTGATCCCTACGAGTATGATACGTATATGCAAGCCTTAGACCTGTTGCCCCAGATCTCACAACTTGCCTTATTTGAAGCATTAAATTCTCAAAAAGCGTGGCTAGATATGACTCGACTTGCTGGGAACCGCTTTGCGACAGGCACGGCAGGTTTTGCAGACCGGGGCGATGTAATAGCACAGGAAATCTTTAGCGACAAAACTTCGGCCGTTCACTGGATTAACCAATATATCTCTGCACTTGAAGAGATTAAACGCTGGGTTGAAGTGGCTGATGAGCAAACTGTGAGTGAATTGGTTTCTGAACGTTCATTTAAGCGTGATATTTGGCTTCAAACCCGAAAGGATAACCAATGGGACGAATCACCTACCTCGCAAGTAGATAAAGAAGGCTTACGCGACATGTTTATGGGGAATTTGTTCGGCCGCAAGCGGCAGAACAAGGGGTAACGTCTTTGGCTGAAACCGGCGACAAAGTTCATAACGAAAACGCTAAAAAGGTGCTAATGATTGCCCCGACATCTTTTTTTAGTGACTACGGTGGGCATATCCGTATTCTTGAAGAAACCCTTGCCTTACAAAATCTCGGTTATCAGATTATTGTTACAACCTACTACAAAGGGCGTGATTTGCCTGGCATCGATATCCGGCGTACTGCTCCTATTCCATATCGGGTCGATTACGAAGTTGGCTCCTCTCGTCATAAAATCGTATTTGATATCTATTTGGCCTTCAAATCGTTTTGGGTGATGCTTAAAGAGAAACCTGACATTATTCATGCCCATATGCATGAAGGTGTTTTGATTGGGTGGGTGCTCTCAGCGCTTTTTCGTATTCCACTTGTGTTTGATTTCCAAGGCAGCTTAACGGCCGAAATGATCGATCACAACTTTTTGCGTCACAGTAGCCCCTTTCACCGTATGATTCGTCGTACTGAGCGTTTTCTCAACCATCGGGCCGATGTAATTTTGACCAGTTCGGGTCAAGCCCAATATACACTTCATCACGAGTACCGGGTTCCGAAGCAGCGTATTTACGCTTTACCCGACTGTGTTGACATGAATCGATTTGATCCAAATCTGTTTACGGCCGATTCAAAACTTGTCATACGTAGTCGTTTTGGGATCAAGCCTGAGCAAATCCTAGTTGTTTATCTTGGCCTACTCACAGATTATCAAGGCATTCCTTACCTGCTTCAAGCTGCACAACTGCTTAAACAGCAACGTGAGGACATCCACTTTTTAATCATGGGCTTTCCCGATGTACCAAAATACCGGCTTCAAGCTCAGCAGATGGGCGTGTCTGATTGCGTTACCTTCACCGGAAAAATCAATTATGCAGAAGCCCCGCACATGCTCTCAATAGGCGATATTGCGATTACAGCAAAAATTTCAAGTACTGAGGGTAGTGGAAAGATGTTGAATTATATGGCATTAGGATTACCAACTATTGCTTTTGATACTCCTGTCCATCGAGAATATTTGGGTGAACATGGAACATGGGTTGAGCCGCATCATGTTGAAGGGATGGCACAAGCGATTACCGATTTAGCACGTAGCCCCCAAGTAAGAGATGCTAAAGGGGCATTACTTCGACAACGAGTCGCGGACACTTTTACATGGCCGGTTGCGGCTAAAAAAATACAATCTGTGTATAGGCAGCTTGTATCTAACAATACCTAGCGATGAATTGGCTTGACATTGGTAAATATGCAATATGTAATCAGGGTGATTCCTAAGTAAGAATAGCTTTGACATACCAGTTAAATCTGATATTATTTTCCTTCGCTCGAACACTCGGACGACTTGCGCTTGTACAATACTATATTTTTGATCCATACAATTACAATGAAGTTATAGAGCAGAGTCTCTACTGTGCTTTGTCTTAAGGCAAAGTGCATTTTGTGTGTTTGGGACAAGTGTAAGAAATCGATTTTTGCAAAAGGCTATATTTTATCTTTAGTCTGAAAATCGATCTGAAAAAAAGGTTACCCATTTTCAGGAGCAGGTCTGAATAATGACAGTTCGTATACAGAAAAACTATGCTAAGGCGACAACAACACTCGAGTTGCCTAAGCTGATTGATATACAGTTAAATTCATTCGTTCAATTTAAGGCCGAAAGCCTTACTGAGCTTTTTCAAGAAATTTCTCCAATTGTAAGTTATAACGGGGACTTAAAGCTCTATTTTCCCTGCAATCAGCCCGAAACAGAAGGGTTTGATCTTAAATACTGGTTTGAAGAGCCGAAATATTCTGTTGAAGAATGCGTAGAGCGAGATATGAGCTATGCTGCTCCGCTTTATGTTCGGGTTCTTCTTTACCGTCAAGACCTCGACCAGCCAATTGTTCAAGATATCTTTATGGGAGACTTTCCCTTAATGACCGGTGGCGGCACCTTCATTATTAATGGTACAGAGCGTGTAGTTGTTAGTCAGCTTATTCGTTCCCCTGGTGCTTATTTTGAAGTTGAAGCTGAAAAAGCAACCGGCCGACCATTGGCAATGGCAAAATTGATTCCAGACCGTGGTGCTTGGATGGAATTTGAAACACGCAAAACTGATTATCTAACGATTAAGTTCAATCGTAAACGGACAGTTCCTGCGAGTTTGTTCCTACGGGCAATGGCAGCTGTTGATGATGGCTTGGGTAACCCTCTTCTTAAAGAAGGAACCGATGAAGAGATCATGGCACTGTTTGAAGATGTTGATAACAACGGCGAACATCTTTACATGCCTGGAACCATTGAGCAAGAGCCAGTCTGGGACCCAGACAAGAATATTGCAGAGCAAGCCTTAATTGAATTTTACAAAAGAATGCGTCCTGGTGATCCTCCAACATTTGAGAATGCCAGCCAATATCTTTTCGAGCAGTTATATGATAATCGCCGTTATGATCTGGCACGTGTTGGCCGTTATAAACTTAATAAGCGACTAGGTTTGCAGAATGATGTTCCTGGTGAGCATCGGACAATTACGCAGCAAGACATCGTCGAAATGCTGCGTCACATGATTCGCATTAATAATAGCCAATCGCGCCCTGACGATATCGACCATCTTGGTAATCGTCGTGTGAAAACGGTTGGAGAGTTGCTTCAAGCTAAATTGCGAGTAGGCCTACGCCGTATGGAACGTGTTGTTCGAGAGCGTATGTCGATTAAAGATGATGAGAATGTAACTCCTATTTCTTTGATTAATATTCGCCCGGTTGTAGCAGCAGTTCGTGAGTTCTTTGGTAGTTCGCAGTTGAGCCAGTTTATGGAACAGGCGAATCCGCTAGCTGAATTAACACATAAACGAACAATCTCAGCCCTTGGTCCTGGTGGTTTACGCCGTGAACGTGCGGGCTTTGAAGTTCGTGACGTTCATCATAGCCATTATGGTCGTATATGCCCTATCGAAACACCTGAAGGGCCAAATATCGGCCTTATTGGTCGTTTAGCCACCTACGCTCGGGTTAATCGATATGGATTTATCGAAACGCCGTACCGTCGAGTTATCTCACAATTTGCTGGTGATGATCCTGCTATGGTTGGGCATGACGCATTTGTTGATATTGTTGACAGTAATGGGGATGACATTGTTGAGCAAGGCGTTGAAATTACTCAGGCTCACTTTGAAGTGATTAAAGCGGCTAGCCTTGATGAAGTCGCGGTAATGCCTTTCATTACGGAAGAGATCATTTATATGTCGGCCGATGAAGAAGACCGCTATAGTGTTGCTCAAGGTAATGCCAAGATCGATACTCGCCGTCAATTCGTTGATCGCCGGATTCCAGCACGTCGTAATCAACAGTTTGAATTTACAAACGTTCAACGGATTGATTTTATGGATGTAGCTCCGCGTCAGATTGTGGGTGTGTCTGCTTCATTGATTCCGTTTCTTGAGCATGATGATGCTAACCGTGCCTTAATGGGCTCTAACATGCAGCGTCAAGCTGTTCCATTGTTGATTCCAGACGTTCCAATTGTGAGCACTGGCATGGAGCCGCATGCGGCGTTGAACTCTAGTCAAGTTGTACTTGCATTTGAAGCAGGTGAAGTTGTAAGTGTTGTTGGTGATGCAATTGTTATTGTTGGCGAAAGCGGCCCCCGTACTTATCAGCTACGCAAATATTCTCGTTCAAATCAGAGTACGTGTATTGACCAGCGCCCAATAGTAGTTAAAGGGCAACGTGTCGAGAA
The DNA here is from genome assembly GCA_047638855.1 of Cellvibrionaceae bacterium. Lineage (GTDB taxonomy): Bacteria > Chloroflexota > Anaerolineae > Promineifilales > Promineifilaceae > WTJY01. The sequence goes on along the minus strand of JBLIMP010000017.1, from coordinate 5,511 downwards.
AGGCACGGTCCTTGCTGACAGTTATTCATCTCGGGACGGCAGCTTGGCTTTAGGCCAGGATGTTGTAATTGCATTTCTTTCGTGGGAAGGTGGAAATTATGAAGATGCTATTCTTGTAAATGAGCAGCTTGTTCGTGATGATAAATACACCTCAATTCATATTGAAAAGCATGAGATTGAAGCTCGGGACACAAAACTTGGGCCAGAAGAGATTACATATGACATTCCTAATGTAAGCGAAGATGCATTAAAAGACCTTGATGAGCGAGGTATTATTCGTATCGGTGCTGATGTTAGTGAAAACGATATCCTTGTTGGGAAGATTACACCTAAGGGTGAAAAAGAATTGTCTCCGGAAGAAAAACTGCTTCGTGCAATCTTTGGAGACAAAGCTCGTGAGGTTAAAGACTCAAGTTTGCGACTTCCTCATGGAGCGCAGGGCAAGGTTGTTGATGTTCAAGTTTTTGATCGTCAGCAAGATCGTGACCTTCCGGCCGGTGTTGAAACGATGGTTCGTGTTAGCGTTGCACAGCGCCGTAAGCTTTCCGTTGGTGACAAAATGGCTGGGCGCCATGGGAATAAAGGTGTAATTTCAAAGGTTGTACCTATTGAAGACATGCCATTCCTTCCAGACGGCCGTCCAGTAGATATTATTCTTAATCCGATGGGTGTACCCGGCCGAATGAATTTGGGTCAGGTACTTGAAGTCCATCTTGGGTGGGCAGCTCATCGTCTTCACTTTCAAGCAGTTACACCAGTATTTGATGGAGCAAAAGAACATCAGATTGAAGCTGAGCTTTCTCGAGCATGGATTGCTGAAAGAGCAGCAGAAGTTGTTGCAGGTTGGGCGTGGGATGAGATGACAGAAGCTGGAATGGATATGGAGTCTCTCCGTAGTAATCAAGAAGCTGTTTATTTATATCTTTCTGCTTGGTTGGGTGAGCTAGGCTACGATGTTGAAAAGCTTCGCACTAATGACCGTTATCGCATTATAACGACTGCACGTGAATGGCTTCGTACACAAAATTATGATCCTGATCTCGTATTGCCAGATGTGGTAGATGAACATGGGATTATGTATTCTAATTCGGAAGATAGCGATAATGAGGCTCTTCGGGTTGCTATGACTGAATGGATCGTATGGATTCTTGAGGAGCATCAAGATTCGTTGCAAAAAGAATTGCTGTCTGATGTAAGTTCTCTACCGCTGATCGAATTGCGGCACCGAGTTGCTGAAATTAGCGCGGCCCTATCAATACCAGGCCCGAATGTAGGCAAGACAGTTCTTCACGATGGAAAAACCGGAGAGGCATTTGACCAGCCAGTTACTGTTGGGATTATGCATTTCTTGAAATTAGCCCATCTTATTGAAGACAAGGCTCATGCGCGTTCTACCGGTCCATACTCTTTGGTTACTCAGCAACCGTTAGGTGGTAAGGCTCAGTTTGGAGGCCAGCGCTTTGGAGAGATGGAAGTTTGGGCACTTGAAGCTTATGGTGCTGCACACATTCTTCAGGAAATGTTAACTGTCAAATCAGATGATGTTCAAGGTCGTGTTAAGACTTACGAATCTATTGTCAAAGATGAACCAATCGAAGGTCCGGGTATTCCCGCTTCATTCCGTGTACTTGTCAAAGAGCTTCAAAGCTTGGGATTAGCGGTAGAAGCTGTTACAACTACCGGGGATGTGATCCGTTTTGGTAAAGAAGATGATAAAAAGAATAAGCCACAGTTTATCGGCTCGTCCGGCTTGCTTGATCTAGTTCGTAATACACGTAGATAATTAAAAGTTCTTCTAAACTGACCTTGAATGCAAGCAAGCAATCGAGGTCAGTTTGATAGAATTGCTGTTTCTGTTGTTGCAACTTTGACAGTATGTTAACAATTCGCTAAAATACTCTTTCGAGTTTAAAATTCACCATTCTTTACTTTACCTGTAAAGAGAAACTGAATAGATATATAGAGGTCACCTGGTCACTATTTGGCAGGTGATTTTTGTTGTCGGGAAAACCTAGAGATTTTCTAGGTGGCTTAATAGGGCTTTTTACCCCGTACTGAAATTTTCAAAATTTAATCTGCGATTATCTAATTAATTCAACGTTAATTAACTAGGTAGTGTCCCCCCTTGATTTGTTTGTATAAGTAAAGAAATCAAGGGTCGGCTATTCTAGAGTATTCGCTCCCCGTTTAAGGGGTTCAAGGAGAAGTATAAACGTGCCAACAATTAATCAACTTGTTCGGAATGGACGTAAAGTTGTGCGACGCAAAAGCAAAGCGCCTGCACTCCAATACACATTCAATACTTTTAAACAGCGTCGTGTTCGCCAGCCAAAGGGCGCACCTCAAAAGCGTGGTGTTTGTACTAAGGTTAGTACAATGACACCCAAGAAACCGAATTCGGCTTTGCGTAAGGTGGCTCGTATCCGCCTGACCAATGGGATCGAAGTTACAGCTTATATTGGTGGCGAAGGGCATAACCTTCAAGACCATTCAGTTGTATTGATTCGTGGAGGTCGAGTTAAGGACCTTCCGGGTGTTCGCTACCACGTGGTTCGTGGCGCACTAGATACTTCTGGTGTAAATGATCGTCAACAAGGCCGTTCTAAATATGGCGCAAAGAGATCTCGGAAGTAAATACTTTCAGATAAATAATTGGAGTTAAATCATGGCAAGACGTAATCGCCCCGAGAAACGCCCAGTCGTACCTGATATGCGCTATGAAAGTGCTAAAGTTGCGATGTTCATTAATCGTTTAATGAGAGATGGTAAGAAAAGTACTGCAACTACATTGGTATATCGCAGTTTTGCATTAGTTGAACAACGTTCTGGTAAAGCCCCACTTGAAATTTTTGAAGATGCTTTGAAAAACGTCGGTCCACAGGTTGAGGTCAAGCCCCGGCGTGTAGGTGGTTCTACTTACCAAGTCCCGATCCCTGTGGATTCTCGCCGCCAAGTTACTTTGGCTATGCGCTGGCTTTTAGATGCTGCACGTAGTCGCGGTGGTCGTTCTATGGAAGAAAAGTTAGCGGCAGAGTTCATGGATGCTGCTAACGGACAGGGCTCTGCTGTTAAGAAGAAGGACGATACACATCGTATGGCTGATGCAAACCGTGCATTTGCTCATTATCGTTTCTAATTTTGTGTTAGTTAGGTTTTTGCAAAGGATTTATCTTTAGAAAGATCGTGCGAAAACAAAGCATATATATATGAGGAAGGGCTTAGGCTTCGGCCTAATCCCTTTAACTAAAGAATGAGTAATTCAAACCGTCATCCTTTGGATAAGGTTCGTAACATAGGCATTATCGCCCACATTGACGCTGGTAAAACAACGACAACTGAACGTGTGCTTTACTACACCGGTATGATTCACCGGATGGGTGAAGTTCATGACGGTGGTGCGACAATGGACCATATGGCGCAGGAGCAGGAACGTGGAATCACGATCACTTCTGCAGCTACGACAACCTTTTGGATGGACCATCAGGTTAATATTATTGATACCCCGGGTCACATTGACTTTACGGCCGAAGTACAGCGCAGTTTGCGTGTGCTTGACGGTGGAGTCACAGTGTTTGACTCGGTAGCTGGTGTCGAACCACAGTCTGAGACCGTCTGGCGTCAGGCGAATGACTATAATGTTCCACGTATTTGCTTCGTAAATAAAATGGATCGTGTTGGTGCAAATTATCAACGTTGTATCGATATGATGAAAGATCGTTTGGGCGCGACACCACTACCGATTCAATGGCCAATTGGATCCGAAGAAAACTATCGTGGTGTGATCGACCTCATCAAAATGGAAGCAAAGGTATGGGACTCTGGCGATCTTGGGGTAGCAGCTGAGATTATTCCGATTCCTGATGATCTTGTTGAAATTGCTGCTCAGAAACGAGAAGAGATGATTGAGATCGCTGTTGAAGCTGATGACAAGCTGATGGAGAAATATCTTGAAGGCGAAGAGATCAGCGAAGAAGAATTAATGGTAGCGATCCGCGTTGGAACACTTAGAAGTCAATTTAATCCTGTCATGTGTGGGACTGCTCTTCGCAATAAGGGAGTTCAACCATTGTTAGATGCAGTTATCCATTTTCTGCCGTCACCGCTAGATGTTCCACCACTTATTGGCATTAATCCGGTAAATGGGGAAGAAGTAATTCGTAGGCCTGATGATGATGAGCCATTGGCAGCTTTGGTTTTTAAAGTTGTTACTGATCCATATGTCGGCCGCTTGTCTTACTTCCGCGTTTACTCAGGTGTATTGGAAACGGGTACAAAAGCTATTAACCCGGTAAAACGTAAGACCGAACGCATTGGCGTAGTGGTTAGAATGTTTGCCAATCGTCGGGAGAATCTTGATAGAGTTCAGTCGGGTGATATTGCCGCTGTTCTCGGCCTAAAATTCACATTTACTGGTGACACTCTTTGTGATCTGGATAATCAAGTTGTTTTAGAAAATATCGTATTTCCTGATCCTGTGATTTCAGTTTCTATCGAACCAAAATCTACTAAAGATCAAGACAAAATGGGTATAGCTTTGAAAGCACTGGGTGAAGAAGACCCGACTTTTAAAATTGAATCTGACCAACAAACGGGGCAAACTGTTCTTTATGGGATGGGCGAACTTCATCTAGAAGTACTTGTTGATCGCATGAAACGTGAGTTTAAAGTTGAAGCGAATGTCGGCCGTCCAATGGTTGCATATCGAGAAACAATTACTGCGCCGGTTGAGAAAGCTGAGATCCGTTATAAAAAACAAACGGGTGGCAGCGGTCAATACGCCCATGTGGTTTGCAGGTTCGAGCCGCTTGAACCAGGATCTGGATTTGAATTTGTCGATGGAATTCGACAAGGTATTATTCCGAAAGAATTTATCAAGCCTGTGGAAAATGGGATCCGCCAAGCTATGGAAGCTGGAGTATTGGCCGGCTTTCCTGTAGTTGACCTTCGAGCGACTCTTGTTCATGGTTCTTATCATGACGTTGACTCCTCTGAGATGTCATTTAAGATTGCAGGTCAGATGGTGCTGAAAGAAGGGGTTCGATTAGGTAAGCCTGTCATCCTTGAACCAGTCATGTCTGTTGAGGTTGTAGCACCAGATGATTATAGTGGCTCCGTAATGGGTAGCTTTGTCTCAAATCGGGGTTTAGTTGAAGGGATGGAGATGCGCGCGGACGGTCTTCAATCTTTAAAATCTAAAGTACCATTGTCTGAGATGTTTGGTTATGCCACTAATCTTCGTTCTATGACCCAAGGGCGTGGAACATTTACTATGGAATTCTCTCATTACTCACCTGTTACTAAGCAGATTGCTGATGAGATCATGAAACGTGATTAGTTTCTGACTTTGTTAGGAACAAATTCTCATTTGATTTGAGGTTATAAAAATGGGTAAACAAAAATTTGAACGCGACAAACCGCATGTAAACATTGGAACAATTGGACACGTAGATCATGGTAAAACAACCTTGACTGCGGCCATAACTAAAACACAGGCCTTGCAAGGATTTGCAG